>DATGWS010000237.1:0-16672 GCA_035299365.1 Candidatus Didemnitutus sp.
TCAAGTGCTGAACGTATTTCAATTCTACCACCTGACTCTGCGCCTGTCTCAACCATAATATTCTTGAACCGATTGTCTGCAATTTCAATCCAGATTGAATTGCCATTACTGCCTCGAATGACTGCGTCGATTGGTAACGTATGAGCTTTCTTTTGATTCAACGCAACGTTGAATTCTACTTGCATTCCAGGTCGGAGTATTCCCCTTGAGTTTGCAACATCCACTCTTGCTCGCGTGATTCTTGTTTTTGTTTCTGCTTCTGGAGGTATGAATCGTATAAATGTATTCATAATCAGTTGTGGAGCAGCTGGAAAGCGCAGCTGTACATGCGATTGCTCACCTATCCGAGATAGATCATCAGGATATATTTCTGCTTCTGCCCATAGAGCAGTTGGATCTGCTACTTGCAGTATACTAGCTCCTTCCATAAGGTAGTCTCCCTCACGCGCATCTATCGTTTTTACCGTGCCTGATGTAGGACTGAGAATCGTTATCGAGTTATTAAGGGGCGCATCAGCACTCAGTTTTGCTATCTGGCCATCTGTGAGACCCAACAAAGACAGCTTCTTTCTTGTCGTCTTCACGAACGTTTCGCCACGTGAATATTCGGGTGATAACTCCTTTGCTGACGCAATTGCTAAAAGGTACTCTCGTGTTGCGGTGTTCAATTCTTCACTGTACAGCACGTACAATGGTTGTCCTCGTACTACCAATTCACCAACGGATTTGACAAATAGTTGCTCTACGCGACCAGCCACTCTCGTGCTGACGTCGATTACCTTTCTCTCATCCCAGGCTAGGAGACCCGTCAGATTCACTTCATCACCGATCGACGTCATTTGCAGCCTGTCAGTCGCAATGTTTCCAAGCACAACCTGCTGATCACTTAGTTCAATCTCGTCTGGAGCCTGCGACGTATTCATCTTGGCAATCGTAAGCGGCATCTTGCAGATTGGACAATTTCCAGGCTTACTCTCAATCACCTGCGGATCCATTGAGCAGGTATAATACTCGCCTTCACTGGCTGGCTTCTGAGTTGGCTCAGTGTGACAGGCACAGAGGATGATAAATGTTATGAGACTTAAGTTCGTTTTCATAGCCTATTTCTCACTTCGAATGATGCTTTCACTATCCACTAACATCTGGGCGTGAACAGCGATTGTCTCGTCACCAGTAAGCCCCGTGCTAATTGATACTTCATCACCCATGGTTTGTCCAGGTACAACGGTGTGTGCTTCAAACACGTTACTTCCGACCTTTACAAAAACAACACTCGTTCTACCAAGACTGACGACGCTTGATGAGGGAACAAACAATTGATTGCCAGACTCTGAATACATCTTTGCCGTGGCTAGCGTGCCAATTTTCAATCGGCCAGAATGATTGTCAAGACTTACACGCGCTGTAATGAACGGGCGTCCACTTCGCTGAGCCGGTTCAACGAATTGAATCACTGATTTCACGGTATCGTTGCTACGTCCTTGAAAAGTAATAGAGACGCGTAGACCCACGGTTATAAGTGATTGATACTCAGTTGGTACATCTAACAGCAGCCATACACGATCTGTTTGATATACTTTGAAAAGTGTTTGGTTCTTGGAAACAAAAGATCCTGTACGTATGCCAGTATAGTTGCGAGTGTCTTGGTTGGCCATTACATTGTTCTCTTCGCTTACGGCCTGATGTACGTGTCCATCAGCAGGACTACGAACAACAACGCTTCGAGAAGCCTTGTTCGATGATACGAGAGTCGCTCGCTGCTCCATTGTAACACCAAGCAGATGTAGTCGGTTCTCTATCGACTCGATCAAGGTGGTATTGGCTGGTTCATTCCTGAGTACATACAGATAGTTTTCTTGCTCTGTCTCCAATTCTCTGCTGTACAATGTGAGTAGCTTTTGACCTTTCTTGATCGGCTGATATTGGTACTGCACATACAGTTCCTCAATACGACCCGAGACTCTGGCAGAGATATTCGAGATTTTGTTTTGGTCGTAAGATACTCTACCACTCACGACAAAAGACTGCGTGGTAGCATGTCGCAATGGCTTCATAGTTGCAACTTGACTAATCACATATTGATTTGTTGGTTTCGACACTATGTCTACATCATCTCTAGACTCAGAGTGCTCGCTATGCTTGCTCGCGCAACCAATAGTCGCGAGCAGTATAACAGTATAAACGAAAAGAGAGCTACTCATGGACCGTTGCCCTCAAGCTGCATTTGCGTTTCGTACTCTACTTGCAATTGAAGTATCTGTTGCAAGATTTCTAAACGAGCGATCTGCGACAACTTCAAATTCTGAAGCGCATCGAGAACTACAAATAGATCGCCTGTGTTTTGTTCATATGCGATGAAGGTAGTCTCGTAGTTCTTCCGCATAGATGGAATTATCGACGCGTCATACATTTTCAGTTGTTGTATTCGGCTTTCTAACGCTACCCTCAATTGCACTGCGTTACCGCTAACATCATTTACAAGTGCGTCGCGTCGACTTCCGAGTTCATTGATTTCTTCGTCTATCGCAGAAGCATTTGCATCATAGGCTGAAGCCGACCACGGTGCAAAAGGCAACGTCATCATGAGCATCAACGTGAACTGCTGTGGCTGAGCACCGAATGCAAACATGTGATCATATCTGACCCCCAGATCCGGGAGTTGCTTTGTCTGTTCAAGGTGCTTCTTACGACTGAGAATATTCATTCGTTCCGTCAGTACTTTGTAGTCGCTTCGTCGAGAGACCACTTCACTTGAATCAATGCGAACCGATTCATACGATTTGATTGTGAATGCAGTGTCAATATCGAACACCTCGTGCTTGTTTCTGTTCATAAGAGTATTCAGAGCAGCTCTGTCTCGAAG
Organism: Candidatus Didemnitutus sp.; assembly: GCA_035299365.1. Lineage (GTDB taxonomy): Bacteria > Bacteroidota > Ignavibacteria > Kapaibacteriales > Kapaibacteriaceae > UBA10438. The sequence continues at coordinate 2,864 of DATGWS010000237.1, forward strand.
TATCTGACCCTCATTCATGACAATTTCGGACTGAATCTCGCTCTGCATGGCTTGTGCTTTGTAATAACTATTGAGTTTGTCTAAGCCGTATCGATACCGTATCTCTATCGACTTGAGTAGATATCGGAGCAGCTCTTCACTTTCTCGAATCACCGGAAGTTTGCGCTTCACGATCTGCCAATCCACGTAGTACGATCCTGCAACGCCATATAGGTCATTCCTTACGGCGCCCCTCATCGATGCTTCTTCTGACGCCATGCTTCGCATGTAATCTCTGTTGGCACTGAGCTTGGATGGATTTGTGATCATTTGCTCGGCTGATACCATAAATGACCCCATTCCTCCGGCTCCATCAGTACCAGATTTCCATAGCGATGTGTAATATGGGGCCATGAAGAGACCTGCGCCTATTCGTGGTGGATCAAGTGCACCAGCGCCGTCTGCATACCTGTTGAGAGCCTTTACACGGTAGTCATACGCCTTGAGTGAAGGGTGATTTGCATCGATCAGTACTTGTACTTCTCTCAGCGTCATCTGCTGAGCTACTACCAAGACAGATGCAGTACAGACAACGCACGCGAACAGAAATGGGCGTATCATGCGGTTTGCCCCGCAAACGATAGAGTCTTTTTTCTTTCGAGTTCTCTCTCTCGTACCCACGCATAGAGCACAGGCAGAACTATCAGAACAAAGGCAGTAGAGGTGATAAGACCAAATACAAATGGAATTGTTATTGGTTTCATCACGTCGCTACCTGTCCCGGTTGCAAGCAATACAGGTAGTAAACCGATGATATCAACGAGTACGGTCATCAGCTTTGGTCGAAGTCGAAGCACAGCGCCATCATATACTGCATCCCGTATATCCACATTCGTCATTTGTTGCCCCGCAGTTTTCTTGTCATTCACTTTCTTTTGGAGGCTATTGTTGAGATAAGTGAGCATAAGTATGCCTGTCTCAACAGCAACTCCAAAGAGTGCGATAAACCCGACTGCAACAGCCACAGATAGATTCACGTTAAAGAATGCGAGCGAGTACGCTCCCCCTACAAGTGCAACCGGTATGCTACTTAGCACAATGAGCACTTCGCGCATTGATTGAAATGTGAAGTTCAAGATTACAATGATAAAAACAAGTACAATTGGCAGAATTATTTTCAGACGATTTTCTGCTCTCACCTTATTTTCATACTGCCCACTCCATTCTAAGAAATATCCGCTTGGAAGTGAAGCAATAGCAGTCTCTAATCGTTTACGAGCATCATTTACCGTGCGACCAAGATCTCTACCACGAACATTAAACAAAAGCGTACCACGAAGCATTGCATTTTCGGTAGTGATCATAGGCGGTCCATCAGCGATGTGCACATCGGCAACAGCTGACAAAGGAATTGGGCCACTCTCCATCGTCTGGAGCTGCAATGACTGAATTTTTTCAAGTCGGTCACGATAATCTTGAGCAAACCGCACGTTCACAGTAAATCGACGTCGCCCTTCAACAGTGGTTGTGGCATTCGTTCCACCAATAGCCGTTTCTATCAACATATTCACATCATCGACAGTCAGGCCATAACGACCTAATTCTCCCCTTCGAATTGATATGTCAATGTAGCGCGCGCCCACTATGGGGTCAACGTAAAGATCTTTAACACCATCAACACCTTCAAGCTGTTTTCGGAACTCTTGAGCGAGTCTATTAATAGTATCGAGATTCTGTCCGTAGATTTTAACACCCACATCTGTTCGAATACCAGTAGACAGCATATTGATACGATTGATTATTGGCTGCGTCCACCCATTGATAACACCGGGGATTTGAAGCTTAGCATTAAGACCATCAATGACATCCGTTTTACTCATCCCATCAGGCCATTCTGATTTTGGCTTTAGCAGGATAATCGTCTCAATCATGCTGATGGGTGCATTATCAGTCGCGGATGACGCTCGTCCTGCTTTACCAAGAACATTTTCAACGGCAGGGTTTGATCGTATTATCCTGTCCTGCAATTGCAGTATCCGCTTAATCTCTGAATTCGAAACGTCGGGAAGCGTGATTGGCATAAATAGTATCGAACCCTCATCAAGCGGAGGCATGAACTCTGAACCAAGACTAAGAACAACAGGAATACTACCGATTGTCAGAACAAGTGCAAGCACGAGCGTTAGAATCTTTCGCTTCAGCGTCCATAAAATCACAGGGGAATACAGCTTCGTTAAGAAGCGTGATATTGGGTGTGCATCTTCTGTTCGAATCTTCCCTTTCAGCAGCAATATCATCAATACAGGAACGAGAAAGACGGCTACTAGTCCAGAACCTATCATGGCAAACGTCTTTGTCCACACAAGGGGTGAGAACAGTTTTTGCTCCTGGCCTTCGAGAAATAGTATGGGGCTAAACGAAACGAGTGTTACAAGAATGGCACTAATGACTGCCTTTGCAACAAGCGTTGATGATTCTTCAATGCGCTTGTGGCGCGCGGTTTCAGTGATACTCATGAGCGCTATTCTATTTCTCCACTGATTGTCTTCATGGCATTTTCTACCATCACAATTCCTGCATCTACGAGGTCACCAACTGCGAGCGCCACACCTGCAAGAGACATAATGTTTGACGATATTCCGAACCAATACATCATGATAAAGGCAACGAGTACTGATACTGGTATGGTAATCACAACAATAATCGCACTACGGAAGTGCATTAGGAAAACGAAGAGCACAATGGCTACAATCACGATTTCCTCAATCACGGCCTCCGAAAGAGTTGCGATTGTTGCTTCAATGAGGTCAGACCTATCGTATGCCACTTTGAATTTGACACCCTTGGGTAAGCCCCTTTCAATTTCAGAGAGGTTAGATTTAACCTTATCAATAACCTCCTTGGCATTCTCCCCGTAGCGCATCACCACAATTCCGCCAACACGCTCACCTTCACCATTCTCGTCAATGATGCCAAGTCTGTACGCTCCACCCATTTGAACAGCACCAATGTCTTTGACCGTAACAGGAGTATTATCTACGGAGCGCAGAGCAATGTTTTCTATATCTCGAATGCTTTTGATATATCCGCGGCCACGAATAATGTATCCAATGTCTGATTGCTCCAGTTTCCGTCCACCAACATCATTGTTGTTGGCACGAATCTTCTCTACGACGTCCATAAGCTTTACGTTGTAATAGCGAAGCTTGAGCGGGTCTATGACCACCTGGTATTGACGTTCGAAACCGCCGAACGACGCAACTTCGCTTACACCCTCTATCTTTTGAAGGGCGAAGCGCACATACCAGTCTTGCGCGGCACGAAGTTCACCAAGATCATAGCCTGGCCCGTCAAGTGTATACCAGAAGATGTGGCCGAGTCCAGTTCCATCTGGACCAAGAGAAGGAACAACGCCAGTTGGTAATGCACGTTGAGCATAGTTCAAGCGCTCGAGTACGCGAGTCCTTGCCCAGTAGATGTCAACGTTGTCTTCGAATATGACGAACACGAAACTCATGCCAAACATGCTGTTCGCACGAATGTTCTTCACTCGAGGAATTCCTTGTAGGTTGCTAACCAGAGGGAATGTCACTTGATCCTCAATGATCTGAGGACTCTGCCCCATCATTTCGGTCAGAATTATTACCTGGTTCTCTGAAAGGTCAGGGATTGCATCTACTGGTGTATTTGCAACTGTCCACGATCCATACAGCACTACACCAAGCGAAGTCATCAAGACGATAACTCGGTTTCGGATTGCCCATGCGATCGCTAGCGCGATCATGGATAGAGTGTAGTGCTAATCATCAGCATTACGAGGCACCTTGTTACTCGCTTCGAATGATCGCATAAATTTGAACACCTTCCGGAAGTACAGTCGATATGAAAGTCAGACAAAATGCTACTGGACGAACTCTACGTGGACTACTTTGTGTGACTTCCAACTCTACTACTCTGCCTGCAACGTCTCGGCCAGATATTGTAGCATGATCCGGCACCGTAACCCAATCTGTGTACAACGGCATATACTGGTGGCCTACGGCAGAAGACAACTGTTCACATTGTCCATAGATCGATGTTACAGAACCTACGGTTTTAGCAACATCAAATCTTCCATCGTTGATGGACGTCCAGATAGCTATAGATGTTCCATTGGGAATCTCAATAACGTGGCAACTTGAATTGCGCTTGATGAACGGGTCTACTACACGTGATTCGAACGTTTCGCCACCATCTCTAGACACAGTGATACGGACACCATTTGAACTCTCATGTATAATTGTTACAATCTTGCCATCAGGAGAAACCGACACGGCTGGATAGTCTGCATCCTCGGCTACAACAGAGCTAAGATCTACATTCCGCGGTGTAACAGTGTCGCCGACTCTACACTTTGCATAATAAACAACAGGAGCCAGCACCACATCGCGGTAGTCTCGCCAGGACATATGTGCAACATCATTTTCATCAAACATCAGATTGGGCCCCGTACTCGGACAACCAGAAATAGTCCACTTTCCATCTTGGATTAGGACTGGTTTGTCAAACGAAACGCCATTATTGGTTGAAAAAGCAACATGAATGTCACGTACATTATTTCTGTTAGCTCTGAATGCCACGCCTAGGACTCCTGAGCGTGAGTATGCAACAGATGTCATGCAACACTCGCATGCACTTCCCTTCCAACTGATTGAATTCACTTGCAATGGATCCGACCAACTACGTCCATAGTCCTTCGAAAGAACCACATACACCTGTCGGCCAGATAACGCCGGATCATCCCCAATGAAAGCAATTGCGAGCCTACCGTCGCCACTCGATGCCATGCTTGAAAAGTCTTGCATTGCGGCCTGATCTCCACGCACCACTGCAATTGGTGTTGACCACGGCTCGTTTTCAGCGGTGGTTCTTGTGACATACACACGTGGCATGGCGTCTCCCACCTTCTGGTCTTCATAAGAACAAACGAGGGACCCGTCATTACTCTTGAAAACCGTTGGGCGTCGTTGAAGGCCAATCATGGATGCCCGCATATATGCTATGCTGTCTGTGACCCTCCACGTTACTCCACCATCGTTGCTTACAGCAATACCGATTCGATACCCAGCTTTCAATGGTGTTACAAATGAGACAAGAACATCACCTTCCGGGCTGATGGTGACATTTGTATTCTGCCGTCCCATCGTATATGACGGAAGAGGAAAGACATGTTCTTCGCCCCTTACCAATATGGCAGAGAGAAACAGCGAGACGAGAATGAAGAAGATCATCATTGTTTAATGATCGATGTTGAAAAACGACCCACTCTCACGTTGTAAGACCCACGAACGAGGTGACTGATCTGTATCTGCGATTCTGAACCCGAAATGATTGTTGAGTGAACTATGCGCCCATTTACGTCTATGATCTCCAACCGCTCATCAATATCGATTGTACGTCTGACCATTATTGCATCGGAGGATGGCTGAGGATATACCTCAATTTCCCCAAGTGCCTCTTCGTGGACGCCTGTGGTTGCGTTCACCATGAAGTTCAGCATCATGCCATCATCCTCATGCTCAAGATTATGACAGTGTATCAGAGACATACCGGAATATCTACTTGGTGTAACAAGTATTCGTATTGTCTCTAGCGGGTTTAACAGGATCGTGTCCTTATAGCCTGTTTCGTGAGGAGCCAACGGTCCACTTGAGCGAGATAGTACTCGGAACTGAGGGCCATGAACGTGAATCGGATGGAGCATGTCGGGCTCCATGTTCCGAAGCTCCCAGATCTCCATTTCGCCGCTATTTACTTCAAAGTCCGTTCTCATCATCTCAAACGTCTTACCGTTAATTGTATGTTTCATTCCTCCCATCATCGACATCGCCGTCTCGAACATTCGGACAGGGACGCCGGTAAGATCCGGAAGCGGTGGGATCACGGAAAGCTCGGCGGGCACCGTGAACGACACATCCTTAGTTCCAGCAACCCTAAATTCAATAATCGAATACTCGACGCCTTGAGGGTAGGTTGGGGCTCCCATATGGCCGACTGGTACATTGAATTTCCCGGTCTTCAACACAACGGAAGTGCCTGATTCGTACCGACTGAAGTCAACGAGGACTTCAGCACGCTCACCAGGTGCGAGCTTCACTGATTCAACCTTTATGGGTTTCGTGAGCAACCCACCATCTCCAGCAATCACAAACAATTCAGAGTTGTCTGAGAGTCTCAAATCGTAGATACGTGCATTGGAGCCGTTTACAAGACGTAGTCTATAGAACGAAGGAGTTACGTCGAGATAGGCATTCGGAGTGCCATTTGCTAACATTACATTGCCCAGCCAGCCTTCCATTTTGTCGGTCATTGTTGGGGCATAGACAAACTGTTTAGCGGCATCAAATCTTGCATCATGAATCACAATTGGAACATCCCTCTCGCCGGATGGTAGACCTAAGGCCAATTCTTCCTGATCATGAACAATAAACGCTCCGGCAAGCCCCTTGTAAACGTCTACCGCAGTGCGCATATGACTGTGGGAATGATAGAAGTATGTACCTGCACGATTGAGAATTCTGAACGAGTATTCCTTCGTGGTTCCAGAGCCAAAAGCATCCATTGGATGACCATCCATAGCACTTGGAACATCCAGTCCATGCCAGTGAACAGCTAGTGAGGAATCAGTCATGTTATGAAGTTTGATCGTTTGTTCATCACCCCTATTCGCAACAATCGCAACTCCGGGATACGAGCCGAATACTCTTGCATTCGTAGAATGATTCTCGTACACATTTACGCTGCCGCTCATCACCATTATCGTACCGCCGGCAAACACCCGCGGCAACTTTAGCGGATTTGGTTGGCCGTCGTCACTCATTGCTTTTGCATGAGGAGCTCCGAATGGCTGTATTGATCCGACCGCCACACCTGCTGCAATCGTTCTGATAAAGCTACGCCTTGTGAACGCCATCGTTTATTCTCCTAGATAGACACCGCGGTGATTTAGCGCACAAAGGTAAACGTACCTTGAGTTCTCGAATATACTCTTACATAATTCGGACTACTCATTGCACAATTCATAGCCCATTAAGTGATGCCCGAAGTCCATCCTGATGCCTTCGAAAGCTTGCGGGTGTGAATCCTGTAACTTGTTTAAACTGGTTACACAAATGCGCCGCACTGCTAAATCCTAGTTGAAACGCGATCTCCTTGATGCTGAGCTCGGTGAAGCAAAGTCTTTCTTTTACACGTTCTATGCGCATCTGGATGATTCGATGTTCTATCGTGGTGCCTTCCAACTCAGAGAACAGTCTGCTAAGTACCGTATATTCTCGTCCGAGCACGTTTTGAAGGTGAACGGAGAAGTTTGTCCGCTTAGAATCTTCCGTGGGTGCATTAACCCATGCAATGATCTCTGCTGAGATTAGCACTACGACTTTCGATCTTTCATCGTCAACAATCTCAAAACCTACATCTGAAAATCTTGATTGGAGTTCCTTGTATACCTCCGTGCTTGGCTCTTCGAGCAATTCAATTTCACCGAGAACAATTCTCGTTGGATGCAGTCCAAGAGATGCGATTGTCTGGCGAGCGACAATAATGCAACGATCACACACCATATTCATAACCGTAATCTTCATCAAGGGAATGCCCTGTTCGTGCAACCTGCAAAATATGTCAATTCGATTCTCGTCGTTGAAGATTGTTACATCACAGGTTCATTCCTTTCTAGAAAACCCCATGAAACACCTCATCATCGCAGCGCTGCTTGTTCCGGGAATGCTTTTCGCGGCAGAACAGGCCATCACCCTCAAAGTTTCCGGCAACTGCGGATCATGCAAGAAGCGGATCGTTAAGGCCGCAGAATCCGTGGCTGGCGTAGAAGACGCTAATTGGGACAAGAAGACCAAGGTCTTCACCGCTACGTATGACGATGCAAAGACAACTCCCGACGCTATCAAGAAGGCCATTCTTGCTTCGGGCTATGATGTAGAGGAAGCAAAGGGCGACGATGCTGCATACAAGACGCTTCCGGACTGCTGCAAGTACCGTGACCATACGCACGAGTAAGTCGAACCCTGCATCTTAGGCGCTGGGAGAGTTAGAAGGAATCTACTTTACCGAATCATTACCAACAACGACTCTCCAGCGCTGGTAACAAGGACCACGGTTCCGGTGTAGATGTTCGTGGGTGAGACCACTTGCAGCTCCATGTCATGAACGGGAATACTATCAAGGATCCGGCCTGTAATGTCATACACGGAAATCGAAGTACTCAACTGTGAAAAATGCCGCCGATATATAATTTGGTCAAGACTTTCGACAACTATACTACGTGGCGACGGCTTTGCAACCTCATCAGGTTCTACGGATGTAATTGTGCCATAAACGTGGATTCCACTTGTAGACATGATGTAGGTGCGAGAGCCATCGTCGGTGGCACTCTGTATCGTCATATTAGGGCCAGCGCCAATATCTGATGCGATTTTACTAACTGAGATTGAACTTGATGTATTTCTTTCTAGGTCAACAACCACAACTTTTTTAGGTGTTGAGATACATATCCTATCACCTACACGTTGGATGCTCTGAACACGTTCGAATCGCGTATCGAGGGGGATTTCATCGATAACGGAAAAGTCGCTTTTGAGCCTGACAATAGCATTGTCGATGGTAGCGATCGTTTTACCGACGAACATTGTCCAGCCCCATGGATCTCGCCACACCGAGTCCACATATCGAAGCTCCGGATAGTTAAGACCTGAGAGTTTTACAGCCTTGCCACTACCCGTACGTATTAGAATCGTGTCTCCACTTTTTCTGTTTCCGTACGTAAGGTTGAGACTGTCGTTATAATCAAAAAAGAAATTTTTAGCCCATCCGTAGCTAGAAGCAGCTAAGCCCTTCCAGATTCTTTTACATTCATTTTGCCTCCATTGCTCCACTGTGAGTATAGCATAAATCGAGTTCACAACGGTGTCCTGTTTTCTCTGCAACATGACGTCGAAAGTATTTACACCAGTCTTTCGTACAACGTCGAAGCCATATGTAGAATCGAGGCAATCTTCATAGAAGGTTGTGAATGTATTCTCATCACTTAGAAGACCGATGCCACGATCTGAGAGTATCAAGACTGCATCATGATCTTGCTGGAGGAGTATTGGCATAGATCGTAAACGCTGTCTGTATTCTGCGGATCTCCACACATCATGATACGTTCGAGTATCCGTATTTGCTCTATATGCAATTTGTTGATCGAGGTTGTTAACAAGTGAGAAAGAAAACGTACCTCGACCCGTTGAAACAAGAGCGGAGAATTGACCTTCAAAAGAAGCGACGTCAATATTCCAGATAAGATTCTGCGCATTAACAGTAAGTCCGATAGGGGCTACTGTCAATAGCATAAGCGAAATCCATCCTCTTAGCAGATGGTAAAGGTCTTGTGACCGAGTCAACATCCATCCTGACATGGTTGTGCTCCTGGAGTTGGAGGGACTGTTTTTGAGAGGTCGCCCGTACAATCCCCGAGTTTCTGTTTCCCAACGAGTTTAACGTCAATGGAGTTCTGTATAACACCGCCATCCAGTGTTAGCTCTTTGCGGCAGACCGTATATGTCGATCTACAGCATACAGTGCCACAAGTAACCCACTTGCATGCTTTAACCTTCTTCGGCTCTCCCGAATGTGGAGGTGGTCCGGTCCAGTATGGATCACACACAGGAGTCTGTGGCCAAGTGATTTCATACTCGCAGCATGTCCAGACCCCACAGGCGGCCGTATACACATTGGCAATTGTTTCAGGTGTACCTTCAGATCCGTCGCAGTTCTTGGCCGTTGACGCGTATAGCGATGAGAGCAATCCCAGTTTGACGTAGTCCTTAAGTCCATCGGACGTAACATGGAAGAGACTCTTCACATCCCAACCCTCACAACCCTGAATCAAAGTCCAACCCGTAACGACGATATCCGTTGATGTGACGCCTCCCTTTGTGCATGTGCGATACTTGTAATTAATGGTCGCATAACAATCGGGGTCCGCCAATGTGATTTTCTTTGGTGGAGGGGTATTCCACCCCCCACAATCCCCGTCATTCGCAACCGCACAATCACTATCCCATTGCGGATCCGGCTGGGCTACGATAGCCACTCCCCCACACACACAGGTCAGGAAATAAAGCACTACAACGCTGGCGATTTGAGAAATATTGAGCACGTTCATGACCACACCCTCTGTTTGTGATGATTAACCTACGACTAGTACTCCGAAATCAAATGCGGCGAAAAGTTTCACATAACCTCAAAAACTTGTCACCCGTTCCCGGAACTCTAGGCTCCCGGCACGACGCGCCCGGCACCCTAGGTTCCCGGCACGACACTCCCGGCACCCTTGGTGCCAGGCACGGATGGAACGGAATGCGTATTTTTGTGGTTCTGGACATATCGATTCCATAACCACAAGCCCCCTCCCCTATGCATCGCGACGTGTTTGAGCAGCGCCATCACGGACTTTCCAACCCAGATATCAGTGCCATGCTTGCGGCCGTGGATGCGGCAAGTATCGACCAGCTCATTGAGCAAACGGTGCCTCAGCAGATCCGACTTCCAAAGCCGTTGAATCTGCCGTCGGCCCTTACGGAATCCGAGATGTTGGCCGAGCTGTCGGGTATCGCAGATATGAATACGCCCGCTCGCTCATATATCGGCATGGGATACTACGACACCGTAACACCTCCGGTGATCCTGCGAAATCTGATCGAGAATCCGGGGTGGTATACGCAATACACGCCATACCAAGCAGAGATCGCACAGGGCCGTTTGGAAAGTCTTCTGAACTTTCAGACGATGGTGACCGATCTTACGAAACTGGATATCGCCGGGGCTTCCCTGCTCGATGAAGGAACCGCCGCTGCAGAAGCCATGCACTTAATGTATGCCGCTCGCACGGGGAAATCGAAATCGGCCGAAGCCATCTTCGTTGATTCGAATGTCTATCCTCAAACTCTTGAAGTGATCCGCACACGCGCTCTTCCTCTCGATATCACGGTGATCGTTGGCGATTGGAAGACGGTGGAGTTTGATGGTTCCATCTTTGGCGCTTATATCCAATACCCTGCCGGTGATGGAGACGTGCGCGACTATACATCCTTCTGTGAACGAGCTCATGAAGGGGGCGCACTTGTAACTGTAGGCACAGATCTCCTTGCCCTTACGATGCTCACACCTCCTGGCGAGTTTGGTGCAGACGTTGCGGTTGGTTCATCACAACGATTTGGTGTACCACTTGGATATGGCGGACCACACGCAGCCTTTATGGCCACCCGCGAAGCATACAAAAGGCTTATGCCCGGACGTATCATCGGAGTGAGTGTTGACGCACAAGGCAATGTGGCCCTGCGCATGGCTCTGCAGACACGTGAGCAGCACATCCGTCGCGATAAAGCAACGTCAAACATCTGCACTGCCCAAGCACTTCTTGCAAACGTTGCTGCAATGTATGCCGTATACCATGGTCCGGCTGGACTCCGCGGTATAGCCCAACGTGTCCATGTCCTCACATCAGCCCTTGCTTCAGGTATTCGCAGCGTTGGGTATGAGCTTTGTCCGTCTACATGGTTCGACACACTCTGCATCAAGGCCGACCACACAGCCATCCGCGCTGCCTCGGAGCCCCTTGGCATCAACGTACGCTACCACGAAAACGGCACATGTGTTGGCGTTTCGATCGATGAAACAACAACAGTTGCAGATCTTCAAAACCTGCTCAACATCTTCGCCTCGGTGAAGGGGGCTTCTGCTCCTTCTGCATCAGCGTTGGTCAATGCTCCATCGAGCGGTATCCCGGCATCATTGGCTCGTACGTCAGACTACCTGACACATCCGGTCTTTAACACGCATCACACTGAGCATGAGATGCTCCGCTACCTGAAGCATCTCGAGAACAAGGACCTGTCGCTGGCCCACTCGATGATCGCCCTTGGATCGTGCACGATGAAACTCAATGCAACTGCACAGATGATCCCGATCACGTGGCCGGCCTTCAATCGCGTCCATCCATTCGCTCCGGTAACCCAAACACAGGGATACATGCGTGTGTTCCGTGAACTCGAAGCATGGCTCAATGAGATCACCGGATTTGATGCGTGTTCGCTGCAGCCGAATGCCGGTGCACAAGGTGAATACGCCGGACTCCTTGCTATTCGTGGTTTCCATCAGTCGCGCAACGAAGCACATCGTACCGTGGTGCTCATTCCTGCATCTGCACACGGCACTAATCCTGCCTCGGCAGTGATGGCCGGAATGAAGGTTGTTGTTGTCAAGAGCGACGCTCATGGTCACATCGACGTAGCAGATCTCAAGGCACAAGCCGAGGCACATGCAGCTAACCTTGCTGCTTTGATGGTCACGTATCCGTCAACCCACGGTGTGTTCGAAGAATCGATCAAAGAAATCTGCGCCATCGTTCACCAGCACGGCGGACGTGTGTATATGGACGGTGCCAACATGAACGCTCAGGTGGGACTTACATCACCACGCACCATTGGTGCTGATGTGTGTCACCTCAATCTTCACAAGACTTTCTGCATTCCTCACGGTGGAGGCGGCCCGGGCATGGGACCTATCTGTTGCACAACAGAACTTGCCCCCTTCCTCCCATCCCATAGCGTGGTAAATCCGATCAACGAAACAAACGTTGGTGCCGTGTCTGCTGCTCCATGGGGCTCTGCATCCATCCTCCTCATTTCATGGGCATACATCAGACTCATGGGTGGAGACGGACTCACCAATGCTACAAAGCATGCCATCCTCAATGCCAACTACATCAAGAGCAGACTCGCAGGTTCGTATTCCATTCTCTACACCGGTACAAATGGACGATGCGCCCACGAGATGATCGTAGACCTGCGTGAGTACAAGCAACGTGGCGGCATTGAAGCCGAAGACGTAGCAAAGCGCATGATGGACTATGGCTTCCACGCACCAACGCTGAGCTTCCCTGTTGCCGGAACCATCATGATCGAGCCAACCGAAAGCGAAAGCAAGGCAGAGCTCGACCGGTTTATCGACACCCTCTTAAACATCCGCAAGGAAGTGGAGGACGTGTGCACCGGCGCGATCGATCCAAAGGATAATCCGCTCAAGAATGCACCTCACACCATGTTTGTGGCAACAACAGACACATGGGAGCATGCATACTCACGTCAGCAAGCCGTCTTCCCTCTCCCATGGGTCCGCGACCGCAAATTCTGGCCATCAATTGGTCGAGTAGACAATGCCCACGGAGATAGGGTGCTGATCTGTACGTGCCCGAGTATTGAGGAATACGCTTAAGATGGGACTTGAAGGGCACGTAAGATGGGACGTGAAGGGCCACTCTAGCATTCTAGCATTCTAACCATCTAGCATACTCTTCGGGTGTAACTACCTCAAACGTATGCTCTGGATATGATTCGGCGAATGCTTTTGGAAGGCGGGCGCGAGCAGCGGGATTCCATTTGAATTCCCATGCCCTGAAGTGACCGTTGTCGTAGAAGTAGACCCTCCGGCTCTTCTTGAGTTCGGTTTACAGCGCAGGTGCCTGGAGGAGTCGCTCCATGTGGGCTCCCAACATGGTGTCCAACAACCGCGTTGATGTAGTTTCCGCTATTCGCAAAATCAGTCTGTTTTTTGCGATTCTTTTCGCATTTATTATCTCTTTTTTGCGATTCCATCCCCCACACTAGCACATTAGCACACTAGCACATTAGCACACTAGCACTCTAACACTCTAGCACTCTAACACTCTAGCACTCTAACACTCTAGCACTCTAACACTCTAGCACTCTAACACTCTAGCACTCTAACACTCTA
>DATGWS010000238.1:0-1666 GCA_035299365.1 Candidatus Didemnitutus sp.
CCCACTCGGAAGGGTGAGTCTCTGTTGCACCTTTTCTTCGAGTTCCTTCACGATGCTTTCAACATCTCTTCCGCGAACGTTGAATCCAACGGCGATTCTTCGTTGCGCGTCTTCGCGCTGGATCTGGTTGGGACCAAGGGCAATATCTACCGCAGCCACCTGCGTGAGTGGCACCAGTTGTTTTGTGCGTGTAGGAACGAATAGCGAGGCAACGTCTGATGGATCATGACGTCGGGCAGAATCGAGCCGAACAACAATGTCGAATCGCTTCTCACCTTCATACATCACGCCGGCAACAGAACCCGCGAATGCGGCACGCACGGTTGTGTTCACATCGTCCACGTCAACGCCAAGCCGAGCACAGGCTGCTCTGTCGATCTTTACCGTGATCTGCGGCAGACCATTCACAGGTTCTACATAGATATCAGCGGCGCCCTGAACGCCCCCTGCTATCGATCCAATGCGCTGGGCGATAATGGCTAGGGAATCCATGTTTTCACCAAAGACCTTAACGACAACATCTTGTCGCGCACCGGTCATGAGTTCGTTGAAACGCATTTGGATCGGCTGCTGGAATCCAAATGTTACCCCCGGAATAACGGATAATGCGGCCTGCATCTTCTCTGCGAGTTCTTCGCGGGATGAGGCAGATGTCCATTCACTCTTATCCTTGAGGATGATCATCACATCGCCGGATTCCATCGGCATTGGGTCGAGCGGGATTTCCGACGTGCCGATCTTCCCGATCACGCGCACTACTTCCGGGAAATCACGGAGCAAGATCTTTGCAGCGGCTTCAGATGTGCGGATGGTTTCCGAGAGTGAAGAGCCCGTCATCAGGCGCATCTCCACCGCAAAGTCACCTTCATCCAGTTGTGGAAGGAATTCACCACCCATCATGAGGAAGGCGATCACGGCCGCAACAAACACAGCAAGTGTGCTTGAGAGTGTGAACCACTTCATGCGGAGCGCTAACCTGCGCACGGGTATGTAGGTGCGTGAGATGATGTCCATCACTTTGTCGGCCAACGACCACGTCTTGATACCAGGCTTTAAAAGCCACGATGACATCATAGGCACATACGTTGTACTCAAGATGAAGGCACCGATAATGGCAAAGATCACCGTCTGCGCCATTGGCTTGAACATTTTGCCCTCGATACCAACAAGGGCAAGGATGGGAAGGTAGACGATCATGATGATGATCTCACCGAACGCAGCCGACCGTCTAATGGTGATCGAAGCAACGCGCGCTGAATCGGCATCGGCATTCTTCTTATTCAAGGCATGCAGCACACTCTCTACGATGATCACGGCGCCGTCTACGATGAGTCCAAAGTCTATAGCACCAAGTGACATCAGGTTGCCCGACACTCCAAACACACGCATCATGCTTACCGCAAAGAGCATTGCAAGAGGGATCACACTGGCAACGATCAGACCGGCACGCAGATTTCCAAGCATCAACACCAGTACGAAGATCACGATCAACGCACCTTCGATGAGGTTTTGAGACACGGTACCAATGGCCTTGTTCACAAGCCGTGTTCGGTCCAGATACGGTTCGATCACAACACCTTCAGGAAGAGTCTTTTGTACCGACTCCATTCTCTTCTTCACCGTGGAGATCACCTCGCTCGAATTAGCCCCCTTCAACATCAGGACA
>DATGWS010000239.1:0-7585 GCA_035299365.1 Candidatus Didemnitutus sp.
GGTGATCGTTGAATCGGGACAGGTTGTTACGTATGTAAAAAAGGCGTTGTCTCGAACCGTATCGGTACGCACAGCAAACGAGTCTTGAAATGCCCCATCTGTCCATGGCATACGATATGAGCGCGCTTGGGTTGAGAGTGAGATGTAGGCATTCTTTTGTACAGCTATATCTGTAAGCTCATCAACGCCGGGATCGAGATTCGGGTAATCCGCAACCTCAGGCGGAATCAGGTAGTGCGACTTCGCGCCATAGTATGAACCGAAGAGTACCGTCTGGCCATCGGCTGAAAGTTGACCGATGAACCCATCAAAACCGGTTTTTGGTTGCGGTACCTTCTGGAATGCATCTGGGGTGACGGGAATAGTGGTTGAATACAACGTCTTGCCAACTAGCCAAATGCGGTCGGACATGTCTACAGTAACGGCATTAACCGCGTCTCCTGAATCGCCGCCATAGTATGTTGAAAATAGAAGCGTTCCTAACTCATCCCATTTGCGAATGAAGCCTTCCGGCTGGCGATTTGTAAACAGGCCGCTACGTGTGCTTAGAAACGCATTGAATACCGGAAATGTTAATCCTTCCGTATATCCACCGGCAATGATGTTGTTCTTGCTGTCAATAGCCACATCGTTGATCTGGTCTATCTCGTTCGTTCCAAATCTCGTGGCCCAAAGCCGGACCATTGTATTGCTGAATTTCACAAGGAGTGCATCATCATTGCCCTGAGGTGTTGAACCATCAGTTGTGATGTTTCCTTGTGAGTTTGAGAACCCACTGATCAGATAGTTGCCGCGTTGGTCAATTGCAACCTTCGTAGCCAGATCATTGCCTTCTGAGCCATAGAACGTTACATACTCATGTACCCATCGGGCCGGATTGTTCGACTGCGGCTTCGTTACGCACAAGAACATGTCGTACTGTGTGCCAAACGACCACGTCTCGAGGTTCTTTGTGTATGGGTAGCCAAAGTGCGAACCCACCTTGGGACTGCGAGTAAAGCCGGCCACGGCTACTCGGTCCTTTGAAACAGCGATCGAAACAGCATAGTCAACTTGTGTTCCATAGATCTGCCACGAGTCAGCCCAAGCGCCGTCTGGTGTTAGCTTAAGAACCGTAGCTTCATTAACCTCGTTTGAATCGGCATCTCCATACGGACCGCTGCCTGCACCCAAATAGGGAAGATCGTCCGACGATGTTGTACCACATACCCAAACTGAGTTGTCGGGGGCAATTGTTATGTCGATTATCTGGTCGTTGGCAGAGCCGCCGTAGTAGGTATGCCAGATGAACTTGCCAAACTCATCGAACTTTGCCACGTATCCGTCGAGCATTGCTTTGTGTTTCTTCTGCAATACACCGGCTGACGAGGGCATGTTGTACGCCTGCGTTGTCCCACTGAAGTACGCGTAACCAAGTGAGTCGATTGCCGTGCGAGCTCCAAAGGACGTGCGATATCCGCTGCCTGCTGGAACGCCGCCATAATAGGTTGCCCAAACACGTTGAGGATCGATGATCAAAGGGCGTGATGAATCATACTCTGCGATGGCAAACCGAATAGAGTACCCGTCGAGTTTGAATCTGGAAGCGATAATCGTGTTCGTTGATTCGCCGTCGACATACTGATACGTCAACGGGGCTCGTTCGCCAATTGTTCCAAGGGGAGTAGCAAGATTGAGTGAACCACTCTCAGTGAGCCAAGGCAGAGAGCCACCTTTATAGACGAAAGCGATCTGAGAGGGCGATGCCCCTGGGTGCACGATAAAGTCGTACTTCACGCCTGTGGAGGTAGTATAGCTTCTCATGTCGATGCCGGGCCATACGTCATGGTAGGTAAGTGACGTATACCGCAACGCAACGCTATTGCGATGATCCACAGTGTTCGTGAGGAAGCGGACGAAACCCGGGGCTTGCTCTCCAAACTTGACTCTCGGTTGGGGGTTGCTACCTACTAATTCCATGTCAATACGAAAGGACTCCTCGTAGTAGGTTGTCTCGTGTGGGTATTGTCCCTTGGATTCGATAAGCCTCGACAGGCCTATGTGCATGCCGCGCTTGTGGAGATAGGCAAGCACTCCGCCGTCTGCGTATATCGCATCGACGCTAGTAGGACTATTGTCCGAGCTGAAACGCGCTTGGCCGATGTTTACTTCAAAAGCCCCACTAACTTTATACGGCCTTGTGCTGGTCCCAGATGAAGTCGAGGCTGATTGACTATAAGCAACAGAAGTTGACGCGATCACCAATGCTAAGAAGACCGCAAACAAAACTGATCTAGAAACAAACACAAGCCACCTATTCGTTAGAGCAACGGCAATCCATTCGTTGATTCGAAACTTCTATGGTCGTAAGGGTGTCGCCTCGCGTTGAACCTTCATTACATCAATCAAAATCGATAATCCGAGGCGTATCGGAGAGACGGTCCACGAGGCATCGGTGACTACGTCGGTGAACATCGGGGAAAAACTCACCTCTGGTACGAGCGAAAGGGTCCCTTCTGAATTCATCGGGAGATGGTATCGTGCGCCAAAAATGAGTCCCATCTGGAATCCGCTCATGTTGGGAATATCACCGGAACTGGCATTTCGTACGGCTTTCCCGTCTGTATAGTCGTAGGGAAGTGATGGGTCAGCAAATGCTTCTTGTTCGTCGTACGTGCCTGACATCGAGGTTCCGAGGCGCACCCCACCAAAGAGGGACAAGCCCCCTTCACCAAATCGATAGTCAAGCATTGGCTCGAGCATCAGAAAGGATGTTGAGGTTTCGAGTGTATGCCGGAAGGCTGTCTCTACAGCTTCGTTGCCAATGCGAATTGTGGTGGTCTCATCTGCTGTGAATGTTGCCGACGAAGATTGATACACCAAACGCCCAACGAGGTCAAGGTTCGATGAAAGGGGCAGATCAAACTCGGCACCACCGATGAATCCGCCGCTGGTTGTTGAAGAGTAGCCCGGACAACACGTTGGAACCGTGGGGAGCGAGAACTGATCAGCGCCATTGAGCATTATAGCGTAGGCGCCGGTTACTCCATAGGAGAACGATCTGACCACTGTTTCGGGTGGCGGCGGCGGTACAGGCTTTGGTGCTTCTTGTGAGATGATCTCCTGAGCAAGGGCAGAACCCATGGGCAGTATCAGGAATACAGCGAGGAGCGTGATAGTGCGAAGTGTCATTGAATATTCCTTGATCATCGTTGAATGAGCACGGTGTTCCGGTACGTGGTACCGCGTGCATCTGTGGTGAGGAGATACAGACCTGCACCCAAGGAGCGCACGTCAACAACCGCTTGTCCGGTTCCGGAGGCATCGGGCGTGATCGTGCCGGAAGCCACCTCGAGGCCTACGTAGTTCGCAAGTGACCATGGGATAGGTGTGGTGCCAGCGCCCTTGACAAGGATTGTAAGATCGGTTGACGCCGGTGTAGGGAAGACGGTGATGGAAAACCCTTCGAGCTTGGGCTCTAAGTAGCGGTCTCCGCCTTCGCGGCAGATGTCCGTGATGACGATCTTCCCGTCAGTGGTAGTGACATCCACAGTGTTATCTCCGGTCCATGCGAAGTTCGACAGCGTGAGCATGGTCATGTCCGTTGTTCCAAGTACCGCCGTAAAGGCAAGTTCGCCGATCTGGCCCACGGTGTCGGTGCCGCGTGTGCCGTTGATCGTGATGGTGCATGGAGTGAACTGTCCGTCCACAAAACAATCAGGCGTGGAACCGCCTGCTCCTACCACCACCATAGGGTTGTAGGTAACGTTGGCCGACCACGCACGGAGGTTATTGGCGTTGAGTCCCTTTGAGGCAGTGATACGAATCGGGACCGAGAATCGGTCTCCGATCTTCACCGCTGCGGTGTCGATGGCGATGTGACTTTCGGCGGCAGTCTGCGAGATGGTACACGTGCCGGTGAAGGACGTAAAGACCGGGATGGCGCACGCCACGGGAATGGAAGCCTCGATGGAATCAAGTACCGTTTGGCGCGAGGCGCAGTTGACTCTGTAGTCCACTTCAATCTTGGCGCCCGGCAGGATTGCAGCAAGGTTGGCAGGGCGAGTGGCAACTACAAGTGTGGACGGAGACCGCGATGTGACAACAACACCCACGGTGTCTGTTCCGGTGTTGGTGAAGCTGATCGTGCCTGTAGAAAAACCAGCAATAGTACCAAGAGGGACTGTAGCAACGTCGGCCGTGATCCGTGGACTTGTGCGCATGCCGCTGATGCGGATCACTCGGCGCACACTGCATGGCTCAAAGACGATCACGACGGAATCCACCAGTGGACCTTCGAGCGCTGGAGTCCAGACAACATTGAAGGTAACAGGCTGTCCGGATGTGAGGACCTGACCGGTAACAAGCGTTGTGCTCAATGTTGGACCAGCAGTAACGCTGGCAATGGAGGCTGAGCCTGTGCCATCAAAGGAGAGCTGGGTTGTTCGCGATGTGGATGGGAACGACTCACATACCGAGAACTCTCCAAAATCCACCGATGAAGGCGTGGTGAAAGCGATGCCGTTTTTCTGCGCGGTGAACGTCACCGGCATGTTTACCGTGCAGGGTTCTGCAACGAGAGTTGATGTCTGAGAAAAGGCGCCGGCAGCCGATGGTCTGACCGTTACTCGAACGTCCTGCGACGAGCGTGCTGCTATCGTGATCGGTCCGGCTGGGTTGAAGACAACTTCTGCCGTGCTCGGCAGTGTTACCGTTACCGCAACCGTAGAGGTGTTGTTGATGGTGACGGTCGTGTCTCGTTCGTTCTCACAACCCGAGAGGGTGCCAACGTCAATCGTTGATGGTAGCGTTGTTACGGTGACCTCTGACGTGAGAGCGTTGAGATTTGCTCGCAACGTATCTGCACACGCACCTGCTGTATAGGCAAACTTTGCAACAGCAGAGAACGTACCTGCCGCACCTGGTGTATACCGGAAATAGATGCGCTGTTCCTCGCCGGGGTCGATACTAACAGGAGTGGTTGGAGAAACAATGCTGAATGGAGCCGCTACGATTCCCGTCTCCAATACCAACACATCTTGGCTGCCATTTCTAATCGTTGTGGAGTCTGTTGTTTCACCTTGATCACACTTCACTCCGGCTCCAAAGTTCACCGTGCCCGGTATGATTGTAGCAGTGAGTTGCTGCTTGAAGGCCTTGTACTGGAAGTTTACCTTCCACGCACAGGGAGAACCGGAAAGCGTGAACGTCCCGTTCGTTGTGCCGGGAGCTGTTGGTGCTATACGCACAAACAAGGAAGCAACACCACCTGGAGCGACAATGATCGGGGTTGCTATTGGTGTTACAAGACTGACGTTTGCATTGTCCGGTGTGAACGATTCAATGCGGATCTCATACGTGTGCGGATTGCCGATCGAGATCTCCTGCAGTACGTCGGGAGTGCATGCGTCGATGTTGCCTACGTCAATGATCGCAGGTGAAAAGTTCGGGCGCGGGTCCACAACAGTTACAAGAACTGTGTCTTTGGCAAGGCAACCGGCAGAATCGGTAGCAGTAACTTCATAGCGCGAAGTAGTGCCCGGACTTGCGTTGGGGTTTTGCGTTGTGTCGCTGTCCAGAAACTCCGGACCCGATTCAATGCGATTCCATTTGAATTTGAACGGAGCTGTTCCACCACTTGGCGTAGCAAAAAGACTTGCAATGCCATTCTTACACATCGTTGTGTCTCTGCCTGCGGATACGGATGGCTTGGGATTGCGTGCCATGTACAACGTGTCCCGATATCGGCATCCATCAACCGTTGTGCAAAGAACAGAGTAGCTACCGGTGTCGGTAACAACGATTGCCCGAGTTGTAGCGCCAGTCGACCAGAGGTACTTATCAAAACCTGCAGGTGCCAAGAGTTGACGTGAGTCAACATCACACAGCGTGGACGGTCCGTTCGGTACGATAGCGATCACGGAGTCCTTGCAATCGCTGAAGTAGGATACAAAGGTATGCGACCACAACGTGTCCTTGGGCAGGTCCGACGAATCTTGATATGCACCGGCTGTTGTATCCATGCGATACGACGTAAGCGATGCAACTACTGTAACGTAGGCGTTGCCATCAACTACGATATCTGCAATGATGTCATTACCGTTGTCCGCATTTGGAGGAGTTGGTGGCGGCGGAAACGGTGGTAGTGGATTCTGAGAAGGGGCTCCGTGGTGTGAGCCATAGAGTACCGTCGATCCGCTCGGGTTGATCTTTGCAAGGTATCCGTCAAAACCGGCGATACCATTCGGCGTTGTTTGAAACGCGTCCGTTGTGATGGGCACATTCGTTGCCCGATTGGTGAATCCTGCTACCCAAACGTTGTTCGACTTGTCAAAGCCAACACCATAGAGTCCGTCGAGTTCGCTGCTACCATAATAGGTTGACCATTGTGTTGCGCCATTGGCCGCAATCTTGCGAATGAAGCCGTCTGTGCTGCCACCTATGGTACCCTTGATGGGTGCCAGGGTTGGGAAGTTGTTGCCATACGTCAGGCCAACGGCACACACGGATCCGGTTGCATCTACAGCGAGGTCGCCAAAATCCTCCATACCAATGCTGCCGAACATTGTTGCCCATTCGCGAACTGGTGTTGGTCCGAACTTGACAACAACGATGTCCTCTAGACTCTTATATACTGTGGCATCCGTAACCGGGAAATTCGGCGAATACGTTATGCCCCCAAAGATCACATTGCCATCCTTGTCAATCGCAATCTTCCCGCCAATGTCATCAACACCGCCACCGTAAAAAATCAAGTAGTTGTGCGACCACAATGCAGCGTTGTTTGGTTTGGGTTTTACAACACTCACAAAGATGTCTGTATTGCGATAATTGTTCGTGGAGTCCTTGCGATAGGGCATGTCTCCAAAAACATTGCCAAGTTTTGGGCTGCGTGTATACCCAACGATGGCAACAGCATTATCACTTACTGCAATGCCGGTTGCAACATCACTCTCTCTACCATAAACCTGCCAGCTGTCTCCCCACGAACCATTCGGAAGCAGCTTGAGCACCATGGCCTCCGCTAATTGAACCGAGTCCCAGTCACCGTATGGCCCACTTCCTACCTGTAGATTTGGAAGATCGGGTGAATCCGTTTGCCCACACGCCCAAATGTTCCCCTTCGAGTCGCATGTGATGTCTCGTATACGGTCATTCTTCGACCCGCCATAATACGTGTGCCACACAAAGGCACCTGTCTCTGTGAACTTGGTGATAAAGCCATCAACGCCGGCCTTAAACCTCCGTTGCAACACACCCGGGATGTTAGGCATGTTCGTAGCTGTTGTAGAACCGGAAATGAAGATGTTGCCAAACGGATCGGCGGCGATACGTGCTGTTTCAATGTTGTTGTTCCAACCGAAGTAGGTACCCCATACGCGTTGTGGGTCAACTACCAGTGACAAGGTTCGGTTATAGTCTTCGATACGGAATCGTACAGATGATCCGTCAACAAGAAACCGTGCGCCTACATCTTTACCGCGCACACCATTGGCGTGCCTCTCAAATACAACGGGAGCGTGCTCTCCGATCGTTCCCAGTGGAGTTGTAAGAGTAAGGTCTCCGTTTGGTTGGAGAGTTGGTGCAGAGCCCCCTACATACCGAA
>DATGWS010000240.1:0-5331 GCA_035299365.1 Candidatus Didemnitutus sp.
TTCCAAGGAAACCGGACGTGGATCGAAATGTCCATTGGAGGTCTTTCGCGTTCGTATCGCTTCACGCAGGTTCATTCAGGTCTTTCATACAGATGATCGATGATCTCGGCAAAGGCAGCGAGGACAGCCTTACGCTTGACCTTTAATGTTGGTGTGAGGAAGCCATTCTCAACCGTGAAGGGTTTGGTCAAAACGGCAAACCGGCGTACTCGCTCGTACTTGGGAAGCTCTCGCTGCAAACGGTTAATGTCTGACTCGAGTGCGCGATGGACCTCCGGTGACAACAAGAGCGCTTCCTGCGTCTGAAAGACAAGGCTGTTCTTCTCGGCCCATGACGTGATAGCGTCCGCGTCTGGCACGATCAATGCCGTGCAATACTCTCTCGCGTCACCTATCAGCATCATTTGATCGATCAAGGGGCTTTGCAGTATCAGTGCTTCAATCGGTGCGGGTGCGATGTTCTTGCCACCAGTCGAGATGAACAGGTGCTTCTTGCGATCGGTAATGCGCAGGTGACCCTTTTCGGTGAATTCTCCGATGTCTCCCGTATGCAGCCACCCATCGGGGTCGATACACTCTCGCGTTGCGCTGTCGTCGTTCCAATACCCCTTCATCACGCTTGGTCCACGCGCAAGTATCTCACCGTCTTCTGCGATGCGCACGTCTACCCCCGGCAGTGGTGGACCTACAGTACCGAGTACAACGTCTCCAAGACGATGGGCAGAGATCACAGGTGATGTTTCCGTAAGTCCATAACCTTCTACGATGGTGAGACCGATGATGCGGAAGAACCTACCAACCTCGTGGTTGAGTGCTGCGCCCCCTGATACGAAGAACCGCAACCTGCCACCAGTTCGTTCCCTGATCTTCGAAAACACGAGTTTGTCTGCCACGGCACGCTGCATCACAGTAAATATTCCTCTGTCACCACCATCAAAGCGTTCGCCTACCTTCATTGCCCAACGGAAGATCGCTTGTTTTGCGCTGGATTCACGCTCTACTGCTCCTAAGACACGGGCCCGAATGCGCTCAAAAAGTCGGGGTACAGACGTCATGATGGTTGGCCGAACTTCCTTCATCAGCTCTGCTACCGACTCAATGGACTCAGCGATGTATACAGACGCACCGGCGGCAAATGCCAGGTAGTGTCCGGTCATCCGCTCATAGCTGTGACACATTGGCAGATACGAAAGAAAGGAGTCAGACTCCGTTACGTCTATGATTTGCAGAGCACTACTAACATTGGACGTAAGGTTTCTGTGTGTCAGCATCACACCCTTGGGATTACCTGTTGTCCCGCTTGTGTAAATCAAGGTGAGGATATCATCCGGCCGAACACGTGATGCAAGAGTTGCAAACTTTGTTTTACGCTCTAGTGGCGTGCTCTCTGACCTGCTGCGTTCCATCACTGCCTGCATACTTACAACGCGAGGATTGTCTGATACATCGTTGTTCATGGTAATCACAAGACGTACAGTTGGCATACCATCCCAAACCTCCATCACCTTGCGCAGTTGAGCTGCATTAGAAACGATGATGGCAGTGGCTTCGCAGTTATTGAAAATAAACTGCTCTTGATGTGAAGTGAGTGTTGGAAAGATCGGAACGTCGATGATGCCGATGCCTGCCATCGCAAAATCCACTACCACCCATTCCGTTCTGTTTTCACTAACAACGCCTACACGTTCTCCCGGTGCTAAACCATAGCGGAGTAATCCGTCGGCAAAAAGTTCTACCTGTTGGCGCACGTCATCGTGCGTAAGGGGATGCCAAGCCCCCTCAGATCGATGTGTATAGGCGATCTTGCTTGAATTACCCTCATACCGTGCGCAGACGGCCAGGAACATCTCTGGGATGGTTGTTGCAGTCACGATTACCTCCTGACTGCAATATGGTATTACTCAGTCGAAGAACGACCAATCAACGCTAAGACGGATGGCTCGTGTGATCTCTGGGGCCAGAGACGTGGTGTACCAACGCTGACCGAGAATATTCTCATACGAGGCACGGACGGTGGCATTTCCTACAACGGCGGTGAGGAACACATTGAGTCCATCATATTGATCGCCCGACTTCAACGTGGGCTCTGCATAGGTCCAAGAAGGGGCTACATACTGCGGTAGACGTGCTTCGCTGAGCCACCGTCCGCTCACTCCCAACCGAACAGAATTACGACCCACCTCGTACACATAGGCCACCGAGAGATCACCCATCATCAATGGAAATCGTTGGTCATCTATGTCTGACGTAGCAGATCGCGTGACGCGCACAACCGGACGTAGTTCGATGTCACCTAACCGCCAGGTTGCGTCTGCTGCAATCCCTAGGATCGTGCGTGATGTTGCATTGTACGAAGTAGCACTTGTATAGACGCCGTTGGTAGTGTTTCCGACTGCAACGATGGGATCATTGATGAACCGTGCAAAGGCTGTAGCGGATGCATGGATGTTTTTTGTGGTCCATACGCCGCTTGCAGAAAAGAGGTAGTGACGCTCTGTGGCGAGACCAAATCCCTCTGTTTCAAACGGAGCTCTTTCTGATGTAGAGGCATCAACCGAATAAAGTCCATCCGTCGTTCTAAGACGGAGTCCGGCTCCGGCACCTACCATAAATCGAGAATCGGACAATGCTAATCGAGCAGCACCACGAAAGACCAACGATGGAGTAAGATCGAACGTTATGTGACCAAAGGCCTGGGTATTTGAGTAGTCAATATTTATGGTCTCATTCGCTTCGCCACTTCCGGCCACTGTTGTTGGACGTCTTGTAAGATCAGAAATGATACCAAGACGCAACCGCATAACACCGATCGTTTGATCAAACCGTACCTGTGCGCCAAACACTGCAGCCGTCCGCAACTGTCCGCTGAGTGTGTCCTCTGTACTTTGATAATTCGCTGAATCTCCATGCCGACGTACTGCTGAATACGTGCCGAAGAGTGTAGCGGAGATCACGCTCGATGAATCATCAGCCATGATCTGCGCAAAGTTTGCCGTTATATCGTGCCTGCGCGTATTGTCTGCCAATGTGAAATTGACCGGTGGTGCAGCATCCTCTGTGAATTCCGTGGACAGACCAACATTTCGCACACCGCCCCACAGGCCCGTATTAAGTGATGCCAGTTCGTATGATACCATGAGATGCGACCGCGCGCTCATCGTCCAACGAACTGCTGAGCGCAGGTTCCAAATGTCAAAGCTCGTATTGGTGTACCGTCCATTAGCACCACTACGCTTTACCCCTATCGTTACATTCACGTTCTCTGCAACGTTCTGCGAAAACGTACCATCCATTGCGATGATATCGCCCCCTCCCTGATGATACCACAGGGCAGTGTATGGGGTTGCGCTGTTGTGGATCATGGACTGCATGTTCAGAGACATTAGCGTCATGCTAGGGGCAAGACCCACGGCATCTGTTCCAGTAAGGATCTCCACACGTTCCAGTCCAGCGGGTTGAGCTTGGATGAGTTGATACGTGCCCGACCAAGATTCTGTAAGGGGGCGTGTATTGATGCTTACAGCTAGGTCAACATTCATACCGCCCATCACACTGAGGCCATCGTTCTGACCAAATCCACCATGAGAAAGAGGCGTCCAGTGTGTGCCACGATAGAGGGCATCAGCGAGCTGACCATATTGCAGCTTCCGCATATCGAGCTTGGTGATCTGCGTTTCTGTTTCAGTATCATACGCGGTCAGCCGACCCAATGCTCGCCAGGGGGCGGGCATTGAATCGGTTACGACCACAGTTCGTTGCGTAAACGCAGTATCGCGAGTAGGCGGAAGTGCAGGCGGAGCACCCTGCGCGGGCGCTTGAGCTTGCGACAGTGCCTGCATGGGCGCCAGAACACCGATGCAGAAAAAACACCACCAGGTGAAGATGGACTTCACCCGGTGGAGGTTATGCATCTGGTGTAGGAGTGTCTGCACCGTTATTGTCCGGCGTGCCTTCTGCTCCCTCAATCGGGTCCACCTCATCATCCTCGTCGCGTGTTACGGTAGTGATATCAGCAATCTGATCACCTTCTTCGAGGCGGATCAACTTCACACCTTGCGTATTGCGACCAAGTTGGCGAACGTCTTTTACTTGCTGACGGATGAGGATGCCGTTGGTGGTGATCACCACCAAGTCTTGCGTATCGTGAACTTCCAGAATGGCGCAGATTGGTCCGGTCTTCTCCGTCATGTTCATCGCGATCACGCCCTTGGCGCCACGCTTTGTCATCCGGAATTCGTCAACGACCGTTCGTTTGCCATATCCGCGCGTACCCACAACGATTACCTGGGCGTCACTCCGGCGCACGGCCGTGAGCGATATCACGTAGGCACTTTCTGCAAGGGAGATACCCTTTACGCCGGCAGCAGCACGTCCCATTGGGCGCACGTCTGTTTCCGGGAATCGCACGGCTAGCCCGTTTGAGGCTCCAATGAGAATCTCCATCGATCCGTCGGTTAGACGAGCTCCGATCAAGCGATCTTCGTCATCGAGGTTCACGGCGATGATGCCGTTAGAACGTACGTTGGCGAAATCTTTCAGCGACGTCTTCTTTACGGTACCGTTGCGGGTTGCCATAAAGATATAGACGTCTTCTCGGTCGAAATCTGTAACAGACAGATAGGCAGTTACCTTTTCATCGGCCTGTTTTTGGATCACGTTGGCAAGGGACCGCCCCTTTGCATTCCGAGAACCTTCCGGAATGTCATAGACCTTTTGACGGTAGACGCGACCACGATCCGTAAAGAACAACATGTAGTGGTGTGTAGAGGCTTGGAAGAGATGTTCTACCCAATCATCCTCATACGTCCCGGCACCAGCAACACCACGTCCGCCGCGATGTTGCCTGCGATACGTTGTTACAGCGGTACGCTTGATATAGCCGTTATGCGAAATCGACACGATCACTTCTTCGTTTGCGATCATGTCTTCGAGGGTAAAGTCCTTTGCGTCGTACACAACCTGGGTGCGACGCTCATCACCATACTTCTCGGCAAGTTCTTTGAGTTCTGCCCCGATCATCTGCATCTGGAGTTCCTTGCTGGCAAGGATTGCACGCAGACGTTCAATGGTCTGGATCACTTCGGCGTATTCGTTTTGGATCTTCTCGCGCTCAAGGCCGGTGAGGCGCTGGAGGCGCATGTCGAGAATGGCCTTGGCTTGGATCTCTGAGAGTCCAAATCGTGACTGTAAACGCTCTGACGCTTGTTGTGCGTCCTTGGATTCGCGGATGGTCTTGATCACTGCTTCGATGTTATCGAGAGCGATGATAAAACCTTCCAAAATGTGTGCGCGCTTCTCAGCGGCATCAAGGTCGTATTGTGTACGACGGAC
>DATGWS010000241.1:0-2998 GCA_035299365.1 Candidatus Didemnitutus sp.
AATGTAAACATTGTTTTCTCGGGCGACACGTTCAGCGCGAGATCTTCACCGTCGATGTTAATAATGCCAATGGGTGCAACAGATGCTGCAGTACCCACACCAAAGGCCTCCGTGATAGTTCCGTTGAGGAGTCCGGCGCGCAATTCTTCAACAGATACCGGACGTTCTTCTACAGCAAGCCCCATATCTCGAGCGATGGTTAACAGGCTGTTCCTGGTTACACCATCAAGAATGGTGTCACTCAGAGCAGGGGTAACCACGGCACCGTTGATGATGAACGCAAGATTCATGGTTCCAGATTCTTCCACGAATGCGTGATCTCGCGCATCGGTCCAGATCACCTGATCAAACCCTGCCTCCTGCGCAAGTTTTGTTGGATACATGGCTGCCGCGTAATTGCCGGCACACTTGGCAAACCCCGTACCACCGTGTGCAGCGCGGGTATACACACGTTCAACCTTTACACGAAGGGGCTTTTGGTAGAGCGGGCGGAATGGTCCGCCAACAACCATAAAGAGGAACTCGTCGGCTGCCTTAAGCCCCATACGTTCTTCTGAAGCGATCATAAATGGTCTAATGTAATAGGCAGCATCCGGACCTGGCGGCACCCAATTTCTATCGAGATCTACCAGCGTATGAATAGCATCCCTGAATAGCTCCAGCGGAACCTCGGGCATACACATACGCGCAAGCGATCGATTGAATCGTTCATGATGCCGTTCAGTACGAAAAACGCCGATCGCATCTTGAGCCATACGGTAAGCCTTCATACCTTCGAAGACGATCTGAGCATAGTGCATGCCAAGAGCAAGGGGCGACATAGGGATTGGACGATACGGCTGGATACGCGCTTTCCGCCATTCGCCATGGGCGAATTCGGCAATGAACATATGGTCGGCCGGTATGTTCGTGAGCTTATGAGATGCAACCGCAGAAGCATCGATACGGGGCGACAGGGATCGGTCTATGGGAAGTGACATACACAAATCTATGGAGGTCGGGCCTTCCGCCACGTTTCGATCACGTCTTGCACTACCACGGACATCGTGTTGGCATTCAAGGCCATTTGGGCAGCAACCCCTTCTGTCACATAGGGTAAGAGCCATTCGGGGACGCTACGGGCCTCTCGTGACATCGCCGAAAGGATGGGTGAAAAGAAGGTGGACAGTTGAAGAACATTTCCTGCTGGGTCATACAGGAGATATTTTTCACTCCTGCAAACCCTACGAAGCTGATCGCGCATGAGCCGAAGGATTGTTTTGGCAGTTGCAACATGCGATGGGAGTGGTGCTCCTCGAGAACTGCCGGTAGGTAGGCAGGCTATGATCCCCACAGTGCCGGAGATCTCAACAGCCTTCTTCATGATCCCTTCAAGCGTCATCTTCTGAGATGCAACAACAAAGGTGTCGCGCCGATGCCACATCGAATCCCACGCCGTGCTCCGATAGCCACGTCGCAAATGCATGGTCTCATACATACATGCCAAATAGGCATTCATCCAGAATGCTGTTCGTGCACGGGGCAGATATGCCGTTGGTTGGGCTTGTGCGATTGCAGCACGATATCTGCTATAGGCAGGGCTTTGCCAGCCTGCCGTTAGGAGTTTTCCGCGCACCACCGATGAGTGCCACAACGAGTCGAATGTTGTGTGGTCCACAACGTCTGACCACTCATCGATGGCAACCGTCCCCGTCTGCCCCACACATGAAACTGTGAAGAAGAAGAGAGAAACGATGATGGCAAAGAGGGCGAACATGATATCTTCGTTCCTTCATGAGCATGAAACGTGACATTCCCGTAATCACAACGGTGGCAGAAATGCATGCCTGGGTGGCAAACCAACGCTCGTTGGGTCATACCATTGGCTGCATTCCAACCATGGGCTATCTACATGACGGTCACGCATCGCTGATCCGCGAGGCATCAGCCCGTCACCAATCAGTGGTGATCTCGATCTTCGTCAACCCAACGCAGTTCGGCCCTTCTGAAGATTTTGAGAGGTATCCGCGCGACTTAGATCGAGACCTCTCGGTAGTGGCCGAAGCCGATGGCTCTGTTGTGTTTGCCCCAACCGTTGAGGAGATGTACCCAGACGGTCCAAGAAGCACCATTCACGTTGATGAGGTAACGGAAATGTTGGAAGGGGCTCTCCGGCCCACCCACTTTGATGGTGTGGCTACCGTGGTGTCGCATCTCTTTGAGGCGATGCAGCCAGACGAGGCATTCTTTGGGCAGAAGGACCTTCAACAAACGCTTGTGATCCGCAGAATGGTAGAATCATCGCCAATCACTGCTGTGCACCGCGTAAAGATCACGATCATGCCAACCCAACGCGAAGCGGACGGACTTGCACGCAGTTCACGGAATGTCTACCTCACCTCAGAAGATCGCGTCGTGGCTCCGGTGATCCATCAAGCCCTCATTGCTGCTGTGAATGCGATCGCATCGGGAGAGCGTTCACGAGAAGTTCTTGAAGCATTGATGCTCCGCAAACTCCATTCTGTAGATCGATTCTCTATCGACTATGCAGTGGCCGTTGATGCCCAGACCCTACTGCCAAAAGAGACGTATGATAAAGGTGATACTGTTGCACTGTGTATCGCAGCACGTATTGGACGCACAAGGCTGATCGATAACGAACTTATCAGCGTTACAGGGTGATCCTGTAAAGGAGCCAGTCAGACATCGACGTAGCTCCTCTGCGCGCATAGAAGTCTCGGGCTAACATGTTCCACTCAAGAACCTGCCAGTCTACTCGGCCACATCCGCGAGTTCGCCCGAGCTCTACTACCGCGGCAAACAAGGAGCCCCCTGCCCCACTCTGGCGATATTCTTCGAGTACAAAAAGGTCCTCGAGATACATCGTGGGCTTGGCAAGAAACGACGAATACGTTTCCAAACAAATAGCATAACCAACGGCCTCATCATGTTCTGTAAGAGCAAGGAGGGCCGTGAACCGCGGAGCACTACCGAATGCGTCGGCATACAGCCGATCAAC
>DATGWS010000242.1:0-3050 GCA_035299365.1 Candidatus Didemnitutus sp.
AAGTGCAGATCGAAGTCAACGCCGTGTTGGTATTGCTCATGAATCATCAGAGTAATCTGGCGCAGAAGTCGCGCAATACTCAGTTCCACCACCACGTTAAGCTCATCCTGCAGGATGTCTCTGCCCGTCCCTGGCCTAACAAACGTCTCATATAGAGACCGTTCCTCAAGCATCTTCCAGTGTAGTTCCATCGTTGCATCGTCTCTCGTCACTCTTCCCCATACATTTTCTAGGGCCTGCTCAACCATTTTCTCGAACTGAGAGAACACTCTCATGTTTCTCAAAGCCGAGATCTGGTACTCTGTGATGAGGTCCTGCTTGGTCCGAAAGTGATCCACTGCCAAAAACAGCATCACCTGGGCAACTAGGTCCGAGTACCAATTCCGCAGCGTGGCATAGCGAAACGGAAGATCGGGGTTGAGGGAGCCCCATATCACGTCATCGGAGGGCACGTCAACAAAGGGATGGTAGGGGGCAAGCACATCCAAGAGTCGAGTGAGGTTCTCGGACGTGTTGAAATACGGCGACCGAACAAAGGCCCCAAGCCGCTCGATCTGGGCTGCTGAAAGTGGCCTAAGTAGTTGAATGACTTTGGGTTCGCGCTGAGCTGCCATAGGCGCTAAAATGCCCAAAAAATCTCCATAGCTGGGTAATATGCCGTGTTGCAACTTGCACCAGTAGTATTTCAGTACTACAGCCTACAAGACGGAAGCGCCTGATTATGCAGGTTGCCGTCTGAATTACAAGCGATATTCAATATGAGGAGTGGGAACATGCAGAAACGATTCACGTTTTTCCTGAGCACAGTGCTTATGGTGGTGTTGGTGACATTCTCTTCGGCACAGGAGAGTTTCACATGGAAACAACGGACCAACAACGGGCCGGTAGTTGATAAATCGGCACAGCGTCTGTGGTATGAACTTGCACCTACGGGACTAACGATTTGGGCCGTGATTGATTCAACGTCTCTTTCGAACTACCTCTACATGAAGCTCGAGGTAAAAGCCTTTAAGACCAAACCGGGCACGTATGATCTTGGTTCGGCAACCGCCTATCAGTATGGCGCACGTTCGGACATGAAATTCAAGAGCACAGGCGGACAAGCAACAGTTACGAAACTCGACGAGAACTCCAACATTGTCTCTCTCGATTTCAATTGGTTCGGAGAGGTAAAACTCCAGAATGACATTGAGTTGACCATCAGAATCTCGGAAGGCAAGTGCAACATCTACATCAAGCCCGAACTCGGAACAGTGGTACGTCCGGTTGAAGGAGTGAAGATCAAGCCGAAGGAGAAGAATACGTTCACTGTCTATGCAAATCGAGTCCTTGCCGTTGACAAGAATGTACCCGGAGCTACCGTAACGCTCACGCATGATGGCACGGTGTTCGAAGGTCCAAAGACTCTTACAGCAAACACTACAGCAGAAGGTTTTGCATCGTTTGAGATGACGTCTCGCGATGAACTTGTTGAGGGCGACTATTCTTTCAAGGTTACTGCTAAGAAGGTCGGTTTCATCGACAGTAAAGAGAACGAAACCAAATTCAAAGTTGATCCAACAGGTCGGTACTACTATTCTAAATGCAAGGGTGTAGCTTTCATCGAGTTTGATGCCGGTGCAGATGAAACGTGGGAAGATGATGGAGCCCCTTTCATTCTCTGCTCCGGAAACACAACATTGATGGCCGGAATGATCGAATTCCCTGGGAAGACGCGCATTGACACATCTGGAGGAGGAGCCAAAGTCTACGTGACCAATGGAATTCGTATCCCTAATACGAGCTATGATGGTTCCACGCAAGATCTCCAGCTCGGTGGTGGTTCGTTTGCCTTTATCGCTCCATCATGCGATCTGCTTGTTGACTTTGCGATCGGCGAGCTTGTCTCGGCAATTTCTGGTGGTAAGATCAAGGATCCGAAGTTTGAGATCCTTGGAGATGGTGTGTCTGCAATTGGACTGAAAATCGGCGCAGGCATG
The DNA here is from genome assembly GCA_035299365.1 of Candidatus Didemnitutus sp. Lineage (GTDB taxonomy): Bacteria > Bacteroidota > Ignavibacteria > Kapaibacteriales > Kapaibacteriaceae > UBA10438. The sequence continues at coordinate 1,980 of DATGWS010000242.1, forward strand.
GAACTATCGAAGAATGCCTATGATGGATGTAATGATGACCTGCCGTTTGGAACAGTCTGGAAGCCAAACAAAAACGCTTCTATGGAACTTGAGATGAGTGTACTGAAGACTGGCACAACTTGGAACTTTGCTGGCTCTGGTACTGTGAAAAACTTCACACCGGTTGCTTCGTGGTGTATCAAAGAAGCAAAGGTTGAATACAATGGTGCAGCATCTGAATTCAAGATCAGCGCTAAGATCAAGAACCCTTTGGTGTCAGATGCTTCTGGCAGCGTCACCTTTAAAGACGGTACACTCAATGCGTTGAGTATTGATTTTGAACTCGATAGATGTCTTCCTATCCCACAAATCCCAAGTGTGTGCTGGCGCGGAGGAGGTTTCTCTGTTGAAAATCTCTTTATAGGCAACCCACTGAAAGGATCTGTAAACGCCAAATTCGGTCCGTACGACCCGCTCAAGAACTTCTATCTCCTTACCATCGAAGGGGGCTTTGAAGATCCTCCTGCAAAGATCTATGGTAAGGTAACGGGAAATCTCCTGCGTGTTGAAGCCGTTTCTACCTCTAAGCCATGGCAACTCGAAGTGTCGGGTAAGGGGACGCTTGAACCGGCATCCATCAAGGGAAGCCTAGATGTTGAGGTTAAGGCGTTGCATCTGGGCGGTGAGTACTTCTACAGCGGAAAGTGGAATGCCTCACTTGCGCTTGATCCTATTGGCGTTGCGGGATCGATCGAGGGAAGTCTTACACTTCCAAATGTAGGCGCAGACCTTCTTCCGAAGATCGGCACGTTCGGCAGATTCCTGAATAAGTTTGCCCCCTTCCCGCTCGGCAAGGCAACAGGTACGCTCAACTTCCAAGCCGAAGGCGAACGCAAGGCTACAATTGCCTATGACTTCCGTGGACTTGTAGCTCCATCGCCGGATACAGAAAGTCTCGCTGCTGCACTTCGCGCAATGGGCAATGGAACACTCTCCGTTGACTTCAATCTCTTGCCGTCTCCATCAGCATGGGACCTTGATGCCGGATTCCTGAAACTCATCGCAACACTCGGTGGGATCAAACAGACTTCA
>DATGWS010000243.1:0-11257 GCA_035299365.1 Candidatus Didemnitutus sp.
TACGCGCCCATAGTAGTCCCAGTATGCAGAGCTATCAACGGCGACACCTTGAGCAGCAGCACGATCATATGTGTGCTTCGGGAGTGTCCAGCCTTCTGCAATAGCGCTCTTGTAACGGCTGCCCGGCTTGTCGTTGCCGGTCTCCGTGATATAGATCTTGCCGTCGGTCTTATTGATCTGACCCCATTCGAGGCGTGTGAAACCCGTGATGCCTTGTGATTTTGCCCATGCGTGTGGAGCCACGAGGATGTCCCAATCCGTTGCAGGGTTGTTAGGAACCTTTACCCATGTGCCAGTAAACTGTCCGGCATCCTGTTTGTAGAAGTAGAGATCACCCTTTGTGAAGTCTCCCGGAGTCTCTGCAACAAACTTTGAAAGAAGGGACTTCCCGGCATCACCGTCTTCGAAGAGGTAGACGGTCTTTTGGTCGTCCATGATTACACCGGCTTCAAAGCCCTGACGGCCCCAATTGTATTGCTTGCGTACGGCCTTTGCGTTCTTTGGATCGATCTCAACCATCCAGTTCAGATTCTCATAGCGCTTGATCTTCTTGCCGTCAAGTCCAGTGAAGCCGGAAGGTTGCATTTTCCCAATCTCAAAGTCCGTAGTGTCGCGGAAGCCCTTCCCATCGGAATAGATCGCCTTGTTGTTTGTTTGGTACCACTCTTCAGCCGTCCACACGCGACCACTCCACGAGATACCGCCGCAGTTCATGCCCGTTTCGCCAACGGTGTTGGCAAAGTCAACATTGAAGAACTTACCGCTGCGTCCGTCTGACAGCGTTTGCGGGAGGACTTCTACCGTACCGTCTGTCTTCTTACCGAGCTTGAACATCGTCATCCCACCACCATCGCCGATCTTGTCATTGGACTCGATCATTTCGTGGTTGACGATTGCCCAACCAAGAGACGTTCCAGAAGGATCGGAGACATATCCGATATAATCATGCCATTGTTTTGCTGCTGCCCGTCCGGTTCCCGTTTCTACTGTATCAACACCACCAACAAAGATGTTCTGGTATTTGAGGGGGGAAGGGGGCACAATAACGCGACCCTGGAGATACGGTGTCATGGTAACGGGTTCGATGCGAACCGGGAAGTCTTGCGCTCGCATGGCAAACGTGGCAGCAACAAGTGCTGCAATAAGGATCAACATTCTCATTGTCCTACTCCGATATGAAGTGTGATAAAGTTCGATGTGCAGAATCAGCACGCGAACCTAGTGGGCACACATCACCGGAGTATTAGAACCACGTAATGCTTATGTCACAGTGTGTTACGTGGTGTTACGTAGCTGTTAACAGCCTGCCTAGCCCCTTTAACATCCATGATCGTGATGACCACGACCTTGCCATTTGTAAGGAATAGTTCAAGTGCCTGTTCGCCGTTCCAGATATAACCAGTCTTCTTTCCGAGATCCCAGCGGATGCCCCAACCGCCGAATTCTCCGATAGGGCGAACCGGCCGGATCACGGCATGAAGTATTTCTGTCCATGGGATGAACCTTCCCTTGATCTGAAAGGGACGAAGTCGGACGAATACCCCTTGATCATTGACTCGCACAATGAGTCTCGTTACGCGAAAAAGAGGAATAAAGACGAACAATTGTGCAGCCACGACGATGAGAATCGTGGTTAGTGCCTCCGTCCTGTCGCCGGAATCATGTGCGACTATCAAGACTGTTAACGCAACGAACAGCGTTGATATTCCCGAGGTCCAACCAAGAAACTTTACGAGGCCGAGCGGAGCTCTTTGAACTTCCAAGTGTTCCATGACCCTAATTTGCGGAATGATAACGCAGCGTGATGTTGTACGGTTTTGGATACCGTTGAGTTTGACGTGGATGATGATGGCCATCGAGGGGCCCATCCTCACGTCTGTGGTTGCGCGACTTCCCTTTGATAAGCTCAATTTGGCGGCTTATGGGGTAGCGGTTGCGCTTGCCATGCTCATCGAATCGCCGGTTATCCACTTGCTAAGTACGTCCGTTGCTCTAGCTCGAGACAAAGCATCGGTCATCGCCCTCAAGGCTTTCACTCTCCGCATCAATGCCTTGGTAACGCTTGGCATGTGCCTGGTCTCAATCCCGTGGGTGTATGACAGAGTGGCCTACGACGTAATCCATCTGCCGACGGATGTAGCGGTCCTCATGTATTGGGGCTTTGTTTGTATGATTCCTTGGCCTGCGGCAATAGGGTACCGTCGGTTCTATCAGGGGTTGTTGATACGCAACGGTCGGACCAGATTAGTAGCCTACGGTACCGTTGTTCGTCTCATCGGAATGCTCATCTCCGCTGTAGCGCTTGTGATGATAGGGGGCTTGCCGGGCGTAGTTGTGGGCACTCTGAGCCTGACCACCGGTGTGATCTTCGAAGCAGTTGCAACACGGATGATGGCTGCTGATGTGTTGAGTATGTATGAGCGAACGTCAGATCCATCCCATGTTGCACTTACAAATGCCGAGATCGTGCGTTTCTGGCTACCTCTGGCAGCAACATCAGCTATTGGTTTTGCCGTAACACCAATGTTGGCATTCTTCATGAGCCGTGCTCCAGATCCACTTGCATCGCTTGCTGTGTTGCCTGTTGTGGATTCCTTTGTCTTCTTCTTCCGCAGCTTTGGGTTCTCGTATCAAGAGGTTGGGATTGCACTCATTGGGGACCGACAGCAGAACTACGACATAGTACGGAGCGTTGGCAACCGCATCATTCTTGTGACAACGGTGCTTTTGGCCTGTATTGCCTTTACGCCCCTTCTCAAAGTGATCTATGAAGGGGCATATGGATTACAGCCAGAGCTGTCAGATTTTGCTACCTATCCCACGATGATCCTCATCGTTTTGCCCTTTATTGCCGTTGCGTATTCTGTGTATCGGTCGGTGCTGATCACCGCCCGACAGAATCTAAAGGTGACGATCTCTACGGTTTTGGAGGTGGTAGGCATAGCTCTGACCATGGTCCTGCTAGTTGCCCTCACGCAGCTCAATGGGGCCCTTTCTGCCGCAATTTCCATGGCCGTAGGCCGGATAGCCTCAACAGTATACTTGAAATGGAGCGCCGGGGTTGTGCTAGCCCACCGTTAGGATGCTGAGGTTCGGTATCTTTGCCCCCTTATGGCACCACTACTTGAGGTTCAAAACCTCGTAACGGAATTCCGCTCTGACGTCTATGACGTCAAGGCGGTTAATGATGTCTCCTTTACGGTCCACAAGGGCCGCACATTGGGAATTGTTGGCGAGTCCGGCTCCGGCAAATCGGTAACGAGCCTGAGCGTAATGAGGCTCATCCAAACACCTCCCGGACGCATCTCGGGTGGAAAGGCGCTCTTTCATGAAGATGATGGGTCGGTTACGGACCTCTTGACCATCTCGGAAGAGAAGATGCGTACGTACCGGGGAAACAAGATCGCGATGATCTTTCAGGAGCCGATGACCTCTCTGAACCCTGTGTTCACATGCGGTGATCAGATCATCGAAGCCATTCGTCTTCACCAGAAGGTGAGCAAGGATGAAGCCCGTAGCCGCACGTTGCACCTGTTGAAGGAAGTAAAGCTGCCAAGACCGGAATCAATGATGACGTCGTATCCGCACCAGCTTTCCGGCGGACAAAAACAACGCGTGATGATTGCCATGGCAATGTCGTGCAATCCATCGCTACTGATTGCTGATGAACCAACAACCGCACTTGATGTGACCGTGCAGGCAACTATCCTCGACCTCATGAGGAACCTTCAGCGCCAGCATGGTATGTCCATGATGTTCATTACGCATGATCTTGGTGTGATTGCCGAGATAGCCGATGATGTGATCGTGATGTATAAGGGAAAGATCGTTGAAACCGGAACAGTACAGGAGATCTTTGAGAATCCTCAGCACCCCTATACAAAGGGGCTTCTTGCCTGCCGTCCTAGACTCGACAAGAAGCTGAAGATCCTGCCTACCGTGCGCGATTTCATGGACGAGTCGGAAACGGGTGAGATCACGCTACGTTCACAAGAGTCCGTTGATCACCTTGTGCATGAACTAGAGTTCTCTCGCGATGAGATCTCTGCACGAAACACTGCACTGGCAATGGAGAAGCCCCTTCTCGAAGTGAAAGATCTCCAAGTCTATTTTCCAATCAAGTCGGGCATTTTTGGTCGCACGGCCGGATATGTTAAGGCAGTGGACGGCATCACGTTTAACGTCAAGCCCGGCGAAACACTTGGCCTTGTGGGAGAATCCGGGTGTGGGAAGACCACTACGGGCCGTGCAGTATTGCGTCTGGTTGAGCCAACCGGTGGAAGTGTGATGTTCGATGGTAAGGATGTTCGCGGACTCGCGTCGAGCGATCTCAAGACCATGCGCAAAGACTTTCAGATCATCTTCCAAGATCCGTATTCATCTCTCAACCCACGTCTAAGCGTTGGCAGTGCCATCATGGAAGTGCTGTCCGTTCATAACATCGGTGCAAACGATGCCGAACGCAAAGAACACGTACTCTATCTGCTCGATAAAGTAAATCTTCTTCCTCGTCATTTTTCGAACTACCCACACGAATTTTCCGGCGGACAACGTCAACGGATATGTATTGCGCGCGCACTTGCATTGAAGCCAAAGTTGTTGATCTGTGATGAGAGTGTGAGTGCTCTTGACGTGTCTGTTCAGGCACAAGTTCTGAATCTGCTTGTGGACCTGCGAGATGAGTTCAAACTGACGTACATATTTATTTCTCACGATCTATCGGTTGTGAAGTTCATCAGTGATCGTATCGCGGTGATGAATGCCGGAAAGATCGTGGAGATGGACACCTCAAATGAATTGTACGATAAGCCGAAGGACGACTATACACGTAGGCTCATCGATGCAATTCCAACCGGAACTCTCGACGCGATCCGTGCGCGAACGAAGGAGAGACCGATAGTATGATCGAACTGCGTGGCATCAAAAAAGCTTTTGGATCCAAGGTCGTGCTAAGTGGCGTGAACATGGTGATCCCTAATGGCAAGACCACCTGCATAATTGGTAGGTCTGGCTGTGGGAAGAGCGTTCTCCTCAAGCATATCGTTGGACTACTACGAGCAGATGCGGGTACGGTAACCATCGATGGCAACGACGTAAGCAGACTTTCGAAGACACAGCTTTTTGATATGCGTAGGCGGATCGGCTACGTCTTTCAAGCGGCAGCGTTGTTCGACTCAATGTCCGTTTTTGAGAATGTTGTTATCGGTCTGGTTGAGCACGGAGAAACCAACCAAGCCTTGCTTGATGCGGAAGGACGCAGGGTACTCAGTGCTGTTGGCCTCGTGCCTGACCCAGCAACAACCGATGCGGAGACGTTTGAGCGTGAGTATCGGATTCTGTCAACCAAGAAGCCAAGCGACCTTTCCGGTGGTATGAAAAAACGTGTTGGTGTTGCAAGGGCCTTAGTAGGCCAGCCAACCTACATCTTCTACGATGAGCCCACAACCGGTCTCGATCCAGTCACATCTCAACAGATCGATGATCTTTTGGGATATGTAGCGGACTCGCAGAATGTGACCTCCGTTGTGATCACACACGATATGTTCAGCGTGTACAACATTGCCGATCATGTGATCATGCTCGATAGTGGAGTGGTGCAGTTCTCCGGCACCGTACCAGAGTTGCAGGCATCTACCGATCCTGTTGTTGTTGAATTCCTGGCAAGATTTGTTCCGTCCTAACCTCCTGCGGTGTAACTGTATGAGGCGGCACAGCGTCTCTACGGCTCACAGGAAAGTATACTTGATGTCTACTACGACGACTACCACCCTTCATAGCCGATTTCTCGTGGCCTGCCTTTTGGTGGGTCTCTTCGCTTTTGCGAAGCAGGAAGTTGTTGCACAGCTTACACTTACCGGTGTTTCGATCCCTGGTGTGGGGTCCTATATCGATGCAACGCAATACCCGGTTATGCGCGTCAGATTCCGTGCAACGCGAGCCGGACAACCTGTTACTCTTCGTCTAAGCGATCTCTACATTTTGGAAGTGAATGCCTACAAGGGTGCCACTGGTCTTGTTGAAGAAGCAAATGGGACATATACAGCAGAGTTCACAACCTCGCTCTTCAACCCAGTCCAGAACACTTTCCCAACATCCGTTAGCGGTGGCGTGACCTTTTATGCCGTGAACAACGGAGATGTTGGTGCCTTGAATGTTGCGTGGAGTTTGACACCTCCCCGAGGAGGTTCGGTTTTCGTTGTGGATAGTTCATTTAAGCGTGTACCGCTTTTCATCGACTTCGGCGATGTCCCAGTTGGTGTCGATTCAATGCGCAAACTGAACCTAAGGGCATTCGAAGCAACACGTGCATCAAATGGTAACGAGCGTAGTCTGCGGATCGATACAGTCTATACGAATACGGACAATTTCCGAATTGTGTGGAAGGGTACCTATGGCACCAAACCCCCTCCCGTCAATGTTGAAGCTGGTGGTGACTATCGATTTGATCTATACTGCTCTCCGAAGGTTTCCGGTCCGATCAGTGACGTGTTATCGATCGTCTACGAAGGTGGTTCGCGATTCGATGTGATGATCTTCGCCAATACACCGTCCTACAACGCTACTACACTTCTGCAGGTGGTTTCTCCGAACGGCAATGAAAATCTTACACCATGTCAGAATGTGAATATTCGTTGGACAGGCGCGATCCAAGGTTTTCACACACACGCCGAGTATACAACAGATAACGGCAAGTCATGGAAGTTCATTGACTCCACAATGGATTCTACGATCGTGTGGCAAGTTCCAGTGGAATTCACCGATAGTGCACGCATCAGAATCTATCAAAAGCAAGGGGCGTCCGGGGCTCGCTGGCTAAACGGGCCTGCACTAGGGACCACAAATCTTGCATTTAGTGCGAACGGAAGATATCTCGCAGTTGCATATACTGATGGGACAATTGCCGAATGGGATATCGTTACATCAGCCATCGTTAGTACCTACAGAGCTGAGGGGGTGGTAGATCCGGTCACTAAGATCTCCGGCCTAGCCTATGTAGCATCGTCGCGAAACATCGTTGCGGTGTTGGACCGACCAACCCCGGCAAAGGATCAGATACAACACTTCACGTTTGGTATACAGTCCCCCGATGCTCGTACTGATGTTGACCTGCAAAATGTCATAGAAATCGGAACGGACAGTCTCGGTCTATCGGTATTTGTGGCGGGTAGCATGGGCGGTCGTGTTCACTTATATGATGCTCGTACGTTAACTGAACAACAACCGATCATTCTATCTTCACCTTCAACTGCAGCAAGACTCACCAACAATGTTCTGACCGTGATGCTGGTTGATGGAGTAGTGGCACGCTATGATTTGATTACGAAACAAGAGCTTTCTCGATACACTACAAACCTGCCCAATTCAGGTGGACCTGCAGTCAATTTCTTGAGTATGTCACGATCCAAGCGTCTTGTTGCATTATCTGGAATGTCGGATCCCCGAGGTGGTAATAGTGGTAATGAGCAGCGTACAATGATTTACGACACGAAGTCTGAAGCCCTCATTCGTGTGATCTATCGGCAGGGCTCAAACTCAGTTGGTCTTGCATTTAATCCAAGTGAGACCTTCCTCACGCTTGGTTTTCCGGGTCAACCTCAAATTCAGCAATACGATGTACTCAAACGTACCCTCGCCGGACCAATAGCGAACATGCCGGGCCATACTGACTTAATGTCAGATATTGAATACGGGTCCGATGGTTCAACACTAGCAACGTGCTCTGTCGGCAAACAAAACAATCTGCTTGTCCGCCGCATCATCACACCGGAAAATGACATGAGTGATGGTGTTTTCCGTATCCTTCCACTTGACTTGTCTTCCGTGACCATTTCCATGGGCACCAGATTCATCGGAACCAACCTCGATACCACGGTCACGGCAACGATCTGTAACAACGGTCCCGTTCCTGCTGTGTTCGAAAACGGTGCACTCCTAACTGGTTCGTGGCTTGTTCTCAGGGATACCATTGCTAACGACACTCTTCCGCCTGGACAATGTCTCAGTGTTCGATTCACTGCTATGCCGCGGGATACGGGACTCCTTGTTGATTCCCTCATTCTCTCTGCTTGCAATGTTCGTTTCACCGTTCCGGTGACCATCCTATCAAAGGATCGCGATCTTACACTCGGTGGTGACATGACGGACTTCGGCAACATCTGCGTTGGGGATACATTCGCGATGACGGTCCCGATCGTTCGCAATAACGATCCGATCGGAGTGACCATCGATGGTATCTCGATGAGTAAGGGTGTTGCCTCGCAATTCAGAGTTCGTGGATACACACCTGGAGCTACGCTGACCAGTGGAGCAACATTGAATGTTGAGATCCTCTTTGTTCCGAGAACTGCCGGTAGAGATACCGATGAAGTAGTGATCACCTATGCTGGGCAGGTGAAAGTTACTCGCAGCATCCGTGTAACAGGATATGGCTCCGGTGCAGACATCAACATCTCACATCCGGTTCTCGCCTTCATCCCAGAGATCACAGAACGTGATGTTGTTCTTACCAACCGCTCTTCCAATGATGTTGTGCTTGGTTCCGCAGTGGTAAATACCGGAGCCCCTTTCACACTTTTAACGCCGGTGCCCATCACCATCCGAGGCAACGATTCCATTGTCCTGCGCATTCGCTATGATGGTGGTGTGATCGGTTCGAATGATGCACTGGCTCTCGCTTTTACACCGTGCGCATCGGCTCTGAACATCAAGCTTGCGGCGTTCATCAGCTCTTCAACTGTTTCGGCACCCACGGTAGGTGCAGACCCACGTGGTGACGTTATGATCCCGATCACTGCCATTACGGTGGAGAATATTGCGTATAACGGTGATCGTACGTTTGAAGGCACATTGATCGTGAATCCGCGACTCTTCCTAGCTCGCACGATCGTAAGCGACCTCGGTGCGTCAGAGATCATCTCTCAGGATATCATCGGCGATCTCAGGCATATTCGGTTCCGCGTAACCGGCTCATTCACCCGTACTCAAGAGATCGCTCGACTTACGGGTCCGGCAGGACTTGCAGAGACTGACTCCTCCCTTCTCTCGTTTGATACGTCTGCAGTGGCATATGGCTCTGCCGTTTCAGTGACGTATGAAAAGGGGCTTCTCAGGATCCTCAACCCTGACCCAAAAAGACGCATCCTGCATCCAACCACATTGACTGTGAAGAGTGTAGCTCCTCAACCTGCATCTGATGACGTGCAGATCTCGGTTGTATCAGATATCGAAACAGCTGCGGTGCTCACCATGAGTGACCAACAGGGCGTAGTGCATACAATGCGAACAGTGGCGCTTGCCCGCGGAACAACGGTCATCGATATAGATGCACGTGTTCTGCCGCCCGGAATTCATATGGTTCTCCTTAACGCAGGACTGAACCGAACATCAACTTCTGTGGTTGTTATCCGATGAGCGTACGAACATTTCTTAGCACGTGCGCCCTTCTCAGTGCTCTTCTTTTCGGTTCGACTGTCTGCCGTGCACAAGCGATCGATTCTACGCATACACCTTTGCGTCTCTTTGGTAGCGCCTTTGTAGGACCAAACCTTCACAGTGGTGATTTCACAGAACTGCCCGGTGTGCCCAACTGCTGCGTCTCATTTTCATCCGGAATTGGATTTGGACTCACGATCAATGCCGGAATAGAAACGGAACTCTCGTTAACGGTCTTTGAACGCCCTGTCTATCTTGGGATCGGTGCATCGTATCAAATGCTCTCAGGAACCTTCACTGAATCCGAATTCGTTGGGAATATCATCAACGGATCTCTGGTAACACAAGGTGTAGTGGAACACGAACTTGATGCTTCCTACGGTGTAGTAGGAGTTGAACCCTACGTCTCTATACCGATCCTTCCAGCCGTTCCGCTGAATGTCCATCTGGGTATGATGGCGGGTATACCACTTGGAGCCACGTACGATCAGAAGCAGACACTGACTTCACCATCCGATCCGGGCTTCACGTTTGAGAATGGGTCTCGTGAACGCAACACCTCAACGGGCAATCTCGTGGATGCTTCCGGGCTGTATGCCGGTCTCGTTCTAGGATTGTCCTATGAGATCAATTGTGGCAGCGACCTGACGGTATCGCCGGAGATCCGATATCAACTTGGCTTAACGAACATCTTATCATCACTTTCGTGGACGGCGAGCTCACTTCGAGGTGGCGCAACGGTGCAGTACAGACTTCCGAAGTCACAACCACCACCACCACCACCACCTCCTCCTCCTCCGGCGCCGGAACCACCACCACCTCCTCCGTCAGTTGTCGCTGAGTTGCGATCGCAGGTGCGAATTGAAGGTCGATCTGAACGCGGAGACACGATAGAGGTTGCTGCGATCAACGAGGTTGTGGCAACCGTGATATACGATGCAGCACCTGTGCTCTACTTTGAGAAGAACAGTACAGTACCGGTTTCGTCCACGTCGCAGCTAGGAATGTATCAGCAGAACATTGTTAGGGCTATCAGGTCATACATACTCGACCATCCCAATGATCGACTCACGATCATCGGATCGTCTGCAGCAGATGAAGTCGCACAACTGTCACGCGAGCGTGTTTCATGGGCTGTGCGTGAGCTCGGCCTTGGAGAGGCCAGACTTACAGTTCGAACAGAGCGGCAGACGGTAGCCAAGTATCCCGAGCTTCTGGATGAGCAACGATCAATCACATTCTTGATTAATGACCGTGCAGTGGTGATCCCGGTGATCCAACGTGATACTACCAGATCTGCATCAGACATCGTACTGCCAGTGGCTCACCTCGTAACGTGTGAGGCAGGACCATGCAAGACAGAGCTCCGTGCACGCTTTGCGGGAACGGACCTTTCCGTTCAAGGTTCAGGGCCGGTGTATTCAATTGTACTTCCGCAACGATTGCTTCTCACGGAAGGTCAGACAGAGCTCCTTGAAGCGAAGGGAACGGTTAGGGATACTACCGGACGCAGCGTTGCATCGTCTGATGTAGTCATCATTGCACCACGTGTGAAGTCGAGATCTGAAGTACGCACAACTGTTACGCCTCAACGTCTTGACGGAGAGCCAATACTTCTTGGACACTTTGCGTTCGACGGCACAAGCTTCATCACAACCAATGATGATGGTGTGGAAGCCGTTCGAAAGGCGCTCAAGGACGGCAAAAAGGTTTCGTTGCTTGCAAGTGCTGATAACTGTGGACTTGCAGAGTACAATCAAGAGCTTGTTCAGCGTAGGGCTCGGGCCGCCGTTGAGCTTCTGGGCGTTCGAGAGCAAGATGTGTT
>DATGWS010000244.1:0-6732 GCA_035299365.1 Candidatus Didemnitutus sp.
CCCTTACAGAAGAAAAGTCTGCTGACGAACAGCTTACGGTGATCGCTACGAACTCAGTGAATGTTCACGCTTCAGAGCAAGAAGCTGAACACATTGCGCTGTGAATAACATCTTCAGAGGACTCGTCGCCGGTGTTGGTGCCAAAACTCTCGGCGGTGGGTGCCTAGGAACAATCGTCGTCTTTGTGGTGATCTGGCTTCTGCTTGGAATGTGCAGTTGACGAATCTCAATCTCCTAACAAGAAACATCATGGAAACACCTAAACGTGGGTTCAATTCGAGCATCGCGCTGGATAGCTTCCAACTATCCTATGACGATGTGGGCGAGGGTGATATCCCAATCATCTTTTTACACGGCTTTCCCTTTAGCAAGAACATGTGGGCGGGTCAGCTGGCGTCCTTGCGTTCTACGTGCAGAGTGATTGCCTGTGACATCAGAGGATTCGGGAAGTCAGTAGATGAGAGTTCGTCGCTCAGCATCGATCTCTTTACCGAAGACCTTATTGCCTTCATGGACAAACTCTCCATCGACAAAGCCATTATCTGCGGGTTGTCTATGGGGGGATTCATTGCCCTGAATGCACTGGCCAAACACCCTCAGCGATTTGAAGCATTGATCCTTGCCAATACGCAGTGTATCGCGGATACGCCGGAGGTAAAGGCCAATCGATACACAACGATCGATACGATCGAGATCGATGGAGCTGCTGAGTTCAACGAGAAATTCGTTACAAGCGTGTTTCACCCGGACTCGATCATTCATAAGGGGCAACTGGTTGACCAACTACGGAGTGTGGTCTTTGCTAACTCTGATCGCATCATCTGTCAGGGCCTCGTGGCTCTTGCTGAACGCCCAGAAACGTGTTCCTCGCTACAGGACATCACAATCCCCACCCTGATCATCTCCGGAAGAGCGGATGTTGTAACGCCCCTTGCCCAATCGGAGTCGATGCATAAGAGCATCAATGGGTCGATCCTGCATGTGATCGAAAATGCAGGCCACGTCTCGAATCTCGAACAGCCCAAGGAGTTCAACCAACAGGTGCTGGACTTTGTAACGTCTGTTCTAGCCGCATACACGAAGTAGTTACTCAATTACGTCAGAATCTTCAGTCGCAGTAGCTTTCTAACTACTGCGACTTTTTTTTGACAGTGGCCGCAACATTGAGCGCACTGGCTCTCCACGGAAGTATCTCGTCCATGCCACCACTCTAGCCTTTGGAGAATGTACTCTAGGTGAGTGAAGGGGTAAAAACATGAAAGCATTAGCGTGCTAACGCCTAATGCATTCACACGATGTTCCTACCGATGGACGATGAGTGGGAGTCTATGCACATTAGAACCACCATAGACTTCCATGACGTACACGCCAGAGCGAAGGTTTGCCGTTGATACTTGAATGGTGCTCTCAGCAGAGCCTACGAGTCCAAGGTCTTGGATACTTGCAAGTCGGCCATGTTGGTCGATGAATCGTACAGTGAAACTGACAGGTTCTGCGGGACGTAGGCTGATCGATACAACGTCTGCTGCCGGTACGGGACCCAGAAGTTGGATTGAAAAGACAGAGGAGGTGACTTCCTCTTCCACGCCTGTTGTAGGGGTGACAATCACAGTGACTTCAGCAGATGACTCACTTCCACAACCGCCCGTTACATCGCATGAATACTTCCCGGCATCGGATAGAACAGCTGATGCTCTTACGAACTCTGCGCCTGTTGCGCCCGCGATTGGTTCACCATTCTTTCGCCACTGATACGTGAGTATCCCACCCGTTGCCTCTACAACAAGTCTGAGGGGTCTGCCCTCCTCTATTGTTTGGCCTATCGGTTGGTTCGTGATCGTTGTGGAAGGGGCTATGGAAACGAATGCGTTCTGTGAAATGGCACTCGGAGAACATGCACCGCTCACAACACACGTATACTGTCCAATCGTGGTTGCATCAACGGACGTGATCGTGAGAAGTGAATCGGTAGCACCACTGATAGTAGTGCCATTCTTTCGCCACTGATACGTGAGTCCATTTCCTGAGGTGGCTACACTCAGTGATACCGGACTTCCCTCACATGCTCCCACGTTTTTGGGCTGCATCGTAATTGAAGGGGCTTGTTCGATAGTGAACGGCGCGAGCATCTGAGACACATGCCCCCTTGTCGAAGTGAGTCTCATTACATATGGGCCGGCCGGCAACGTTGGAATCGTCCAACGATATCCATTGCCCTTGATAGCGACGGCTACCGTTGACCACTCGACGTTTCCCTCTTTTGATATCTCTACGAGGTAGCGAACTGAATCATTCATACCACGGGGTGACCAAGAGATGGACTGACTCGAGCCGATACACCAGGTGTCGCCAGCAGCCGGCAACGTGAGGTCTACTACTCCAAAGGCATATTTACCGACATAGTTAGAACTTCCGTCCTGATACCTACCATAGGATGAATCTTGCGTTGCGAGGTCACGCGACGTTGTTGTACCGGCAAAATAGAGATCTCCTTGTTGGTCACCTACCACAGCGCGAATGGTGTCAGCACCACCACCCAGTATCAACGATGCATACTGAACTGCTGAAGAGCTCAACACAGCAACAAAGCCATCAGAGATCCCTGCACGAGCATCGTCAACACCATCACCAAAGACCGGGAAGTCGATAGACGATGTAGAACCTACGACTACAGCAGAGGAACCACTGCTGAGTTGTAGTGCATTGAATATCTCATCTGTGCCACTGCCACCAAAGTACATGCCGTTTAAGAGTTCTCGTCCTGTGCTAGAGAACACACAAAAGAAAATGTCTGTTTGACCAAATGGTTGGGTATTGACCAAGCCCGTCGTTGGAATATTTGTTGAACGTGTGTTGCCCATCAGATAGGCTTTACCAGTTGCATCCACGAAAACAGATACACCTTCATCATCTCCATTCCCACCAAACAGTGTGGAGTACGTTCCTTCATCGGCACGGGCAAGTGCAAGTTCGCTAGTAAGCTTCACAATGAACGCATCTGTCTTACCACCATTAAAAGTTTCATCAAAGGGTGTAAGCTTCGGTTCCCAGAAGTCATTCTTGTGTGGAGCGGTCTCAAAGTTCGTGGATGTTGTACTGCCCGTGAGGTAGACATTACTCGAAGCATCGAGAGTCATCGCATTGAAGGATTCATTTCCATCACCACCAAAGAATCGCGAATGACGGAGAGTGCCCGTAGGGGTAAATGTTGCCACGAAACCATCGGTTTGTCCAACGTTCCCACCACCTCCTGGTACATCGATATACTGTTTCGGCCACGTAAACGGTACCTCTATCTGTACCGTTACCGGGAACGTAACGGGGAAGTTTGAAGTTGAGTTCGTTCCACCGGAAACGTAGATCAGATTATTCCGATCGAGGAGAATAGAGCGTGGACGGTCGTCATTATTACCACCGTGATAGAAGCCGATCAGTAGTTTGTTAAGCGTTGAATCGAATTTTGCTACAAAGGCATCAATACCATCTCGGTATTGTTTTCCGGAAACTCCTGAGGTAATCGGGAAATCCTCTGATGTTGTCTCACCGCAGACGTAGATCCTGTCGGATGGGTCTCTCGTAATTGCCGTCACCCTATCTTCTCCCGTACCTCCGATATAGGTGTACGAGATCACACGCTGCAACTTCCGATCCATCCGTGCAACAAATCCATCAGTCGTGCCCTTTAGCTCGTGCAAATATCCACCAACAGCATCGGGGAACGTGAGAGTGGCTGTGCCCCCACCGATCACCACCTCACCTTTGGGTAGATATTCGATGTCGGTGATAACGTCCGCACTCGTTTCTCCCAGATAGCTACTGTAGACCGTTGTTGTAGCCTGCGAGAGATTCGCAACCTCAGGATGTGCACCACCAAGTACTTCGTAGGCTATCCGATGAATATCAGCCCCCTCAGCATCGATCAATGTTCGGATGACCTCTCCGTTCTTCGATCGGCGAAATGCAAAGCTTACAGAGGGATAGTAGTCCATCACCGCTACCGATGCATAAACGGGAGCGCTATACCACAACTGGGAGTTACTTCCGACGAAGAAGTTGATGCGGGTTACCTCGGAGTTCAATTCAAGTCGGAACTGATGGTTCACACCATGGAACGCCTCGCGTGTAACAACACCTTGTCTTGCACCATTGGATGCAGATGTTGTGTAGCGATCATGCACCACTCCCGTTCTAGTGATCCATACATCGCTGCCATTCCGTCGAGACATGCAGAGCACCTCAGCAGGCCATTGCCCAACGTTGAGGATGAATCCGTCTATTGATATGTTAGCCCGTGGCTGACTCCAGACTAAGCCGGATCCTATACAGAGGACGAAGAGGACCAATACAACCGATGATTTCCAAGCTAGAATCAAGACGGACATGGCTACCTCTGTAACATGAATGGTCTACGGCATAACTACTAACGAAAACGATCCATGGAAAACGTTACAAAATGTAGCAGAATTACGTATTTATACGTACCGCTCTCTTTTTACCGCCATACAGTTGCCCACGTGAATACACCGGTTAGCACAATAGCAATAATGATAAGGACAATCACAGGGGGCCTCTGAATCCGCCGACGCTCTTGATTCGGCGTTTGAATTACTGGTCCATCAAATGACATCTCAGACTCCACATAGAATTAGGTGCTGCGCATACTGCACATCCCCACCTCTACACTCACTCCTTCCTCGATGTTCCCAATTAGCACATTAGCACATTAACACACTAGCACACTAGCACATTAGCACATTAACACATTAACACACTAGCACACTAGCACACTAGCACATTAACTCCCGATACCACGCCTCCACCTTCTGCCTAGCCCATGGGGTCTTGCGAAGAAACGTCAGACTCGACTTGATCGTAGGGCTGGACTGGAAACACTTGATTGGGATCTTCTCACCCATGACCGTCCACCCTTGCGTTTCCACCAAATACGTGAGGATCATTTGCAGCGTAACCCCGTGCATGGGGTCGTTCTCATGGCCTGTTTTCTGAGTCATAATGGTTGTAATATAGGACCATGTGCAGTCTGATCATTCCAACAGCAGACCATTTAATGTCCTATGTTTCTGCACTCGAACGCGGATGGTCTCCCGACAACCTAAACGTCCATGCCGGACGTGACCAGCTCCTGAGAATTCAACTGGATCCGGATGGGTTTGTTGCGAGCTTCATTGATCGAGAAGCAAGGGGCGGACCCGTCGTTCTGCCAGATGGTACAGCGATGCCTCGCCTCCCAGGCATTCGCCTATGGATTTGGGATGGAGAATTCTGCGGATCGATCGGATTTCGATGGCAGCCAGGCACCGAAGAACTACCACCTCATGTTCTTGGTCATATCGGGTATGCCGTGGTACCTTGGAAGCAGGGCAAGGGTATTGCAACCAAAGCACTCAAAAGTATCCTGCCTTACGCACGCGCGGAAGGACTGCGCTGGGTGGACCTGACCACAGACCCGGAGAACATTGCGTCACAAAGAACGATCCTCAAAAATGGAGGAGTGTTACTGAGAGAGTTCGTGCGTCCACGCTTTTATGGTCAGTCCAACGCACTGCTTTTCCGTATTTCGTTACTTTCTACTTGATCATGAAGCTAACGTTCTTGCTCATAGCGATACTAGTTGTTTGCGGCTGCAAGTCGTCAGGACCTCTCACGCCCGAGATCGGGTGTGATGTGGAGAAGTTCCAGCCCCTTGCCGTTGGCAACTATTGGGTCTATGAACGGGTTGATAGTGCCACGATGCAAACGGAGTACGACTCTATTTCCGTAGAGAGTGTGGCTGACGTTGCCGGAAAATCCATTTATACAATTCGACGCTTCACCAATGACTCATTACAGAGCACTCTCGAAGCAACATTCACATCGGAACAGTTACTCGAAGTACTCCCAGGAAGACATAATGACTTGCTCACAAAGAGGTCCTGCCTGTGTCCGGAGGCTAGAGGCGTAGTTCTCTATTGTGCCGATGAACTTCCCGGTGTAAGGGGCTCCCGCATTGCAGATTCATTGCCAACTCTCGACCAAGATGGTGAGTTGTACTATACAATAATGGAATATCGTTGGGCAACCAGCGGAACCCATACGTCCGGCACATTCAAAGACCTTGGTCAAGTTTTGTTCAGCCCTGCACCGATCTTCTACACACCAATTCGTACCGTGCACATGGTGGTGAATGATAGCACGGTAATCGTTGAACCAAAAGATGCTCAGTTCGACACTGGCAAGAGATCCATCGCCTCCGAAATGAAGATCACTCGCACATATCTCTATAACGTGGGTATGATCTCTGAGGAGATTCAAAGAATTGCCGACCTACCTAGTTTCCTCGCCGAACCCGATGTGCACTATGTACGGCGACTTGTGAGGTATGGAAGGAAGTGAATAGCGAACAGCGAACAGCGAACAGAGAACAGCGAACCCTCAATTAGCACACTAGCACATTAGCACACTAGCACATTAGCACATTAGCACACTAGCACACTAGCACATTAGCACACTAGCACACTAGCACATTAGCACACTAGCACACTAGCACATTAGCACATTAGCACACTAGCACATTAGCACACTAGCACACTAGCACATTAGCACACTAGCACACTAGCACACTAGCACATTAGCACACTAGTACACTAGCACATTAGCACACTAGCACACTAGCACATTAGCACACTAGTACACTAGCACATTAGCACACTAGCACACTAACGCAGCTCCTCC
>DATGWS010000245.1:0-13175 GCA_035299365.1 Candidatus Didemnitutus sp.
AAAACCAGCACCCGAGAAGAAGGGAGCAAAGTCGAAATGATGAAGTCCCTTTCTGTACTCCTGCAGGGCATTGCCGTGAGTATTGTAATCGCTGGATGTCAATGCGACGAGTTCTATACCGATGATGAAGAGAAGATGTCGGTATACCAAAAGTATCATCAACCATATGGCGATGGTAGCTGGGTTCAAGTGAAATTGGAGAGATCGGCTGAAACTGGAATGGCCGCTCGACTTAGATGTGAATGGACTCTCTTTAGAAAGAAGGAAACGGTCAGCCTTCGGAGAAGCTCGATTTCCATCTATAACGAAAGCCAAACAAAGTTGTACGGTGTCTCTCACTCATATGAAGACTACGTCTATCTTCCTGAGGTACCCGAGCGGATATCAGTTGTATGCCGTTTCGTACTAGAGGCTGATGCAGACACCACGCGAGAGCGCGTTGTGAGATTTGAGAACTTAAGGTTGGAGACGATATGCAGGGGGATTCACGGGTTACACTAGCGCGCACCAGGAGCCCCTTTCCTCTCTCTACAACGGCAACATCGGCGCGTGGCAGTGGGGCTCTCGCACGTCAACCGGATACAAGGAGAACCTAGCTTCTCGCTACCGCTACGACCTGCTCAACCGTATCCGTGTTGACACACTTAGCACGCGAGTATCCAACGCATGGACAGCCACGCCGAATTACCGATCTTCGTACACGTACGATGGCAACGGTAACCTCAAGAGTCTCGTCCGTGTCGATAGTGCAGGTACGCTCATGGACTCCCTCATCTACCGATATCAAACAAACCGCAATCGTCTGACACACGTCGATGATCCAGGGGGCGTGGCAGGCAACCACTCCTTTGATGTGGACGATCAGGACACAAACACGTACACCTACGATGCATCCGGTAACATGATAGGAGACACGGCAAGTGGAATCACCTCCATTGTCTGGACTCCGTCCAACAAGATCCAGAGCATCACCAAGGGTAGCACGTCGAAACTTGAGTACACATACGATGCCATGGGCAACCGCGTGGTGAAGAGGTACTACCAGCCAACAAGTACACTCAAGAGCACCACGTGGTATGCACGTGACGCACAGGGCAACATCTTGAGTGTGTATGAGCGTCCACATGCCGATAGCGCGATCAAGCAGAGTGAGGTGCACATCTATGGAAGCAGCAGACTCGGCATCGAACAACGAGGCATCACCTACAGCACCAGCAACTTCGCATGGATCGGATCCGAGCAACACCGCAACGCCGGATCAAAACGCTACGAACTCACCGACCATCTCGGAAACGTACGTGTGACCATCAGCGATCTCTTGGTGGCACGTCCAACCGGATTCGGAGACACAACGCAAGACGCTGAAGTCATCGACCGTCGCGACTATTACCCATTTGGAATGGAAATGCCGGGCAGACGTTGGAGAGCAACAGGCGAAGACGCAGCGCGGTTTGGGTTCAACGGCAAGGAGAATGACAACGAGGTGAAGGGAGAGGGGAATGCCGTTGACTACGGCGCACGCATGTATGATCCGCGGATTGGAAGGTGGATGAGTGTAGATCCGCTTGCGTCTAAATACCCGTCTACTTCAGCTTACGTATATGTTGGAGGGAATCCGATTGCAATGCGAGAACTCGATGGTCGGGATTTTACGATTGCAACTTATGTGGACACCCGTGGTCGTTTACACGTTGACGTTGTGGTACACGCAAAACTGGTCAACAGATCCTCGATTCCTTTGGACGAGCCAGCAATGTATGCAATAGCCGCGCGTATATCTTCAGCCTATAGCACGTACTATTCTAAGAAGTACCCTGGGTGCATTGTGAACGCGCATATGAATATCTGTCCGACAGACGTAGGACCAGATGAGAATACGAACGAGGCTCTAAACTTTACTTCTAGTGCAGGAGCAGTGTCGAGCAAGGATCACGTTGTTTACATTGTTGATCAAGTGGTGATGGACGAGATATTGCCGGGTGCCCTTGGGGAAGCTGCTTTTAACCAGAATTATGTGCTACTCTCTTCGGCATCTGTGTTGACGCCTCCGCCTGATCCTAGCACTGAGATGGGCTCTCGTGGGCTAACGCCATGGGGCCAGTCCACGCTCGAAAGGACAAGCTCACATGAGTTTGGCCATAGTGGAGGCTTGTGGCATATCGTACCAAGCTTTTTTGCGCCTTCAAAGAATTTAATGTCAGAGAGTGCAATACCGTTCAAGACAATGGATCCAGGCACTGACCTTACCCCTGATCAAATACAAACGGTCATTACCGGTATAACCACAGGTGCAACAAATGGAGGCCAGCAGGTGCCAGATGTGTTAGTCGATAAAGAAGAGCCTAAGGAGTGAGTGACTGGCTTCATGCAACGACTTGGCAGCAATTCCGAGGTAAAAGTGTAATGAAAGTGACCGCACAACTATCAGCATTTGCACTTACGTGCATTCTTGCATTCATTTCCTGCGCGCTGCCAAAATCTGCCCGTGAAGTTAGGGGTTGCGTTTATGTTGGAGACGACCCAAGGTGGGTGGGCGATACAATATCGATTTCGGTCGATACGTTCTCGTTGTTGAAGAGTAGTGTGTATTACACAACAGAAAGTCACATACGTCCTGATACAAGCCTTTGCTTCACTTTGAATACTACCAGCAGTGGAACGACGATTCAATACAGGGGGATGAAAGCGGCGCTAAATGACGCGCGACAAACCTTGTATGTGTCGGTAAACTCGAGACACTATTACTTCAATGTGAGCCTCTTGGATGCGCCGTACATTCTGATATCCGGATACGACTTTGATTCAATCCCACGAATCGAACCAGATTCGGTCATTCTGATTCTTCACGATAAGCCGTTCGTATTCGAATAGTATGACTCGGTCAGTAGTGGAAGTGCTTGATAATGATGACAACGCTTCGGTCTAGCTACGTATAATTGATTCAGTTCAACCGTTGCGCACCGCATAGTTAATGTTTCGAGGCCAACCAACTCGTAGCCTACGTGGGTTACGAGTATGATCTGATGTCGGGCCGCGTTCGCAAGGTCCACTACCGCCCCGAGCAGAACGACGCCTATCACCAGCGGTTCTCTTATGACCATGACGGACGCATCATCACCTGCGAAACCTCAAAGGACGGCATCATCTGGGCCAAGGACGCCTCGTACGCTTATGAAACCCACGGCCCGTTGCGTCGGGTAGAGATCGGTCAAGACAACGTGCAGGGCATCGACTACACCTACACCATCAACGGCTGGCTCAAGGCCATCAACAACCCATCGCTTGAACCAACCCTCGACCTCGGAAGAGACGGCAAGAGCGGATCGTCGGAAGCCCATGCACTGTTCGGTCGTGATGCATTCGGGATGTTCCTAGCCTACCACACCGATGACTTCAAACACACTGGGTCCTATGCCGATGCAGCCGACACCGCTGAGTCTAGCAACTCGTGGCACCAGGCGCCCCTTTCCTCTCTCTACAACGGCAACATCGGCGCTTGGGCATGGGGCTCTCGTACCTCAACCGGATACAAGGAGAACCTTGCATCTCGCTACCGCTACGACCTGCTCAACCGCATCCGTGTTGACACACTCAGCACCCGCGTATCCAACGCATGGACAGCCACGCCGAATTACCGATCTTCGTACACGTACGATGGCAATGGTAACCTCAAGAGTCTCGTCCGTGTCGATAGTGCAGGTACGCTCATGGACTCCCTCGTCTACCGATATCAAACAAACCGCAATCGTCTGACACACGTCGATGATCCAGGGGGCGTGGCAGGTAACCACTCGTTTGACGTAGACGATCAGGACACGAACACGTACACCTACGATGCATCCGGTAACATGATTGGAGACACGGCAAGTGGAATCACTGCCATTGTCTGGACTCCATCCAACAAGATCCAGAGCATCACCAAGGGCAGCACGTCCAAGCTTGAGTACACCTACGATGCCATGGGCAACCGTGTGGTGAAGAGGTACTACCAGCCAACAAGCACACTCAAGAGCACCACATGGTACGCACGCGACGCACAGGGCAACATCCTCAGCGTATATGAACGGCCACACGCAGATAGTGCGATCAAGCAGAGCGAAGTCCACATCTACGGCAGTAAGCGCCTTGGTATCGAGCAGCGCGGCATCACCTACGGCACCAGCAACTACCCATGGATCGGATCTGAGCAGCACCGAAACGCCGGATCAAAACGCTACGAACTCACCGACCATCTCGGCAACGTACGTGTGACCATCAGCGATCTTCTCATCGCACGTCCAACCGGTTTCGGAGACACCACACAAGACGCCGAGGTCATCGACCGTCGAGATTACTATCCGTTTGGTATGGAAATGCCGGGTAGACGTTGGAGAGCAACAGGCGAAGACGCCGCCCGGTTTGGGTTCAACGGCAAGGAGAATGACAATGAGGTGAAGGGTGAAGGCAACCAGCAGGACTATGGCTTCCGCATCTATGATCCGCGGATCGCTAGGTTCTTGAGTGTGGATCCGTTGAGCTCCAAATTCCCAACGTGGTCCTCCTATCAAATGTCTGGATGTTCACCGATCGCGCTTGTTGACCGGGAAGGTGACGAGTGGGTAGTTGCATTCATTGGGGCGAATAATCCTCGAGGTAGATTCCAATCTACCATTAAGGCCATCTTCTCAGATAAACTCGAATCAAGAATTGACGATGGAGGAAGAGTAACACTTCACTTTCTGGGAAGTAACACTGTTCAAAGTCTTGATGCGTATCAACAAGCTGCTTTCAACTCCCTATCGGAAGTGATTGGATCCACGACTACGACAAGGCAGAACGTCTACTCGGCGAGTACCGAGATCACCGTCGACTCTTATGGCACAACTGCCTTGAACCCAGCAATTGATATCCATGATATTCAACAAGTTGGACGATTAATGCAAGACAACAGATATAGTGCTGCACTTTTGGTACATGCAGCAATTGAGGCTTTCTCAAGATTCAAGAGTGGGTTCAACTATTCCGTTAGTCATCGCAAGGGTAAAGACTCCGAAGGTCCAATCTTAGGGATGCAACGGCATGGAGAAGAAGGCAGCGACGGAAGGGTGGAGGTTTCGCAAAGCGATGCCTCAGGCAATGGAGTGTTGACTGGCAAGCTTGTGATTCCATACAGTTCAAATGGTACGATCAAAACACTAGAGATTGGTATCGCAAACGGGCTCGTTTCAACAGCCCAGCTAGTTGTAGCTCCACCTCCCACCCCCACGACAACCAGCGGATCTGCTGCTGTACAGACCCCACGTTCCGGTGCATCTGATACCACCGTTGCACCGACGTCCCCCAATAGTAGTACACCTCCGGTAGCAGATCCATCTCGAACTCCTCCATGAGCGGATATCACAAATATGAAAAATTGTGTTCTTCAATCATCAATGGTGCTGACGCTTGTCGCACTAGTGCTGGCTTTCGCTGTGTCATCCTGTTCTAAACCAACAGTTGTGTACAGGACCTACAATCAGTTTCGCAATGAATGGGAGACCGCTGATTGTAACAAGCGAAAGAATCTTCTACTTGGTTTGCTGAACAGTGAAAAATTCAGCAACTCGGACACGATTATTCGCTTCAAAGGGAGTGATACGAATCTACTCGAAGGTTCAGATACTTCTACAATGGCAGTCGAGTATGCGATGAAGAGTCTTGACTTGACAGCGACACCGTGCCTTAAGTACGTTCTATTTGGAGGCGGTCATTTCGCAACGTACTACCGAGGAAATCAAGTGCACAAAAATGGCTACTACTTTGTTTATGATTACAGTGGTCTAGAAACATGTTTGGCTGATTCGTTGTCCTGTCCTTGATCAGCTGTTTAGCTGTGTTGTTGAGGGATACGATCATTCACATTAGCAGACACAACATTCCAAGTGCATTCCTGAGTGCAAGCATTGGCCATTGGTTAGCGTAGACTAGCCTGCTACAAAAGATATTGTTTAATAATCATTGTCCAGACCCAAAGGAGCTTTGCTGGGCGGTCACGGCCAAGTAGATTGTTCCTAAAAGATTGAGTAGCTTTACTTTTGAGAATGAGGCAATTGAAACAAACCCTTGCGTCGTGTTCCGGTGTTGTCGCAATCGCGATGATGCCTTCTTCGTGTGGATTATCCGCGCCACATGAGCATCCAAATCCGCGCGCAACTGACCACCGGACTATATGGTTTGCCTTTCTTCTAAGCGCAATGCTAGTTTGCGGTTGCCTCGACCCTGGCTTGCAATGTCAGGTGATCACTCTTGTGCGGGCTTGAGTGATCACCCTACGCGGATTTTCCAGTAGCGCACCCGTTTGCTAGACCCAATGTTGGATTGTCGCTGCCTTCACGTTGGTGTGCTGTCACATATGGCCATTGCAACGCAAATCTCGATGGTCTTATCGTTCAGAATCGCCAGCAAATGATAGCGTGTGGTAGGCGCTACTATCGGGTGTGATCTCAGATGGTTAACTTCGAGCGCCTCTAACCGCTTAAGTCGGGTGAATTATCACCTATATTGAGGTAAACGTGGCAATGTATCCAAAGCTGAGGCGTTGAACTCGAAGCTTAGACATCAAAAAGGCGAACTTGGCTGTGGTGCACTACTCGCTAAAGATGTGCGTGGAGAATGCGGCATGAAAACTGTTGGCGATGATACCGACTTCAAGGCAGTCTCCATATTAGAGGAGACAGTTGCCTATGAGACATTGGTAGCAGAACTGAACCGTTCGATCCGGTCCGTTTCCGAACAGCTCCGTGACTCTAATTTGCTTCCTAGCGATTTCCTGCGTTCGAGCGTGGCCAGCCTCTTCACCGAACAGATATTGGAGGCAGTTAGAACACAGCTACTTGATTTGAGTCGAGTGTTCTCAGTGGCTTTGTACAATGACCTACTATATCCAGCACAACTCCGCGTCAGTGAAATGGCGCCATCGTTGTTGTATTACCTTGGCGACATTGAACTTTGCCAACAGCCATTGATATCCGTTGTGGGTGCAAGAAAGGCGACAGATGATGGAAGAAGGCTAGCAAGCGAGATTGCCAAAACCCTTGCAAGCTCTAACTTCTGCGTGACATCCGGATTGGCCTCGGGTATTGATACCAGTGCTATGCAGGCTGCGATTGAAGCGGGAGGTAAGGTTGTGGGCGTGATTGGGACTCCGCTAAATCAATCCTACCCCAAAGAGAATATAGATCTGCAAAGCTATGTAAGTAAAGAGGGCTTGTTGGTGAGCCAAGTGCCTTTCTTCAGGTATTCTCGCGAACATTTCTCAACTAGGAAGTATCATTTCCCCCAGCGCAATGAGTTGATGGCAGGCATTACGCAGGCAACAGTTATTGTCGAAGCATCCGACACGAGTGGTACTCTTACACAAGCTAGAGCTTGTATGAAATTGGGCAGGCCCTTGTTCATCACAGAGCGATGCTACAACTCTCAAGGAGTATCATGGCCAAGGAAGTACGTGGAGAAAGGTGCAATTGTTGTCAAGAATGCTGAGGAGATTCTTGAGCACTTAACAGCATTATCTCGGTGAGTCTTGTGTGGGCATCATCATGTGGAAAAAGATCGACTTTGCGCAACAACCTCCGGTTCACTTAACCAAAGCAGACGAAGTGTACTATCTCCGAGAGTACAAAACACCACCTCAAGGAGTGCGCTACATTGAGACGATAACTAACGATTTGATAACGAACTTTAAGAAGCCAATTGATCGCCAGGGAAAACCAGAGTACAAATACAAAGAAAGAGCAATAGAACAAATGGCTGAGGAATTGCGTGACTTCTTACCTAACGCAAAGATTCATGCCATTCCTATCCCTACGTCAAAATGCAAGAATGATGTTGGTTACGACAATAGGCTGGTACAAGTCCTTCAACGGTTAAAACCATCACACCCTCAGATTCAAACATTAGACTTGTTTGACTGTATTGAGAATTGTCAGGCATCACATCTTGGTGGTAGCCGTAACCCGGATGAGATTCGACGCAATCTAAGACTGGACATACTTCCGACTCCATGTGATACTGTTGTGCTGGTAGATGATGTACTGGTCACCGGTGCCCATTTTAGAGCTTGCAAGTCTATGATAATAGAGCAGTGCCCTCAAATCCGTGTAGTAGGTGCATTCTGGGCACGAGCGATTCGTTGAAATTTGCCTAACGGAAATCCATCCCTCAGGGCGACTATAGTGCACAGCCAGCGGTCACTCTGAGATGAGGCCCGGAAGTGTATAGATCAAGAATAACGTTGCAATTCCTCTATGGCGGATCGTCTAATCAATGGCATCGGGAATGTCGACCATTGATATGAAGTCTTCAGTGTTGTGTGGCGATTTTCCTTTGTACAAACTTGTAGACCTCGGAAACCGCACGTTCATGTTCTACAAGAACACTCGGGTGCAACAGCGTGTTGCTCCAAACTCCTAAGTTCTTCAGAAGTTTACGCTCGTTCAAGCGGTCATATACCACTACTTCAACTAGGGATCGCAACACGAGACAGGCTAAATAGTTATCAAGTCGATGATAGGGCCGCCCATTCTGTACCAGGTGTGCAGCGGCCTTGTTGGCCTGAATGTACATTTCTGCGAACTTCGATTTGACATCGACGGTCACACCGCTACCAAGGAACGTTCCCTCGAATACTTTCAAATCCGCGATCGTATCAGGATTGACTGCTGCTAAGGATTCACCATTAACATCCTGAATCTTGGAGATAGGAAAATCATCCTTCCGACGTTTACCCCTTTTAGCTTCAATTGCTTTTATTTCACCACTGTCATCGACTGTTAAGCCCAAGAATTCCATTAACAAACGAAACGTTATCAAGCCAGTTTCGAGAGCAATGTTGAATATCTGTGTCGTTGGCGTCAGTTTGAATCCATACTCTGTTGGCAATATGAACTCGGAAGCGATTCTAGAGCTGGATTGCCCGCTGTAAATGCCTAGTAGTATTGCAGTGCAATACGTGTCGAGTAGTTCAAGTCTATATGGAATATGCTCTTTGAGGAAATCCTCAGGTTCGTAACCTGTCGTTGCCATGTGGTCACCCTCGCTTCCGTTTCGGTTTCTTCTCCTCCGCCCCAAACCCCTCCGTCAGCTTCCGGTACAGTTCAAACAAGTGCTCCACTCGCTCTCGTTCGCTCTTGAACGTTTCCTTGCGGTAGCAAGCATCAACAGCTTTGTCGAGGGCTTCGTGAGCCTTACGCAGGTCTGGTGGCATCGTAGTAGGATGATACAGATCTGCCAAGGATGACGTTGGGTGGTTGGCGCGAGCGTCTAGCACTTTCTGGGCGAGTTCCGCTAGCTTCTTGTGTTGCTCTTCCGTGACATCGGGCCAGGGATAGTTGTTATAGACAAGGTCTTTCGAATACCTGTAGTCCGATTTGAGGCGTCCGCAGACGTACCTGACCCACGCCATGTGAGTTGACGAGGTTAGAATGGCAAAGTTGAACAAATCAGTACCTGGAAGAATCAGGCAACTGTCGGAGGTGATAGAATCCGGACCTATGTATCCTATCGGTAAATATGAGCGCGATTCTGAAGAGTGGCGCGGAACTAATAGATACGGAGTGTCAGCTTGAAACACGTCTCTAAACTCCCATGGGCGTATTGCATGGTCACGAGTCGATGAAGCCTTGCTTGCAAGACGGAACTCTTTGACAGCTTCGACGCGCTGCATAACAGCGGGCATTCCACGTAAGTCTGCTGGCGAAATCCCTTTTAGCCATAGGCAGTATCGTTCCCCTTGGTTCAAGAACTCCCATGCACCGATGCACTTCTTCAAATACTTAGATGCAGCCGGTGTTGTAGCCAAGAGATCTACTCTTTCCTCAGGGGTCAGAAGCAAGTTCCCACCGTCCAAGGGCATGTTGCCAAACATCATTGCTGGCACGCTGCACAGCGGACTCGATCTTGAGATAATGAAGATGTGGTCCCCGGAGGTCAGATACCCGTTGATCACTGGCACATTTGATTTAACTGCGTCACTCGTCGGGTCGGTGTATTCGAACAACGAGGGGTTGGCGACTGTTTCGCTTCCAAACCCAACGATCACACAATGCACGGCTGCAATTCCGCGTGCTTCATTCGACCATCGGAATGTTCTATGGGCAAAGTGAATGTTGATGCCGTACTTCTGGACGAGGTGTTTCCAGAGTATCCCAACCTGCTCGCCCTGAGAGATGGAGTTTGTGCTAACGAACGCGCACCGTATTGATGTTCCTTTCACGGCTTCCGCTGCCTTTACGTACCAACCGGTGACGTAGTCCAGCACTCCCGATCCGGAGATACCTCCAAAGAGTTGCTTGATCTTGGCTCGCTGGCTGTCGGTCATCATCTTGGAGCCAATAAACGGCGGATTGCCAAGGATGTACCACTCGGCATCGGTTTCTGTGTCTATGAATTCGGTTCGCCAGTCAATCTCCAGGGCGTCGGTGTTTCGAATCGTCGGTCCGTTGGTAAGGGGCAGACGAACGAAGTATCCGCCGAACGCTTTGGCGAGATCAACGTTCATGATGTGGTCGATCAGCCATAGAGCAACTTCTGCGATGCGAGCCGGGAACTCTTCGATCTCAATGCCGAACATGGAGTGGACGGAGAGCCTCGACAAAGCGGAGATATCGGAGACCTGTTGCCCCTTTCCGGAAAGCTTTCCGAGTGCTTCCAGTTGAAGGAGTATCTCGATCTCGATCCGTCGCAGCTCTTTGTACGTGACGATCAAGAAGTTTCCGCAGCCACAGGCGGGGTCAAGGAACCGCATGCGGGAGATACGATCATGAAGGGCACGAAGGCGATGTTCCGACGAACGGGCCTTTGTCAGTTCTTCTTCGATCTCATCCAAGAACAAGCCGGACACGACCTTGAGGATGTTCTTCTCGCTGGTGTAGTGAGCGCCGAGGTTCCGACGTTCTGCCGCGTTCATGACCCCTTGGAACATCGCTCCAAAGACTGCGGGTGAAACGAATGTCCAATCGAAGTTGGCACATTCCAACAGGCGTTCCCGCATCTCCCGATCAAAGTTGGGCGTTGGTATCGTCTCTGCGAACAAGCTTCCGTTGACGTAGGGGAAGGCTTGGAGTTCTTCGTCGAGATTCTTTGGACGCTTCCCCGGTGGCGTGTTAAGAAGCTGGAACAGGAACGAGAGCTGCGGACCAACGTCCATGCCGTCTTCGCGGGTTTTTGTCTCTAGGAACGAGACAAAGGAGTCGCGGTTGAAGATGCCTGTGTCGTCTCCGAACAGACAGAAGAGCAGCCGGGTCAGGAAGACTTCGAGTTGGTGACCTTCATACCCTGTGGCTTTGATCGCGTCGTGCAGGCGACCCATAAGCTCGGCTGCCTTGACGTTGACCGGGTCTTCATCACGGAATTTCCGCGGGACATATCCGGAAATGAATCCGAACAGCTCGATCCGCTGCGGTAGTTCTTCAAGTCTGATTTCAACATTGGTGTCGTCAACGAGATCGTGAAGACGGATTCGCTGAAAATCCGAGACGATCACGTACCGCGGAAGCTCGTGATCCTTAAGGCCCGAGAAGTAGTCAACGGCTTGTGCGAGTGCCTTGTCGAGATCTCTGCCGGCGGACTTGTGCTCTACAAGGCACACCCCCGGCCAGAACAGGTCAATGAAGCCTTGGTTCTTTCCGGTCTTGGTCACCTGCTTCTCGAACGAGGCAACACGCTTACGGTCGACCCCGAAGACGGCGAAGAACTCATGCCAGAAGGTTTTGGCTTCAGCGTCCTCGGAGACCTCATCCTTCCATCGTTCGGCAAAGGCGGTGGCGTTCGCGCGTATATCGGTAAGAGCTAACATGGTGAAATATAAGGCTGAGCGATTCGCTGGCTGAATTGCGTTTTCAACGCTACCGAACAACTTCGATTGTTGAGTTGATCGAGATGTGACTAAGAGTACTCTAGATGATACCTAAAACAACTAGAAGTTTCCCAAAATCTCGTTAATGCTCGTTCTTTTGCCTTCCGTGGAACACTAACTTTAGGGTAACGGGAGTGGCGTGGGAAGTGCATTCCAGCGAAAAAGGTGAGTCGAAACTGGGTCTGGAGGCCCGAAAATGAAGTTGTTAGTGTCCGCAAGTGCACGGAAGGGTTAGAAAACACTAACGGAAGGCCTCTATTTCAAGTTTTGGGGTGAAAACTCGCAATCAAAAGGCCAATCAAATCACAATCAATTCGCAATCATATCGCAATCAAATGACCCCCCAAACGACCACCCTAACGACCACCCTAACGACACCCCCAAGGACGTAATGTGAACGTTTTGGGGGCAGAAAGGCCGGAGGAGAAGTCAGTATCTATTCGTTTCCCGACAACGCAAGGTAGTTTTCGATGCTTTTTCGTGTGATAAGGTGACGTCGACCTACGTGCGTGCCGGTGAGTGCGCCGGATTTTAAGAGCCGATGTATGGTTGTGCGAGTTACACGGAGATACTCAGCCGTTTCGATGATCGATAACAGGTCTGGGAGTTGTGTGGCGTCTTGGTTTTGGACTGGATTGGGATCAGCTGGTAAAGGCGTGGGGGCATTTGGTTCAATGTGCGACGTTACAGGCTGGCGATCACCCTTCAATTCGGTGATGCGGTCATTGATGAGTCCGGAGAGAACCATCCGGTATGTATCTACAACCTCGTCGATGATGAATGTACTCAGCTGATCTATGACCCCTGCTCCAAGTTCGCGGATGACAGCGGCAAGAGCGAGCATGATATCCTGGTCAAGGAGTCTTCCATTCAGATAGGCGATCTCACGGACGATGCTGCTATCCAAACCGGGCATCCCAACAAGCATGTCCGGAAGGGTCTGCATAACGTGCTCGATCACCAAGCGGTGTTTGTTGGTTTCGAGATCTCTGGTTGACATGATCTCGCTGTAACGGCGTTCGGCTTCGAGGAAGAGCGGACTCGATTCCATGTGCTGTAAAAGGGGCTCCACAGCTCGCCTGTATGCGGAGGCGAAGTCCTCGTCATCAGCCAATAACAACATGGCCCCTTGTTGAGAGATCGGATCAAGAGTGAATCCGGAACGACCCATTCTGCGCTCTGCGTTTCGCAGGTGACGAAACGTGGAGCCAATGTTCAACGCAGCGAGATTGCGACGTGCTGATTCGAGATACGATACAGCATCGCGTGTTGACATTGCTTCAAGCTCAGGAGCTAGGTGGGC
>DATGWS010000246.1:0-4660 GCA_035299365.1 Candidatus Didemnitutus sp.
GATCTCGAACGTTCTCTCGCTATCGATCCGTCAAACTTTGAAACACGCGAGTTGATTCGCGACCTGAAGGGAAGCCCACATCCATTTACATACTTCCCAACAACAAACATCGACAGCATTATCAGCAATGCTCCTGAGGCATCAGCCTATCCTGACGATGCTGCTATCTATCTCTACGATGCAAAACATCGTGTGGTCTATAACGGTAGCCGTTGCGAAGTTCAACGCGAGTATGTGGCGCGCATATACACGATTGAAGGCATCGACGATTTCAAGGAGGTCTACCTCCCTACAAACAGTAGTCTGGTAGTAGAAAAAGCAGTCGTGAGAAAGTCACGAGGTCGCGAGATCCCTGCCGACAGAGGGACCGGGCAACTCGTCTTCAAGGGCATCGAGCCAGGCGACTTCATCCACGTTCGTTACCGTCACCTAGAAGCAGAGTCGGGCCGGCTCAGTGCCTACTTCTCTGATACGTACCCATTCAACGGTTCCTATCCGAAACTCTACTCTCGCTTTGCGCTACTCACTCCCACACTTGAGCCGTTTCAATGGCGCGCCTACGGGCTTGAAACAGAGATGGCAACAACAAAGAATGCCTACGGTGAACTCGCGGTTTGGGAATCACGCAATCAACCGGCAATCGACTACGAAGAGGACATGCCAAGCATGTACGATGTTGATAAGCGCGTTGAGATCTCCAGCGTTCCTAATTGGGAAGAGATCATCATGTGGTACTATGACATTGCGCGGCCGAAGACTCGGTCTTCTCTTGAAGTACGTGAGCTCATGGACTCACTCTTCCCACGATCAGCCTCGTACTCACGAGAAGAGATCATCTCCGGTGTGTATCGTTTCATTACCAAGGACATTCGCTATAGTTACGTTCCATTCCGCCAGTCGGGCTATGTGCCCCAAAAGGCAGAACGCGTAATCAACACGCGCATTGGCGATTGCAAGGATGTAGCTACGCTGTGCATCTCGATGCTCGCCGAACGAGACATCACTTCCCATCACGTCTTGGTTCAAACGCAAACGTCACCATTTCAACGTCAGCCCCTTGCCAGCATTCCGTTTGACCACGTGATTGTTGTGATACCCGGAGATTCCATCCCGCTTTTCCTCGATCTCACCGCGGACAATGTTCCGATTGGGAACGTTCCGCATGCAGATGTCAATGCATTTGCCCTCACTGTCCGGCCGGGTCTTCGCGAGCCGATGAGGCTCTCCAAACAATACTTCCGTCCGAACACCATGACGGTGGAAACCAACGTGAACATCTCGGATGATAATTCGGCAGTGATCACGCAGATCTACACGGAGTCGGGCGCTGGCACACAGATGTATCGTGCTGCATGGAGAGATCGCACGGAAAAGGAGCGCGATAAGGGAATCGTAGAAATGCTCAGCGAGGATTATCCCGATGTTGAACTCCGCTCGGTGGAGATCGATGATCTCGACACGCTCACTCCAGCACTTCGATTCTCCGTCACCTTCTACGTGCCGAATTATATGATGGAGGCAGGGGGCTTCCTCATCGCTCGATTGCCGTGGGATCGGCCGATCATGCCGGCTGCTGCACTTTCGTATGAAAAACGTGCGCAGCCTATGCACTTCCCTAGTTTCCACGACTCTACCGTCGAGATCGTTCGCATGACCGTTCCGCCGGGTTATGTGCTCTCCGAAGAGCGGGCGAGCGCTCGTTATGAACTGCCGCAGATCACCTATGATCGATCATCTACGATCACAAAGGGTAACCTAACCGTTGTTCGGTCGATTGGCAATCATCGCCCATGGGTGGTTCCTGAAGAGTATGCCACGTTTAAGGCCGACTACAATCGCATGGTGAAGGAAGATCGCCGTTCCGTGCTCTTCATGCCGAAAGGTACCGTGGTGAAGTTTCCCAAGAAGGCCAAGAAGTGAGGTCGTTCGGATATCCGCAGCGTGTGATCTGCCTCACAGAAGAGACCACGGAAACGATGTATGCATTGGGAGCGGAAGATCTCATCGTTGGTATTTCAGGCTTCACGGTTCGTCCACCACGGGCACGAAAGGAAAAGCCAAAGGTTTCTACCTATCTCGATGCTCGTTTCGATGACATCATTGCATTACAACCGGATGTTGTGCTCGCCTGGTCCGACCTGCAGGCCGACATTTCAGCCGAGCTGATCCGTCGCGGCATCAATGTTGTGTGTTTCAACCATCGTTCAGTTGAGGGCATCCTCGCAATGATCGTACGGCTTGGAGGCCTAATCGGATACGCGTCGATGGCTGAACAATATGCAGCACAGCTGCGGAATCGTGTAGATGAAGCAGCTGAACGTGGTTCGCGTAGACAATACTCACCGCGCGTCTACTTCGAAGAATGGTACGACCCACTCATCACTGGCATCTGTTGGGTGAGCGAGATCATAGAGATCTGTGGAGGCATCGACGTCTTTGCCGAGAATCGCATTCATCCCAATGCCAAGGAACGGATTCTTGTCGATATCGAAGAACCTTTGCGAAGAGATCCCGACGTTATGCTTACATCATGGTGTGGCAAAATGCTGAAGCCCGAACGCGTGATCAGTAGACCGGGATGGAAGAATCTCCGTCCGTTTCACACGGGTTTTCTTCGCGACCTGCCTTCGCCTATCATACTTCAACCCGGACCGGCTGCACTCACAGACGGCATAGACCTTGTGATGTCGATCTTCAATGAATGGGAAGGGGCTGGCAGACCGTGAATGAATTGAAGAGAACATCGACGCCTTTCGACGCGGTTATCTGCCTGAACGGAAGTATTCCATCCATCGACGTCTTTGAACATGTGATGGATCGCCCCCTTATCGCTGCCGATGGAGCTGCGGAGTCTCTGTTTCGTGTTGGCATTGTGCCGGAGTTTGTCGTTGGCGACCTTGATTCCATTGACCCGGAAGTTCTCACTCTGTTGCGTGAATCGTCCGAAATAGTGTTTGAACCGGATCAGGAGACCAACGATTTTGAGAAGGCTCTGCGTTTTGCACAGACAATGTTGTGGAACCGGTGTTTGATCGTTGGCATTCATGGTGGCGACCTCGAACACTCACTGAATAATTGGTCGGTTCTTACGCGGTTTGGCAGGACGATGAATCTCGTTGCACTCGACCGCGATCGGTTTGGAATACCCATCTACGACAGTTTTGCGTATTCGTCAACGATGGACGAATTGCTTTCCATCATTCCCCAACCTCACGCCTGCATTACAACCTCTGGATTGCTGTGGCCCCTTACCGCCGAAGTCCTCGAGCATGGCACACGTGAGGGCGCACGGAACCGCTCTAGTGCTGAACGTGTTGAGATCATCATCCACCAAGGTTCAATTCTTTTCTTCTGCGATGCCACGTTGCCCCTTGCTCCCGAGCTCTTGTAAGGGGCTATATTGAGCCATTCGATCAATCTAGACTCTTGGAGTTGTCATGCGCAGAGATATCACAACATGGTGGAGCCCCAACCTTAACAAGAACATGGAGATCTGTGCCTATGGACACTATGGCACAGCCATTCTCATGTTTCCTAGCGCAGCTGCTGATTATCTCGAGTATGAGAGATTCTATTTGATCGACTCTATAGCCCCCTTCATCGAGTCGGGAAAGATCAAGGTCTATTCGATCAACAGCATCAACAGCGAAAGTTGGCTCAACGATCGGATGCATGGACGCGAGAAGTCCATCAGACATCAGCAATACAACAATTATGTTGTTGAAGAAGTTGTCCCCTTCATCTTCCGCGACTGCGACGGTCAAGTACCAATCATCACAAGCGGTGTATCACTAGGTGCACTCCACGCGGCCAACTCATTGTTCCGCAGACCAGACGTTTTTGATGGCACCATCGCCATGAGCGGCATCTATGACCTAAAGGAATACTCCAAGGGCTACTTCGATGAGGACTGCTACTTCAACTCGCCAATGGACTATCTACCAAACCTTACCGATCAGTATTGGCTCAATCTTCTTCGGTCCAAACACCACATTCACATACTCTCCGGTAGCGGCAGCTACGAAGATCCTAACGCAAGCGTAGAAATCTCGCGCGTGCTCGGGTCCAAAGGAATCCCCTTCGATCTCGACATCTGGGGCAACGACTACACCCACGATTGGCCTACCTGGCGTGCAATGCTTCCACATGTGATCGGCACGCAGTTCTGATCACTCGTAGTGTGTCCACATACCCCGCACACGAACAGTCTTCTTCTTAGCGAACACCTCATAGACAAGCCGATGTTTGATGTTGATCCGACGCGAGGATGTGCCGGAAAGATCTCCAACGAGCTTCTCATACGGAGGTGGATTCTGAAACGGGTCACGAGCGAGAACAGCGAGCAACTCTAGTGTTCGCGGTTTTAGTTTTGCCCGAGCTTCACTCGCAGTAAGCGTGTTCATTGCCACTCCTGTGTACTTCACAAAATAGTACGCAATAACGTACGCCTCTTCCAAATCATCTCAACCATTCTTCTACCCCCACGACTTCGTCATGGGCTAGCTGTAATCACGCCCCTCTGGGGCTCATTCGCTGTTCTCTATTCGCTATTCGCTATTCTCTGTTCGCTGTTCTCTGTTCGCTGTTCTCTGTTCGCTGTTCTCTGTTCGCTGTTCTCTGTTCGCTGTTCTCTGTTCGCTGTTCTCTGTTCGCTATTCAC
>DATGWS010000247.1:0-3980 GCA_035299365.1 Candidatus Didemnitutus sp.
TTCTCGTCGGATATCATGGTGTTCCTAGAGCGGAATCCTCAATTCCGGAATAATGCCTGTATTGATGTGCATGCCGCCGTTGTGGAACTCTCGGCGTCACCCAGCCCGGAGACCTTTCTTCGTCTGCGGACATTGGTACGAAGTCGTATCCATGAGCTCCCCTTCGTGGACGGTTATATGGCCTTCACGCATCTTGCAGATCACTGCATGTACCAGATAAACGTAATCGGCAACGATGCCTACTACAAGGAAGCCCTCTTGGGTATTCAGTCCCAGATTGAACTGAAGTTTCTTGGGAAGGCAAACCTTCTTTATCCCGACTTCATTTTTCTTGTCCGCATGGCTGTTAATGCAGGTGAGGTGCCCTATGCCAAAGCCTTCATGGCGGAATATGCTGAAGCGCTCCAACCCAACATTCGAGAAGACGTTCTAGCGCTCTGTAATGCCGTAATCGCCCAGCATGAACAACGTCCGGAAGAGGCTCTTGCCAATTTCCAACGTGTTACAATTTCACAACCCTTATTCAAGCTCATGGTGAGGCTCTATACCATCGAGAATCTCATGACGCTTGGCCGATGGGATGACGTGCGAAGTGCTGTGGACGCCCTTCGCAGACTTGGTTTCCCGGAGGGGGCTATCTCAGTACGGCACTATGCGTTGGTTGACGAGGTAGTGAAGATCGTACCTCGCATTGCAACGATCGTTGAGTCAGAGCCAGGCCAACGCAGAGATTTGCGACATGTGGCGGCTCTTGAAGCCATCAATGTTATGTCTACCAACATTTTTGGCGTCCGCAACTGGCTACGGGCATTCCTTACGCACGAATCGTTGTAGCTCTACGTCTCTACCCTCCTTTGCATGAATGATGCGTAAACTTGCACATGATGGAATTCGATTACGACGACGAGCATGAAGAACCCAACCGCCAGGAGCTCGACGAGACCCTGAGACGGTTCCGTGAGTCCGTTCGCAGTGGTAATTGGCAGAACGGCGCACCAACAGCCGAATCTCTTGAGGCCATCGTCCATTATTGCTTGGAAACCCAAGCTTTTGAGGATGCATTGATCTTTGCCAAGATGTGGGCCGAAAAAGCCCCCTACTCCACAGATGCGTGGCATAAGCTGGGCATTGCTCACGGAAGTCTAGGCCATTGGGAAGAGGCTCTTGAGGCTTACGCTCAGGCAGCCCGGCTCGATCCGGTAGACATCGAAATCACGGTGAATCGTGGCATTGCTCTGGAACAACTTGGCCGGCTGGATGAAGCTAACCGTCTTATAGAAGGTGCACTTACGTCCGACCCGAACAATCTGGACGCGCTGTTCACCAAGGCACTCATCCTTGAAAAACGTGAGCGTTATGATGAAGCCATGCGACTCTTCATCTATCTGGCAAAACAAGAACAGTTTCAACGCGACGCCCTCTTTGAGATAGCCATCTGCCACGAAGCTCTTGAGCAATACAACGATGCAATAGCGATCTATGAAACCCTTGTAGACATGGAGCCCTTTGAACCCAATGCATGGTTCAATAAGGGAGTGATCCATGGAAAGAAGGGGGCTAATCGGATGGCGTTGCAGTGTTATGACATGGCAACGATCATAAAGCCCGACTTTGTGAATGCATGGTATAACATGGGCAACACCTATGCCACCCTGGGCAGGGTTGATGAGTCCGTAAGTGCCTATCGCGAGGCGCATCGTGTGGATCCAACAGACATACCGGTGATGCACAACCTTGCCTCGTCTCTCGAAGAAGGTGGCAAGTTTCAAGAAGCGGCAGACATGTTCACCAAGGTGATCGACCTAGAGCCACAACATTCACAGGCGCTCTACGGAAGGGGCACATGTTATGATGCTCTAGAACAATTCGAAAAGGCCGTAACCGATTACGACGCTGCGTTGAAGATAGAGCCGGACTATGCAGATCTATGGTATGCAAAGGCAGATGCATTGTTCAATCTTCAGCGTGTTGCCGAGTCGCTCAAGGCCTACCGTAAGGCACTCGAACTGCAACCGGAGGACGTTGAGTGTTGGTATGACTACAGCACCAGCGTACTGGAAACGGGCGATGTGCTCGAAGCTCTGCGAGGGTTCAATGAATGCACGCGACTCATGCCCGAATGGGCAGAGGGATACTACGCAACTGCAAAGACCCTTTGTGCGGCAGGTCAGCCCCTATCCGCCGTTCCCTTCCTCAACAAGGCATTTGCCCTCGATCCGTCTAAGCGTGATGAATATGAAGTGGAGTTCCCGCTCATTGCCGGTCCGCTCGGCATGGAATACCTCAACAACGTCCTCAATGAACACCAATCCGGAGAATAATCATGGCCTATGATCCAATGCTCGTGCAGCCGATGCGCGAAGAACTTACAAACCTTGGTATCACAGAACTGCGCACAGCAGCAGACGTTGATGCTGCGATGGCAAAACCGGGCACAACGATGGTAGTTGTGAATTCGGTATGCGGATGCGCCGCCGGTGGAGCACGTCCGGGCGTTGCCAAGGCACTTGCTCACAGCACGTTGCCAGATAACATCGTAACGGTTTTTGCCGGACAAGACACAGAAGCCACAGAACGTGCACGTTCGTTCTTCACAGGTGTTCCGCCATCCTCCCCATCGGTGGCCATCATGCGTGATGGCGAGCTTGTGGCATTTATGCCACGTCATCACATCGAAGGTCGCACTCCGGAGATGATCGCAGCGTCGCTCACATCAGCGTTCGACGAACTCTGCACAAAAGCATCTGCGTGAGCGTGCAGGACAGACGTCCAGGCATCTAACAACGTATCACTGAGTCGATGGTCCGGATAGACATCTGCCACAAGATGGTGGAAGGCCGCGCCATGGTGTAAATGCACGAGGTGACACAGCTCGTGAACCACCACGCCGCGGATGCAGCCGTCGGGTACGCGGATCAAGTGCTCGTTGAGGGTGATATGTCCAGTAGACGAACACGATCCCCATCTGCGTTTCATCCTACGAAGTTTTAATCCTTGATACCGCAAGCCGGGCACACCAATTGCAGGTAGGTGTTCGGAGATCATGCTCGAGAACAATGATCGTGCCTCTGCTCGCTGCCAGCGTTCAATGTAGCGCAAGGCGGCTGAGCGGGTGGTATGTTGTTGTGGTACAAGGACATCGGCGTTTTGCCAGCCCCATTCCAGCACCTCTCCTCGATGGTAGAAGTGGTTGGGTTGTGTACGTTGTGGCAGGACGGATCGTTTGGCCTCTACGTCCTGCAACCTTTCGTTGATCCATGCCTGCCGCATGGCAAGGAAACGTTCGATTTCGTAAAGGGGCATGCGGTTCGGAGAA
Organism: Candidatus Didemnitutus sp.; assembly: GCA_035299365.1. GTDB lineage: Bacteria > Bacteroidota > Ignavibacteria > Kapaibacteriales > Kapaibacteriaceae > UBA10438. The sequence continues at coordinate 3,317 of DATGWS010000247.1, forward strand.
CGCACGATGACCGACCCGGTTGGGTGGACCTCAACAGTCATTGTTCTTCGGGAGCTCCGAACAAGCTCATACGGCAATCCGTCCATCACAGTAACCTTTTGACCCGTCTATTGTTAGTAGGATTCATGAGGAGACACCTCACGGAATATAGCGACACGGAACTCTATGCGATGCTTCGTACGGAGCAGCGAGAAGCAGCGTTCAGTGAACTGTATTCGAGACTGTCTCCGAATGTGTTCTCGTATTGCATGCGTGTGCTTGGAAGCAGAGACCGAGCATACGACGTTTTTCAGGAGACCTTCATGCGCTTCTATCAGAGCGCAGAACGGATTGAATTCCTAGAAAACGTGCGTGCCTACGCCCTCACGATCTGCCGTAACCTTTGTCTCAATGAGAAAAAGCGTGCGCAGACGCAGATGGTGGAGTTCGATGATTCGATGTACAACCCCGGGGTTTCCCGCGAGGCAGATCGATCAGAGATGATGAAGCTCATTACCATGGCAATGGAGCTTCTCCCCCACGACATGCGCGAGGCCTTTGTCCTACGTGAGTATGACGGCCTCTCTTACAACGAGATCAGCGAAATGTTGAACATCAAGCTCGACACAGCAAAGGTGCGCGTGTTTCGCGCACGCCAGAAGATCAAGGAAATCCTTGAGCCCTA
>DATGWS010000248.1:0-6960 GCA_035299365.1 Candidatus Didemnitutus sp.
GCAGTAGCGCGAATCCCCTCTTCCAATGGCGTGCTCGGACGCCATCCGGTGAGCGCAGAAAATGCCGCATGAGAACCGCGGGTTCTGGCTGGATCGCCTGCTTTTGCTGGACCGTGAACTACCTCTGCGTCAGTACCGAGAGCCGAACGGAGCATCGATACCACATCATTTACACTGGCTGCACTGTCGCTACAGACATGATAAATCCCCTGAGCACGAGTAATGAGTGCTGCCCTGTTTGCACACGCTACATCATGTACATGGAGATAGTCTCTCTCCTGAGATCCGTCGCCGTGGATGGTAGGGACAGCCCCCTTCAAGAATTTTTCGAGAAAAATGGCGATCACGCCGGATTCCCCATTTGGGTTCTGTCTCGGACCATAAACGTTTGTATACCGAAGGACAGAAATACTCATGCCATGGACGATGCGTTCGTAATCGGCATAGAGTTCCATTGCCCGCTTTGATACTCCGTAGGGGGCTATTGGTTTCACCGGATGAGATTCCGTAGCAGGCAACTCGGTGAATTCGCCGAGAACAGCTGCTGTCGAGGCAAGGATCACGTGTTGGACGTCAGACTTACGGGCAGCCTCAAGGAGTCTGAGCGACCCAAGGATATTGATTGTTGCATCATGAACCGGCTTGTCAACACTTACGCGCAATTCCATGTGCGCTGCATGGTGGTTGATGGCGTCGAATCGTTCATCCATCACAAACCGTGAGAAGGAATCGGTAGTGATATCGAGTTCTACAAATCGTGCGCCAGTTGGGATGTTGTCTTTCGATCCCATGGAGAGGTCATCAACGATCGTTACTTCGTGGCCATCCTCGAGATACGTTTCTGCGATATGTGAACCGATGAATCCGGCACCACCGGTAACGAGGATCTTCATACTGCTTTTGCTGCGATATCTGAGCGAAGAGTTTTTCCCGCGAAGGAGATCTTTGCGCAGGCTTCATACGAACGACGAACAGCATTGGCGAGTGTATCGGCAGTTGCCGTTACGCCCAATACCCTTCCCCCATTTGTCACCAACACATTGTCCTTCATGGTTGTCCCTGCATGAAAGACCGTTACGTGCGGATCTGCCTCTGCTTCGTCGATTCCGGAGATGGGTAGCCCCTTTGCATACTCATCTGGATATCCACCTGATGCTAGGACCACATTACACGCGTACCCCATGGCCACGGTTGTAATTGTTGATGCATCGATACTGCCACGAGCAGCTGATGCGAATAGTGCGGCAACATCAGCATTGAGTACGCTCATCACAACTTGCGTTTCCGGGTCGCCGAAACGTGCATTGAATTCCACCACATTCACATCATCGCCATCGATCATCAGTCCAACGAACAGACATCCGATAAAGGGGCTTCCCCCTTCCCGCATACCATCAAGGACGGGTTTCACTATCCGTGTTCGTACAGTGGCAAGGATTTCCGGGGTTACGATTGGTGCCGGAGCATAGGCACCCATTCCGCCCGTGTTCTTGCCGGTATCGCCATCACCAATGCGCTTATGGTCTTGTGCAGGGGCAAGGAGGACAAAGTCTCGTCCGTCACACACAGCAAACACACTTGCTTCTTCGCCGATGAGAAAGCCTTCAATCACAACACCATCAGATCCGAATGCTCCATCGAACATATCATTCACGGCAATGAGTGCTTCATCGCGGGTGGAGGCAACAACAACACCCTTACCAGCTGCGAGTCCGTCGTACTTGATAACTACGGGCAACGTATGGATGCGCACGTGGTCCAAGGCTGCTGCACGTTCCATAGGTGTGAACCTACGATAAGGGGCTGTGGGGATGTGATGTTTGAGCATGAAGTCCTTGGAGAATCCCTTGGACCATTCGAGTTGGGCAGCAGATTTTGAGGGGCCGAACACATCAATGTTCTCTTCGCGCAGGAAGTCGGCCAAACCTTCTGACAGTGGCTGCTCGGGACCGATCCCCACCAGCGATACATCGTTTTTCAAACAGAACTTCGCAACCGCTCCGTGGTCTGCAACATTCAGCTGCACACATTCCGCTTCCCGCTCGATACCCGGATTCCCCGGTGCTGCCCAGAGTTTATCACATGACGTAGATGCGACGAGTGCCTTTGCTAGGGCATGTTCCCGTCCACCCGAACCGATAAGTAAGATGCGTTCCATGAGTGCAAAGGTACGGAGGAATAACATCGGGCTTTAGACCGATGTGACTTCACTCGCTTCGCTCGTAATGACGAAATGACAGTATGACGGTATGACTGAGCTTCATGGCGTCATAGTCGTCATTTCGTCATTACGTCATTTCGTCATTGGCTTGATCAGCTCATCCCCCGTCCCCTTCTCTCACGCTTCGCTAGAGAAGGGGTGCCGGTTCGTGTGTGTCTTAGTCATTTGTCATTGAATTGGAACTTTATCATACGGGTCTGATTTAGAATGGCATAGAACGGTGCTGTGGTCTACATGACTTCCCTATCTTATCGCTCCATACATTCCAATTCAGACTCCTCAAATGGGAAACGCCATGTTGATTTCATTCCGAATTGGGCGTCTCCCCTACTTTCCGTTCATGTTTTCCGCGCTACTTGCCGCATTGATGGTCGTTGGTGCTGGCTGCAGCAGTACCACAGACCCAACGGATGCTGTTGGTCTATCGGGTACGCTTACGTATGAAGAAGTGATGGATGGAGTAGAACAATTCGATCTTGCAACTCACACTGCAACGGGGCTATATGTTGGCCGTAGTCCGAGTTCGTTTAGCTCCGGAGCGATGGTGGTCCTTGGTCCAACGAGCTCAACGATGGAGATTGTTAGCGCAAATGGAACAGCACGGAACGAGATCTATAGCTCACCGCGCACGTATACGCTGTTTGGACCAAAAGTCTCACCCTCCGGAACGATGATTGCATTCACTGAGTCCGCTGAAACAGAGGTGATGTCCGAACCAAGAGTAATCAAAACAGTCGTGATCGATCTCGACGGCAACGTCATCGTTGAGATCAATGGTTTGGGTGCACCATCGTGGACGACTGACGGACGGATCTTGCTCTCAGGATCGTGGCTCTATCCGTACAGCCTCACATCCGAGCCGATCACTCCGAACGGTGAATCGGCCATCTACATCGTGGATGCAGCGTTTACCGGCGTTACGCAGATCAGTGGAATACTCGATAAGCCCCTTGACCCTTCTATGAGTCCGGATGGATCGCGGATTGCGTTGACACTCAATGGCCACTTGTGGACAATGAAGTCTGATGGCACTGACCTTAAACAGATCACCACGGGTTCCAAGTCGGAATCGAAGCCTACATGGTCACCTGACGGGAAGAACATTGTGTGTGTCTGCTTCGGCACGTTTGAATCTCTGTACTACAACGCCATTGCAATCGTACCAGCAGCTCCTACTTCACCAACCGCCATGAACAATGACGCAAGCGTTTGGGTAATAGATAAGAACCAGACATTAAACGTTTCAAAGGGGCGAGTGCATGCTACCGGAAGCATTGGGTGGAGATGAAGAGCTAACGTCTCAGTCACTTGCCCGGGAGTAAAGCAAACTCAATGGCACAGAAGCGTGTTACGAGAAACAGTCCAGGCGAAATGATGATACCTAGGTTCGCTGCATCAGGATCGTATTGAGCGCTCTGAACTATTCCACCGACGCCTGAAAGCAGATCTCCTCCTTGTCCTGCTCCCATGATGCCGATTAAGCGAGGTCTCTCACCAGGCAGTGGGATGTTTGTGCCTTTGTGGATCTGCGTGACACCATCTTCGATGGTGATCGGCTCTCCAACTGAGCATCCGAGAGACTGTGCCATTGATTCTGCTCGTGCCCGCGCGTCACGCGTTGATTCACGTCGGAGCGTGTCATTGACGCGGTCAGTACTATCGAGATGGAACGTAACGTCACTAAGGGACAGACCACGCACGGTGGTCAATAACGATACGAGGCTGTCGAGCACCGTAAGCCCCTTGACATGAATCGACATGGCTGCCGAGGCCATCCAGCCAGCGGAAGAGTCTTGATCGTAAGTGTTTGGTCCGGACTTCCTTCGAACTAGGTGCTCCCTTACGGCGTAGGCTTCTGAAGCAACATCCTTCGGGTCTACACGTGCTCGTCGACAGTGCTCCTGTACCTGTCGCAGAATGGAATCGAGTGCAATGCTTGCATTCAATGGAGATGGGCGTGCACATTCCAACGTCAGACGAATGGAAGCCGACGTAGGAGCAACAAACCGGCGGGCCTCACCAATGACCTTTATGGTGCGAACTGATGGGGTTGCACACGAGGCCAACAAGATCACTACTATACAGGCGATGGGTTTGATCATGTTCACCTGACGAGGGGTTGAATCGCCTATTTTACATTGCTAGGTGTTAAAATGCACCATGACAATAACGATCCCGCGCTCCCTCCGCCTGCTTACTGCACTGGCATTGTTCGTTCCGGGCCTGCCCCTTATCGCTACAACATTGAATGTTGGTGTGGGCAAGACCTATCCAACGATCCAATCGGCCATAATCCAGGCACAACCGGGTGATACTGTGTTGATCCATCCTGGCACGTATACCACGTCGACATACATCGTTGAGAAGAACGGTACGTTTGGTGTCGATATCGTGATCAGGGGTGTAGATCAATCATCCGTGATCATTGAAGGTCCTTCATCTTCAATGCAGTTCGTGGATTGTTCGCACATCACTGTCGAGAATCTCACGATGCGCGGTCAGAAAGGCAATGCCTTGTTCTTTGATGACGGGGGCACAATTGAAACTCCTTCGCGATACATAACTGTCCGCAACATTGTGTTTGAGGATATGGAGGGGGCGAGCAATGTGAACACGAACTTCTTGAAGATGGCTGGTGTAGATGACTTCTCTATCATCTCCTGCCAGTTCGATCGAGGTCCGGTAAAGAGCCTTTGTATAGACCTCGTTGGCTGTCACGACGGATTCATACACAATTGCCTTCTTCGCGGCACAACGGATGGAGGCATTCAGGCCAAGGGAGGTTCGCAGTTCATCGACATCTATAACAACACCTTTGTTGATTGTGGTGACCGCGCTATCAACATTGGCGGCAATACCGGACTCCCCTTCTTCCGTCCAGCAGATGCAACGTTTGAGGCATCAAACATCAACGTCTACACCAACACCTTTGTGCGATGTCGCGCATCTATCGCCTTTGCCGGTGCCGTGAACTCGGAGGTGGTGAACAACACCATCGTCGACCCATCAGCTTGGCCCTTTCGTATTCTTCAAGAGAGCGTAGATGCCTCGCGATTTGAGCCGTGCGGCAACAACATCATTCAGAACAACATCATCGTCTTTCGTAACACATTGAATGCACACTTCAATGTTGGACCCAACACCGCGCCCGAGACGTTTACAGTTTCACACAACCTGTGGTATAACTCGGACATGCCCTCGCGTTCCAACGAGAACATCGCCCCTGTTGTAGAAACAATGTCTGTGTACGGTCAAGACCCACTTTTTGTCAACCCGACAACCGACCTATCAATCAGCTCGATCAGTCCGGCAGTTGGTAAGGGGCTTGACACTATCGCCCCATCACGCGACAAACGCAACAAACGTTATGCATCGCCCCCTAGCATCGGAGCGTATGAAGGGGCTACCACAACCAGTGTGTTTGAGAACGGCACGAACGAACATCGATCCATCACACGCACCACCATCGGCTTCATCGTCCGACTCCCGAACGACGGTCAACGCAGATCATGCGCACTCTACGACCTACGCGGCCGACTTCTCCGTCGATTCGAGCTTGATGGCGGTGAACATCACGTGCCGGCAGGTTTGCAAGAGTTCTTGTTGGTGGAGTAACTCGTATTTTTCTGCTATGCAAATACACTACACATTGTTCTTCGTAGCAATGGCCTTTGTCCTTTTTGGGTGCGAACCCGAGATCATGACGTATCAGAAACTGCGAACGCTACAAAAGGGCATGTCTCATGAACAGGTCGCTCGAGAGATAACAATGAATCCGAAGAAGAGGGATACGATCCTAGTAGATGGGCAATCATTTGTTCTTGATAAGTACGTGATCGTAACATCACAACGCACCTCGACCTCAACGTATCCATCAGGTAGCGGTGGTACGTGGTCATCGACTTCTGCGACGGACATCACAAACATCTTTGTGTGTCTTTTTGAGAAGGACAAGCTCAGATATTGGGGAATGATTGGCGATTACTCGAAGTCCGATGATGAGCAGATCCAACGGATAGCACCATTTATCCATGACATCTATTTCAAAGCAGCACCATGATCAAGAACTTCAGCTTGACACTTGTTATGAGCATGATCTCGGTCGTGTTCGTGTCATGTGCAACATCATCCATGGGGCTTGCGGACTCGAATCGGCTTCAAAAGGGTATGACCTCTGCCAAGGTACAAGAAGTATTAGCAGTTGATCCAAAGTCGACCGTGACCTTTGCCGTTCCGCAGGGTTCGAACAATACCATCGTCGCCATGGTGTTCAGCATGATCGTAGGTTCCACCAATGACAGTTTCATCGTGATCAACACGGGTAAGCCAAAGGCAGATTACTTCGTTGTGTTCGAGAATGACAAGCTCTTGTATTGGGGTCACCCATACGAATTCAATCGACATCCCGATCCACGCCTAAACGAGATCGGCAGGATCGCCGTGGAAATGACAAAGTGATAGTATGAATGTCCACTTCACGTTCGCTATGGTCATATTCGCCAGTCTGATGGCGTCTTGCAGCAGTCAGAATCAACTGTTGTATTCGGATATCGACAAACTCGAGCGTGGTATGTCCAAGCGTGAGGTTGATTCGATCCTCCCGATCGGCACGAGTTACGAATTCCCTCTCGTTGACAAGTCAATGCATTGTGAGTTAGAACTGTATCCATTTGTTGTTGATGAACGAACGATTGCCAGTGGCGGTCCTGACCGCGTTATCGGCTCGTACACGCTCGTAA
>DATGWS010000249.1:0-6226 GCA_035299365.1 Candidatus Didemnitutus sp.
TGTGAGCGTCAATGGGAACGTTGTTTCTGCTATCGCCGTGGCCGACGCACTTCGAGCATCAAGTGTTGATGCCGTTGCACGCATGCGCACGCGAGGTCTGCGCGTTGTAATGCTCACGGGAGATTCAGAAGCTGCTGCTGAGGCCATCGCCCATGATGCAGGAATCGATGAGGTGTTGCACTCGGTTTCTCCAAGCGGGAAGGCGAGCGCCATTGAAAAACTCCAATTGCAGGGGGCAGTGGTGGCAATGGTGGGAGATGGGATAAACGATGCTCCTGGTCTTGCGCAGGCAGATGTGGGCATCGCCATGGGGTCGGGAACTGACGTTGCGAAATCCACGGCAGATGTAACACTCCTGCGCTCGGATCTCCACACAGTACTCGAGGCTATCGACGTCTCTCGGGCTACAATGCGCACCATTAGGCAGAATCTCTTCCTGGCATTCGTCTATAACGTTCTTGGGATCCCCTTAGCTGCCGGTCTGCTTATACCCCTTACCGGAATGGCACTCTCGCCAATGATCGCCGCCGGAGCCATGGCTCTTAGCTCGGTAACCGTAGTGTCAAATGCCCTCAGATTGCGCATCTCTCGATGACGAATGTTTCTGACTAGCAAGAATCGTGCTATTTTTCCGAAAGCATGATCCTTCTCGACGATCTTCTCATTCAAGAGCAGGTGTTGACGGCCACATTTGCGTGTGATCTTCAGCGCTGTAAGGGGGCATGTTGCACCCTGAGTGGAGGCGCAGGAGCCCCATTGCTGGAGAACGAGGTAAAGCCGCTGCAGCTAGCCGTGCAGGCTGCTTTACCGTATCTCGGCGAACGGTCCAAGCAATGGTTGGCAGAGAATGATCCGGTGGAGGGGCATGTTGGAGAGCGATCTGTGGCGTGCTTGGATGACGCCGACTGCATCTTTGTGTACTACGACAAGGATGTGGCTAAATGCGCTATTGAGAAGGCATTTCACAATGGGGAGAGTGACTTCCGAAAGCCCCTTTCTTGTCACCTCTTCCCTATCCGCATTGCAGACTTTGGCGGACCATATCTTCATTACGAAAAGATCGAAGAATGTGAGCCCGGACGTGAACTTGGAGCCCGTCTAGGAATTCCGATGGTGGAAGCGCTCAAGGATTCATTGATCCGAGCATTTGGAGAGAAGGCGTATGCGCGAATGCTGGCCGTATCGCGCGGAGAAGATGAGGGAGACGAATGAAGCTAGGCCTCAACCTTCAGACCGCTCTCCAGCAGTCCCTTACGCCCCAGCAGATCCAGTATCTCAAGATGCTGCAGTTACCACTGTTGCAACTTGAGCAGCATGTGCGTGCGGAACTGGAGAACAATCCGATGTTGGAGGAGAGTCCGGAATACGAACCGCAGGCTGCGGGCGAGGATCGCGTAACCGGAGACACAGAGGGCCCGGCAGAGAGTACGGCGTATGACTCACCTGTTCCTGGAACGGAATCTATCGGTCCGGAAAAGCGCACGGAGTCTATAGAAGCAGCCACAGAATTCGATCCAAAAGACGCATTTGAATTCTACAAACTCATTTGGGGTGAAGATCCAACGAGTGGGAGTTCGAGCGACACGCGCATGGGCGAAGACGATGATGATGAACCAGTGTTCCAGTTCAGGGAAGTGCAGACGCTTGAAGATGATCTCCTTGAGCAGATGAAGTACCTGCAGGTATCACTGGAAGATCGGCTGTTCGGCGAATACATCATTGGCAATGTTGATGATGACGGCTACCTGCGCCGGACGCTCGATGAATTGATGCAGGAAGTGAACGACCGTTTCGCAGAGCACAACCTTGCGATGCATACTTCCACAATGCCCGGGCGGTCACAGAACTACCTTCAAGACCTTATAGAGGACGTTACACGTCCGCTCCATCCGATTACGATGAAACAGGCAGAATCTGTCCTTCGCAAGGTGCAATCGCTCGAACCGCCGGGCATTGCTTCTCGCAGTGTACAGGAGTGCCTACTTGCGCAATTGCGAGCCGTTGAAAAACCAAATGCAGCGCAGAAACTTGCAGTGCTCATCCTGACAAAGACCTACGAGGCCTTTGCCATGAAGCACTACCACATCATTGAACGTCAGTTAGACGTAACGGAGGACTACCTTCGTGAAGCCATTGATGTAATCCGACACCTCACACCTCGTCCGGGCGGAGGAACCATTGGTCCGGAGGTGAACACTGTAACACCGGACTTCACGGTAGAACCTACAGAGGACGGAACGGACTTCCTTATCACGGTAAACGACTCACGACTGCCTACTCTGCGTGTGAGCAATGCGTATGAGAAGCTCAAGAAAGAGGCACGGTTCCACAAGTTCAACAAAGAGACGCGCGAGTGGTTGCGCAAGAAGTATGAGGACGCAAAGTTTCTCATGCAGGCGATACGTCAGCGCAAGAGCACGATGCTTCGTGTAATGACGGCAATCATCGGATTGCAGAAGGAGTTCTTCCAGTATGGCCCGGAGCATCTTAAGCCCCTTATCTATCGTGATGTTTCTGAGATCACGGGGCTGGACATCTCAACGATCTGTCGCATTGTGAACGGCAAGTATGTTCTCACCACCTTTGGAACGTTTGAGCTGAAGTATTTCTTTAGTGAAGCGCTGCTGAGTGATGATGGCGAAGAGATCTCTACACGTGTGATCAAGCAGAAGATCAAGGAGCTCATCGAAGCAGAATCCAAGAGTAAACCACTAAGTGATGACAAACTCGGCAAGGACCTCAAGAAGTTGGGATATAATGTGGCTCGGAGAACCGTAGCCAAATACCGAGAACAGCTCCGGATTCCAGTAGCGAGATTGCGCAGGGAACTATAACACGCGGTCAAAATCACACCCGTGTCACGTTTGGATCTGTAAACACCACAAAGGGGCATGAAGCCCCTTTCGTCGTTTTCCACCCCCCTTTTGCCCTGGTTACTCACCGATTCTGAGGAGCGTAACATCTATCAGTGGCTTGTAATCGCCACTATGACAGTAGATGGCAGAGTGAGTGGCGTACCCTCGCAGATACTTCGTGAACCGGAATCTGCGCCAATGAAATCTGCCATGCGTCCCACGCTCTACCGTCTTCAGGCCATCCTGATGCGGCTGTCGCGTGGCGAACGGGTAACGGCAAATTTGATGGCGAAAGATCTCGAAGTAAGCGAGCGTACGGTTGCGCGTGATTTGGACTACCTCATCAACACGTTGCATGTGCCGATGTCCTATCACTACGGTAGGAAGTCCTATGTGTTGGATGGTCCATTGCCATCACTTCTCGCACCGCCGGATAAACTACCTGAGCCGTAGGTGTCAACCCTGTTTGGGGACAAATAACTTCATGGAAATGTCGAGAGCAGTTGCGCTATGTGTAATTGCGCCGACGCTAATGAAATCGACACCCGCTTCGGCATAGTCGCGAATATTTTCGAAGCTAATTCCACCAGAAGCTTCCGTTTCAAGTCTGCCATCAACCAAACGAACACCTTCGGCAACAGCTTCCGGCGTAAAGTTGTCGAACATCACACGATGTACGCCTTTACATTGAAGGATTTCCAATACATCATCAAGTGAACGCGCTTCTACCTCTACCTTCATCATCGGTCTATCGTGTAGATCCGCAACGATTGTACTAACTGCCTCGCGAATACCACCACATGCCGTAATGTGATTATCCTTGATCATCACCATGTCGTAAAGTCCAAGGCGATGATTGAATGCTCCACCCACTGTAGTAGCGTATTTGTCCAACAGTCTCCAACCAGGAATGGTCTTGCGAGTATCGAGAACACGCGCCTTGGTGCCGACTATCTGATCAACATACTGACGAGACTTGGTGGCAACACCACTCATACGTTGAATGAAGTTCAATGCAGTTCGCTCACCAGCCAAAAGTGCATGTGCAGGCCCTTCCACGAGTGCGATAACTGTTCCACTCTTGATACGATCCCCTTCGTTCACCTTGAGTTCGATATCTACATCAGAGGAGAACTCGCGAAACACCAGCGGAAGCATCGGCAAACCACACACCACTCCATCTTGCTTCATCAAGAATCGCGCAGCAGCTGTTGCATCACGCGGAATACTCAGGTCACTCGTGATATCCCCGGTACCGAGATCCTCGCGGATCGCAAACTGAATGAGACGGATGAGGGAGGAGTCGAGGGGAAGCATGTTAATGTGCTAGTGTGCTAGTGTGCTAATGTGCTAGAATGTTAGAATGTTAGAATGTTAGAGTGTTAGAGTGTTAGAGTGTTAGAGTGTTAACTCTTCATCTAGCAATCTAACACTCTAGCAATCTAACACTCTAGCAATCTAACGAACTCAAACCTGCTTCCGTCAAACAGGCCCATATCACTCAACTTTAGTTGAGGAATCACTAGTAAGGCCATGAACGAGATAGTCATAAACGGCGCTCGCAAGGTTGAGCCAATTGCTTTGGCCCGTGAATCAAGCGCTGCATAGGTGCGAGCCACTTCATATCCGTCGAGATTGGACATAAGGCCGGCCACGGGCAGTGGGAGCAGATCGGTCTGACCATCCGCCGTAACACACACACCGCCACGCGCAGCAATGATTGCGTTCACTGCTTCCACGATCTCGACATCGGAACAACCAACGGCCACGATGTTATGTGAGTCGTGTGCAACACTGCTGGCTATCGCGCCGGTCTTGAGCCCGATGTTCTTGATATAGGCGATGGCAGGGGGCGCATTGGAATAGCGATTCACAACAACAATCTTCAGAACATCATTCGATGGGAGGATGTGGTGCTCTTCTGATGTTACGAGCTGACCATCATGCGCAACGATCACGCGGACTTCTTTACCGATATGGTCTGTAGCGATTTGATCTTCTGTTATCGGATCACAAGAGAATTGGTTGATCGCTTGCTCGTCAACGTGCTGTATGAGCGTGATTCCGTTCTCGGCCACACATCGCCCCTTGACCCATGTTTGATGAACAGAGAATGATGTAAGATCCTCCACAACGATGAGGTCAGCGGGATCTCCAACACGCAGCAGTCCAACAGGAAGTCCGTAGTGTTCTACCGGATGTATGCATGCCGCACGCAATACATCAAAGACGTTGTAGCCAAGTGCAACAGAGCGGGAAACCAGGAGGTTGATGTGTCCAAGTACAAGCGAGTCTGGATGCATGTCATCGGAGCAGAACATCACTCGATCGGGATGGAGTCCGATGATCGGATGGAGTGCCTCATAGTTCCTTGCTGCACTGCCTTCCCGAATGAGGATCTTCATTCCCGCAGAGACTTTATCCAACGCCTCTTCCAACGTAAAACACTCGTGATCTGTTGAAATCCCATGGGAAGCATACGAAGCTGCCTGTTCGCCACGGAGTCCGGGGGCGTGACCATCGATCACCCTACCACATTCCCGTGCAACAGCAAGCTTCTCCATTACCACCGGATCGTTGTGTAACACCCCCGGCCAGTTCATCATCTCACTCAGATACCGAACGCGATTATCCTTGAACAGCTCGCGAATGTCCGACGGCGTGATCTCTGCACCGGCCGTTTCAAATGTTGTTGCCGGAACACAAGAAGGGGCTCCAAATGCAAACGTGAATGGAACGCGAGCCCCATTGTCGAGCATATACCGCACACCGTTTACCCCACACACATTGCCGATCTCATGCGGATCACTTACTGTGGCAACGGTTCCATGGACTACTGCGAGACGTGCAAACTCGCTGGGGATGAGCATGCTCGATTCTACATGCACGTGTGCATCCACAAACCCCGGCATGATAAACCGGTCAGTGCGAGCATTCGGATCTTCTCGTACCGCAGTGATCACACCATCAACAAACTCAACAATGCCCGGATATGTCCTACGCTGTTGGAGATCAACGATCAATCCATCGATGGTATTCTGAATGGCCACGTTCTGTTTCTCCGTGCAAGTGCGAGATACACAACTACACCTACTAATGGTGCAGCTACACCAAGTTGTTGTTGAAGGGGCTTGGCACTGGAAAATATCCAGATCCAGCCAATGATCGTGAGCACTACAGGGATTGGATACAGCCACATTCTCCATGGCATGGCACCAGCACCGATACGTCTGCGAAGGACAATGAGTCCAACAGCCTGCGCAACAAACTGTGTGAACACCCGCATCGTGATGATCGCCTTGATGGTATCACCCAGTTCCAGCGTCATTGCAAAAACAATGGCAACACCACCAAGCACTAGGAGAGAGATG
>DATGWS010000250.1:0-6604 GCA_035299365.1 Candidatus Didemnitutus sp.
CCCACCATATCTCCGGCACCTGCAAAACGAAGGATCTGTTCTCGACCGTCAGAGCCGGGGCGTGTGAGTTTTACGTGACCGTGATGAATGCAGAAAATTCCACGCGGATATTGGCCGTAGTTGAAGATTGATGCATTGCGACTGTATTGCGTACACGTTTTGATGTCTGAAACCTCTACGGCTTCATCGCACGTGAGCGACCCAAATGTTGATGTAACGCGTGAGCCGCATGATGAACACGATTCAGAATTCGAGAGCATATCGTGTCTGTCCGTACGTAGTGAATGACGTGTGCAAGTTACCTACGCAACAACAGATCTACGTCCGTAGTTCGGCTGGTAATGTCGTAGAAACTACGGCATTTGCACCGCATTGTGGAGGAATTGATTAGTGACCTGCGGGTCGGGGCAGATGGAGCAAAGAAGGCGTTTGCCTACACCTAAGTAACGAGTCAAATGAATCTCTATCGGATGATGAATACGGCCTGCGAAACTCTCCTCCCGTCGAGGAAATAGGTGTTAAGGATATGGGCCCCCGCAGAGAGATTGGATACGGAGATTTGCGGCGCCGGTGCAAAAGTATGCGTAGTACCGAGAATGTCTGTGAGCGTTAGGCATGTAACGGGGGCTGAAGAGTAGATCGATATTGAACTACTTGCCGGGTTTGGATATACCTCAATTCTGTGCTCTGAGTCACGAGAGGCAACACTGCTCGTAACAGGAAAGTCCCTCCGTAGCGTGCGCAAGGCATCGTTCGTGAATGCGATTACACTTCGGTCCTTCATCCACCGTACGCCCGAGAAGTCGTAGTTAGGATCCGCCCATAACTCTGGCGTCCAGGTTATGCCACCATCGGATGTGATGAGGATCTTCCCGGCGCGGCCCACAGCGATTCCGTTCTGTGCATCAACAAAGTCGATTCCCGTTAAGCCGAAGGACATTGGTGGGTTCGATTTTTCCATCACTGTTGCCCATGTAATGCCACCATCGTCGGTTCGAAGAATCACGTCATATGACTGCTGGCCTATTCCGTTTGATTTTGATCCAATCGCCCATCCTTCGCGAACAGTCAAAAATCGCCAACTCTGTATCGGGGTTGGAAGAGGAGAGGAGGTCTTCCAAGAACCACCATCATCATTTGTGCGGCAGACTCGATACTGGCCTTCTACATCTCTAGCGACGAAGCAATACGTGCGTTCATCGAACATGGCAACTGGACCGGCTATAAAATCTACCAACGGAGGTAAGGGGCGAGTGTCCCATGTTGTTCCGGAATCAGATGTGCGGCTATAGCTCGCATACGTCGTTCGCACGCCGTGCGAGGCATTGGACATGGCAAGCCCATTCGTAGCTGAGGAGTCAGTGAATGTGAAGGTACTCCATGTTACACCACTGTCTTTGGAAGCCACGATCCGGCCGAGGAACCTACTGCCGATCAGTGTATCGAGTGCAACAACGATGACCTCTTGAGATGGTGAAGCTATAGCATGTACCTCATGAAACGGCAAAGGAGTAAGAATGGGTGTCCACGATCTGCCGTTGTCGCGAGATCTGTGCACCCATGCGTTTCCATTTGAACCACCCATATACACAGTTCCTTCTGGGTCACGTTCGGCACATTGCGGCCGCCGACTAACACCATTGTCGAATGAAAAACGCAATGAATCATTGCGAATTCTCATGCGAAGGCAGCACCCTCTTTCGCCCACCAAACAGCCATATGAATCACTGATGAATTGTGCGGAACGCGACGTATTCCCAAACCCAAAGTCTTTGAACTGCCACGTTGAGCCACTATCGGTTGACCAACATGAACGTTGATACGGAGATTGGAGGTCTTCTACGACTAAGAAAATGATCTTGCCATTCGGAGTAGCAGTGAGGCTATGTGTAGTTGCACGAGAATCTGAGTTTGCAACAGCAGAATCAAGAAATCGGACGGACCAAGAAGCCCCGTCATCAACTGAAGTAGCAATGGTTACTGGGTCCTGGGAAAGAACTATGCGTCGGGGGATGGTAGGGAGTATGGAAACACTTGTAATCGGTCTATCGCTGATGCCATCGATTCCTGACATTGATGACCACGTAATGCCATCATCTAGTGACCGAAGAAGGGTTCCGCCGGTTCCGGCACTGATCCAAAGTCCGTCTGAGCCGGCAATAGTTCGAAGCGTTTGGTCCGTTTGAATCGAAACATTGATCCAGGTCGAACCGGAGTCTGTACTTCGCAGAATCGTTCCTGACGTTCCGACAACGATCACTGTCCCGTTGGAACCAACATCCAGAGCACTTAGATCATGATCGACAATATGCTTGAGTCGAGACCACGTACGTCCGGAATCAGAAGAGCGATACATCTCTCCACGATTCCCCACGCAAATGGCGTTGTTGTATGACACGAAGCACACGTCATTCAAGTCGTGTTGGCTGATTGTTGACGTGAATGATCGAATCCGACCGCTATCGGATAGCGTTGTAACAACGCCACCGGTGCCGCAGGCAATCCCCAACGATGCGTCCTGCATATCAAGGGAAAGGAGAGTCTCAGCTTCCGGCACCGGTGAGACACGGGACCACGGCGATGGAGGTTGTGCCATTACAGCGGACGAGAATGAGATGACCAGACAAATGGTCATGGATATGATACGATGCACGATAAAAGCCCCTCACAATGATGTGAGGGAAACCGAACGTACTCTACAGATATTGTTGCCCCTTACTTCATCCACACAACGCTGGCCGAACTGCCGAGCGAGTCTACGCCAACCAAGGGAAGTGGGGAGCCCTTCTTTGAGACGCGGAAGAGGCGTTCAGAATAGAGCTGGGAAGTTGTTTTATCGCCGTAGATGAACTCATCGCTGCGAGGCGACCACATCTGTGAATGGATCACGGCATCATTGGTGCTGACAGACGTATACGTTCCGGTAGCAACATCCACAATAACCATAGGGTTGATGCAGACGATGGTTGAATGGTCCGGTGAGACAGATATCGTGGGGCTATTCAACGATGGGAGAGTGGAGGTGACGTTATCCTCACGTTCCGTGCTCAGTGCGAAACGTTTCAGAACAAAGGAGTTGCGCTCGTTCCAGAGATAGACGATTGCATCGTTAGCAATCCATTGAGCGGCGCGCACTTCATCGCGTGTGCGATAGCGTTGTGCCGTGCGAGTGGTAACATTTACCACGAACGGGATCGGTCCAATACGTCCGGAGAGGGTTGTATCAACAGCTACGAAGCAGATCTTGGAGCCATCGGGCGACCAAGCAGGTGGAGCTTGAACGTGGAGCGAGGCTTTGATCAGAGCTGAATCTGCAAGCGTGATGCGCCCCGTGCCATCCTTACCACAAACAACGAGTTCATATCGACCATTGTTGAGTTCGAACCACGCAATGCGTTGTCCGTCAGGAGATGGAGTAGCAAAGACTGCACTAGTTGGGCTGACCTGGGCGTACGTAGTTGAATTTGCATCGAAACGGTAGAGCGGTAGGTCCGACCCACTTTTGCCTGAATAAAAGAGATACCGTCCGGCGTCCGTAACCGCGATATGATACTTGGTTGGAGCAGGGATAGGTCCAAGGCTGGTGCGCTCCGTTCCGTCTACATTCATTCGATAGAATGTAGTGATGCGAGTGACCGGATCGCGTGCGACAAAGGTCATAACATCCTTTGGTGGGTCAGGAACCACCACATCGGAGGTACATCCGGTAAGGATGAGAACTGCCACGAAGGCTATGGAAAGCAGGCGCAGGGAAGTCATAGGGCGGGTAATGAGCAATGCACGTGCCAGAAACTGGGATCTGGCGGTCCGGGTCCTTAGAGAAGGCTAGCGACCTTGGAGCGGCAGGCTTCCTTGAGTTTCTTGGGCGAAATGATGGTTAGGACGTCGGCCCAGCTTACAATCCAAGAGATGAGTTCCGGGGAGAGCGGGGCATGAAGCGTCATCGTCACGTTGCCGTTGGAGAGCTCAGAAAACTCCTGCGACGGATGCCACATTCGGGAGGTAAAGAACGGAGCTGCCTTTTTGTCGATGCGGAGTTTGATGGACGTAACATCTCCATCATACACACCAAACCGACCAGAACGATACTTTTTCTCGTTGAAAAGGTGGATCGGATCGGTGATGTCGCTGGCTCGTTTCACATGATCGATCCGATCAGCAGCGAGAGTAATGTATCGATTATGCACGGGGTGCCATGCGGCAACATAAAGCCGACCGGCGTGATTGATAAGTCGACAGAAGCTCACAACAAACGTCTTAACAGTAGACGCATGGATGCTGCGATACGTAACGCGGTCCCAATGTGGGTCTACAATTGCCTCTACAATGTCCACAAGGACTGCATCATTAACTGCCGTTGCATATCGGCCGGGCGATACTTCACTCACAAGATCCTCCCGCATGAACACTGTGCCGGGTGCGATCTTCTCTAACTTCCGCACCAGCCGGTCCACATCATGTTCAACGCGCGTACCCTTGAATGACGTGAGAGCCCCCTTCAAGATGTGAAGCGATAGCAGTTCACCAGAATTGATGGAAAGGGGCTGGAGCATTCGTGAGCCTGAAGGCATGGACCAGCGGATAGATCGGCCGTCGCGGGATTCAACAAGCGGTACACCCGCCTCCGTCATCGTGCGCAGATCGCGTTGTATCTGTCGAATGGACACTTCCTTGTCATCCTCAAGTGCGGAAACTCGAAGCGCGATCTCGGCGGTTGAAAAGGCGTTGCCACTCGATAACATCGAGAGGATGCGGACGGTGCGGCGAATGTGGTGAGACATGGTAGAGTGCTAGTGTGCTAGTGTGCTAGTGTGCTAATGTGCTAATGTGCTAATGTGCTAGTGTGCTAGTGTGCTAGAGTGCTAGAGTGTTAGATTGTTAGAGTGGTAGATTGTTAGAGTAACATGAGATACCAAGGGGATGAAATGAGTAATGCTGCAGTAACGTGGTTTGTTAAGGAGTTTAAAGAGATGGTGGGGATTACACTCTACCTCTTTTTCATCTTTGGCTCCTTCCTTACCTATAGGACCCTAGTTATGGCACACTTGGGGGTGGAGTATCACGAATATGGTTTTGCCATTATCAAGGCCTTGGTTTTTGCGAAGGTGATCTTGATTGTGAAGTTTGTTTCCGTGGTGAAGCGGTTTGATGATCAGCCCCTTATCATTCCCACCGTGTACAAGGTAATCTTGTTTACGTTGTTCTCTGCGTTGTTTGTTCTACTGGAGCATCTCGTTCGTGGACTCATTGGTGGGCTCGGAGTGGTAGCATCTCTTGAAGAGATCACGGCAGTCGGTGTTTACGAGATGATATCACGCATCTTCGTCTTCGTGTTTGCCCTCGTGCCGTATTTCATCATGAATGAAGTTTCGCGAGTTGTTGGCAAGGGGACAGTTTTGAGGTGGTTCTTCCGGAGGCGGACGGTAGGATGAAACACGTTGGTTGTTGCTGCCATATTCACCTCACAAAGAACCACCACATTGCAACGATCGGCATACCAATCGTGCCGTTGACGGACCTGGCAACATCCGCGATGCCACCCACACGATTGCCGGCGTGATCTTTGATATTGTTGCCATCAAATGAGCCTACCTTGATGCCCCGGGCATTCTTGATTATGTCTCCGTCAATGATCCCGATCTTGGCTCCGCCTTCGTCCTTGATGGCGTTCACTACGAGCTCGCCAATACGCAGTCCAGAGGCAGATGTGAGATAGCGGCCGTCGAATTTATATTTCGCCATTGTTGTTCCTTGTAGCCACAAAGATACGCCTTGCTGACCGGTGAAGTAACTTTGCCGATGCTTCGATACTTGGTTATGGTATTCTTCGCCTCGGCGTCCATCATCTCAGCTATGCCTGGCGATTCGTGCGGCACGTGTGTCTTTCCGTGCGCTCGCGCAGGGGACGGCTCGTTTACCCTTCGACTAACGGGCGGAAGAACGGACCCGGCCCGTGTGTTCACCCACGTCACTCGCGATACCCTGCGTATAGGCCCGGAGGTAGTGCAGGCCTATCGGTTCACTTCGAAGGAGACAGGCTCGTGTAGGGATACTGTGGTTCTTGCCGACCATGCACAGACACTTGTGATGGGGCTAACGCTTGGCAAAACTCCACCACTCTATGTCCCAATCACACCGGTGGCAGAATATGTCATCAGTTCTGAACCTCACGTCCCTACGTCGTTCATCGAAGTGGGTGGTGTTTTGGGATATGGTGGTAGCGATGAATCTGTAACACCACAGATAGGCTTCAACGCAATGTACTTTGGCGCTGAGATCCTTGTAGCTCCATTCGGTGCTATGCTCGGAAGGAACCTGTCCTTGGCACTCGGTGGTGGACTGATGATGGAAGGTGGGCGTATGAGATTTCCTACCCTCGGCCACCTTCGATATTCATTCGCCGCGATGCAGGACCGCACATCGGCCCGCTATCTGCCGGATGCGTGCTCGTTTTCGTGCGAACCGCGTCCGGATACCATACCGGCTCCGGATGGGGCCATACGTAGACCTGGACCCGATTCTGTTGATCGTGCAGCCATCCTCGTCCACGAACGTGTCATAGAACGGGATGAACATGCCCCCTACCTTTTTCTTGAAGGGGGAC
>DATGWS010000251.1:0-3389 GCA_035299365.1 Candidatus Didemnitutus sp.
CAACCGTTGATGGTACACCAAGAGCGTTGAGTTCTTCAACCGGTTGTCCTTGCGGAGAAATCTTCGTCGTAGTTGTCATGAGCACCCACTCGGCGCCATTCGGTGTTGGGCTGGCAAAGTCGAACAGGGTCATTGCAGACTCTGCACGCCCAATCACTGCCGGATGTGTCCCAGTTGTGCTAAACACGCTTGTTGTCGGAGCCTTATAGACGTACGACTTCCAGGGCTTCCATCTTCCGCGTTGCCCAACGTCCCACACATTCTTTCCTGTCGGGACAGTAAGAAGAGGATACTGATCAATCTGATCACTGTAGACTGTTGCAGAGGCGTTAACAACATTTGAGACCGAGCTCGGAATTGGGCTATTGTAATCTAAAGTGACGTTGTGCCGCGTAAATGCTAGGGCAACTTCATGAAGTTGATTGGATCTTGCAGGGCGAACAACGACAACCTCAACATCCTGATCAGCAAGACCTGTCAGCAATGGAGCAATAGTGCTGGCGCCCGCAATAAGCGTCGCTGTTGTGCTCCCAACAGTCTCAACTCTGTAGAATCGCCCTGCCGTGTGTGCAGTTGCAAGCTTGCTCACGATATAGACGATGTCGCCTCTTACAAGCTTGAGTGCTGTTATGCCACCCGTAACTGATGAAAGAGTTATCGAGGTGCCCGTTCCAATTGATGTTGCCTTAATTGTCTGCATTGGATACACGCCGTATATGAGCCCGTCATTTGTAGACGTTGCCCCCATTCCTTCATAGTACTCATAGGCAGGGATGGAATACTCAAGACTGGAACCACTGTTAATACCAGTGCTGAGCGGCATGTCGGCATATTCATCAGTCGTCTTGACGATTCTGGGGTCGCCTGTCAAGGCGTCAAAAGCTAAGTTTTCAACCTTTGTCACGATGCTGCGCCGTTGCACAGTAGTAGATTTCAAGTAACAAGGGTGGGTGAAGACCTTCGTTATTGTTGAGAGATCTACTCGGGCATCGGAATAATTTGCAGAGGGTATTCCTATGTGTGCAAAAGGCGCCACAAGTCCAAATAGTCCAATGTCAAATGGGACCGATCCATTAAAACTTGCAGTTTTGTACTGCCGAGAATCAATGCTGATGTCCTCTTCAACACCTACATTGGCTGGGCGTACTTTGAAATCACCAGCCCCATCTCTATAAAGAATCGGCTTAGGTTCTTCCGGTGCGAAGTAGTCATACGTAATTGACTCAACAATGCTGTTTTGGCCTTCTGGCGTTCCTGAATACTTGGTGACGGACCGTACTCGACCATGCATCCCATTTGTATGAATCGAGAACCCCTGCGTTGCAGTAGCGAAATCATTTTGAACGTTCATGATGCCTGTCATTATCAGCGGCAGGAACAATGTATGCTTGATAAGCTCGGTATGGTTCACACGAACTGGGTGTTCACGTGCAGTGTAGTATTGTGAAACAGTAAAGCCCGGAGAAGTTGGAACGTTTGCGATACTCCTTGTCATCACACGTGAATACCCGATGGAAGGCGGCGGCAACGCATCACCTCCAATTGGCCCAGTATATTGGTCGATTTCCTCTCCCGCAGTTATCTTTTCGTACCACGAAGCAGCATCCTTTCCGGGGATGAACCTAAAGAGCGGATTCTCTTCACGAATTGCTGCCGGCTCATTCGTCGCAACGCCGGACGACATTAGAGCGCTATTTTCTGTCATTGAATAGTCATACTCAGTGCCATAGAGCCCACCCATCCCATCTTCCAGACCTATGTCGTGTATGAAGATGCGTTTAACACGCACGCCCCCTCCGTATTTCCAAAGGCAAGGAATTCGCACTGCTGACATCTTGTAATACGGAACCGGGCCACCATTATCAGTGAGTGTGTTTACTTCTGCAATTCGAGAAGCAATACTAGATCCAGCAAAAGACAATTGGTCCCATGATTCACGGCTATCTTGTGAACCGGCAGTTGGAGGCTCCGGTGGTTCTACCTGACTACGCATTGAGCATTTCGGAAATGATCCATCCCGGTTGAAGAGATACTCTCGTAACAACTCACCCGGTGTTGGTTCAGAGTCAAATCGTATGGTTATCTGACCCGTAGTCTGATTGAACGATATGTCAGCCGAATCCACTGGTGCGAAACCAGAAACAAACTCAGATGTGCGCGGAACAAAGTCTTGATTGCGTGTTGAATTGCAATTCGCAACCGGGTATAGGAACTTGAAGAACAATCGGTCGTCAGTCTTTAGACCTCGCAGTAGTGCATGATAGACGTCCATTGCTGGCCGCCCCGGAAGTTCGGTCGCTATGTCTAGCGTACATAATGCGACACCTTCTGCGTCAACGGTTGCATTCGACATGGGAACAAGGGCCATGGCCTGTCGGTCTTGTACAAACGAGTATGTATTGGACTCATACTGAATGTGAATCTGCGCACCAGACGGAAGGGTAATCATCTTTAGTTGCCAAGCAGCAGGATCATAGCCTCCACCACCGTTTTCGAAGCCTGGCGCAACACTTTGCCTAATGTGCTGGCGCCACTTCTTTCCTTGGTCACCGCCCGTATGAGTATACGACCCCCAGGGGTCGATGTTTACAACGTCATATGCCGGATTCTGGCGCAGCTGATTTCTTCGCTTTACCGAGACGCCATTCCCGGTGCTGGTCGTATAGTTCTCAGAGAAATTCCTTGGACCGATCCATACGTCATCATTGCTCACGGCGTCAGACCACGCAAACCCGTCTACGCCGGCGAGTGGATAGGTGTAGTGGAATACATACGGAGATATTGCCGCGCCCTTAACATCGCCATACTCCGTCCAGACGCGTTTGAGTGTAAGCTTCCCGTACTGCTCCATGTTGACCATCTTGTCGAGATTCTCTACACGAACAGAGTCATTCGTAAATCTATATGCAGAGTTCAATGTCCCTTGGCAATAATAGACGCTATCCCATAACGGCTGTGGAATAACTCGATTAACCTCTTCATATGGATCCCACTCCTCTTTCCAAACGCTCCACTCGGCTGGCCTAGCTTGTAACTCATAGGAGTACTCGAAGTTCACCGTTTGCACAACCTCACGAAAGGCACCTGTTGAGTCCTTCGCAATGAGGATGATCTTCTCCAGGTATTCCGATTTGTTTGTCCGGGTGTTCTGTTTGACCCAGTCTTCAGTTACAACTTTGGGTCTTTTTACACGGCCTAGCCACTTACCGATGCCAATGGACGCTGATGACGGATCGATAGAAGTAGCAAGGTTTGAATCGACCATTGGGTGCCTGCTCATCATGTTCTCTTCCGTCAGACGAAGCTGATCAGATTCCCCAAAATTGACTGCCTCATACCCATCCCATCTTTCCTTTTGGGAACCCTTGATCAGAAACGTCTTTCCGTCA
>DATGWS010000252.1:0-9525 GCA_035299365.1 Candidatus Didemnitutus sp.
GCCATGACAAATGCGAGGGCGGGTTCCCGCTTTGCAAGGCCGGCATAATCACTGAGCTGAAGATTTTCTTCATTCCCACGCTCAAGGATGCCCACAACTACAAAGGCACCAAGTTGCATGAACACATACGACGTGATATAGAACGTAATGCCAGCATACCCCGAACCGCTATTGGACACAATACCCATGAGTAGGTATCCGGCATGAGCGATAGAAGAATATGCCAACATGCGTTTAACGTTGGTTTGCGCAAGAGCCGTAAAGTTGCCGATCAGCATCGTGATAGCTGATACGATAGCAAGCATCTGTTGCAGCTGAGGGGTGAGTGTTGACGTGTTCGGCATCATCACGGCGAACACAGCAATAAAGGCACTGAAAGCGGCTGCCTTGCCTGCAGTGCTCATAAAGGCCGTTACTACCGTAGGCGAACCCTCATAGACATCCGGTGCCCACTGGTGGAATGGGAATGCTGCAACCTTGAATGACAGCGCAACGGCAAGGAGAACACCTCCAATAGCAAGCAATGCCGGAAACGGCGTTGCATTGCTTGCAACCACAGAAGCGATCACATCATATTGGAGCGAACCCGTAGCCCCGTATACCAAGGACATTCCATATACCAGGAAACCTGTGGCAAACGCACCGAGGAGGAAATACTTCAACGCTGCTTCAACGCTACGGATGTTTGTGCGGAGGAATCCCGCCATCACGTAGAAAGAAATGGACATCAGTTCGATGCCAACAAAAAGGACAAGCAGGTTGTTGGCGTGGGCCATCAACATCATGCCCGATACTGCCGAAACAAGCAACGTGTAATATTCGTCGAGTTCTGCGTTCTCACGCTGCAGATACGGTCGGGCGGCAAACATCGCCAAGAGACCTGCACCGCAAAAGAGTACGTCAAAGTAATTCGCAAAGCCACCCATGGTGATCATACCTTCGAACGTTACCCCCTTATGAGATGACGTTACAAGGGCAAGAGCCGCAGTGAGCACAAGTGTTCCTGCATAGTAGCTGAACACGAGGCGGGTGTTATTGCGAACGAAGGCCTGAAGAGCGATACCGACGGCACCCAGCGCGAGCCAGATAACGATCAGCGGCATGGAGCCAAAGAGATCAATGTGCATGATGTCCAAACTTGAAGAGTTCCACCTTGCTGACTACTGCGCGGACGCTTTGCTCGGAAAATTTCATTAGTGTGTTTGGGGCCACACCGATCCAGATGATCAGAACGGCAAGGGGCACCAGCTGCCAATACTCACTTTTTGTAAGGTCGCGAAGATGTTTGTTCTCTGGATTGTCGTTCGTACCAAACATCACGCGCTGATACATCCAAAGCAGGTAGACCGCCGCAAAGATCACGCCCGAGGCACTGATTACTGCGTATGTCCAACTACCCAAGAACGGACTGCGGAACGCTCCAAGAAGTGTGAGGTATTCACCAACAAATCCGTTGAGACCGGGAAGTCCGACCGAAGCAAACATTGCAATGGCAAAAAGCACAGCGAACTTGGGCATAACACTTGTAATGCCTCCATAGTCCGAGATCTCACGCGTGTGACGGCGCTCATAGAGCACACCAACACAAAGGAACAACATGCCTGTTGAAAGTCCATGGTTCACCATTTGAATCACAGCACCCTGCACACCTTCTATGGTGAGCGAGAAGATGCCAAGAACCACAAATCCAAGGTGGCTTACCGATGAGTAGGCTACAAGTTTCTTGATATCGGTCTGCACCATTGCAACGAGTGCACCATAGATAATGCCAATAACGGCGAGTACACTGATCGCACCTGCGTATTCAGCCGACGCCTGTGGGAAGAGCTCGAGGTTGAAACGGATGAGGCCGTAGGTACCCATCTTGAGCAAAACACCGGCAAGGATCACAGAACCGGCCGTTGGAGCCTGAACGTGTGCGTCAGGAAGCCATGTGTGCAATGGGAAGAGAGGGACCTTGATGAAGAAGGACAGTCCGAAGGCAAAAAAGAGCCACGTTTGCACGTCCATCGGAATATTTGGCCCAATCATTCGGAGCTTCATAAGATCGGCAGTGAATCCAATTCCGGCTGCCTTTGCTGCCAATCCCAGCCAAATAATGGCAATGAGCATTAGCAACGAGCCAACAAGCGTGTACAGGAAGAACTTGATTGCGGCGTAGATACGGTCCTTACCGCCCCAGATGCCGATGATGAAGTACATCGGGATCAGGATAAGCTCCCAGAACACGTAGAACAGGAAGGTGTCCAGCGCCATAAAAACACCCGTCATGCCGAACTGCAAGAGCAGCATCAAAACGTAATATTCCTTTACGTTCTTTGTGATGGGCCCGTAGGACGTTAGGAGAGCGATTGGCATGATCAGCGTTGTGAGCAGAACCAAGAGGAGAGACGTGCCATCCAATCCGATGCGGAAACCGGCATCAAGAGACGTGATCCACGGTTGATTGATCACGAACTGCATGGAAGCAGATGAGGTATCAAATGCGGGTAGGAGCAGGAGCGACGCTAGGAACGTCCCCACCGAGACCACAAGTGCTGTCACCTTGATCGCCTTGGTCTGCTCGCGATCAATGAACAACAGTGCTATCGAACCTGCAAGAGGTGCGAAAAGTGTAGCAAGCAACGCGACATCGCCCATATGCGAGCAGTTCCGTTCTTCGTGGTTAACGATGCATTTAGAAGCGGCGCAATATAGCAAAATGACCCTCCACAGCCGGAGTGAAAGCCATCTTCGTATTCCGTACTTTTACCCGCTATGGCAGAGAACACCGATAATGTGTCGATATCGTTTCTTGAGATGCTTCGAAAGGAGCTCCTACGAACCCCGTCCGCTCAAGGACCAAACGCCCTACTTGCAAAGGCAGATAGTGAGCTTTCCAGGGTAAAAGATCCGGCAGAACGCGTTCGGATTCGACATGTGCTTGCCCAGTTTCATTCATTACATGCCGACTTTTCCCAGGCGCACGCCATTCTTGACGCCGCCGATGCTGACTGTTCGGTCGAATCTGATTCTGCGTCTCACACGGCATACGTTAGAGCCACTGTCTTTCATCGCCAAAACAAATTTGAGGCTGCGCGGGAAACATTAGCCCCGTATCTATCTCAAGATCTTGTTACGTCCGACCTCGAATTAGCAGCACGAGTGCACACTCTCCACGCCGGCATTCTTGATGCATTGGGAAACCCGGAGGCTGCGCATGATGAGTATCGCATTGCGATCGATCTGCGTGAACGTTTGGGTGATGCACGTGGTATGGCCATCGTGTATTACAACTTTGCCGAGAGCTGCGTTCGGAGAGATGAACATGATGTTGCACTCGAGTTCTTTGTTCGCGCCTATGACATTGAAAAGGGGCTAGGTGATATGGCCAGTCAGGCTCAATCGGCATGTCATATCTCCATTCTAATGGCCCGTAGGGGCGAGAGAGATAGCGCTCTACAATTTGCCGATGAGTCGATAAAGGTGGCTACGCAGTCAGCCACGCCCATGATCATTGCCCATGTGATGGCTAACAGGGCCACAACGTTTGAGATCCTAGGCGATTCGAGCGGACGGGAACGCGCATTGCTTGAGACGCTAGACTACTTACATGAGTACCCGATCGATGCCATACTAGGGCCGGTTCTTGGGAATCTTGGTTCGATGTACCTCGGTAGAGGCGACTACGAAAAAGCCGAAGGATTCCTCCAGCAAGCACTTGAAATGGCTGTGAGAGACGGATTTCAATACAATGAAGGGTTTTGGCTGTTTAGTTTGGGCAAACTACGATTTGCGACCGGACGCTATCCGGAAGCGATCGATTTGCTACACCGTGCCGTTGCGATCCTTCGCTCAGTAAAGGCCCACGTCTATACGCTTGAGGCACTCCACATCCTTGCCCAAGCACATGCACGAAATGCATCTTCCCGTGAAGCATTTGATGCCCTTGCTGAATGGACCAAACACTACGTAGATGAACACACGGCTGAGATTGAGAAGAGACTCCACGACATTCAGGAATCTCGATTCCGAGAACGGAAGGAAAAAGAAGAGGAGATCTATCGACTCCGCAATGTTGAACTCTCTCAGGCATTAGAAGACCTGCAGCGTGTGAATGCCGAGTTGCGCGATCTAGCTGCAGAAAAGGATGAGTTCATGGCCATAGCCGCTCATGACCTTCGCAACCCCCTAGGCGATAGTCGAGGTATGTTGCAAACGATCATCAGTCACTATGATGTTCTTGATAAAACAGATGTGCTCTCACTTTGCCATGACCTCCTCACTCTTACGATGAGGATGTCGAATACGGTGCACGCTTTTCTGGAGATATCACGCACTGACAGACGGTCAACGGGGCTCGTTATCAACCCACTCGATCTAACACTTCTTGCAAAACGAGCGTACGACAGACACACAACTCGCGCTGTTGCTAAATCAATTACGTTACGTATCGAGATTGGTAAGCCCAACATATGGGCAACCGGTGATGCGTCAATTGTTGATGCAATCATCGATAATCTCATCACAAATTCTTTGAAGTACATCCCGGCCGGCTCTACAGTTACACTTAGTGTAAATGAAGAAGATGGAGCCCCTTTCATTTGTGTTTGCGACAATGGTCCCGGCGTGGACCCAGCAAAACAACATCTCCTGTTTACGAAGTATGCTACTCTCGGGGCAAAAACTACAGGTGGCGAAGAGTCGCTCGGACTTGGACTCTATCTAGCCCAACGTATGGCTTCGCGCATGGGTGCACGGATCAGCTATAGAGAAAACCCCGGTAAAGGGGCTTCCTTTGTACTGCATCTACTGCGGTAATTGTTGTCAGGTTTTGCGTGCAATCAGCTGCCAGTCTGCACCATCCCACACAAAGAACAATGCATCACCTTGGTCGGCCTTATCAGACGGCGGCGTGATGGTGATGTTAGCTCCTGTGATCGTAATGCGATCTGGGCCTAAATTTTGCACTACCACGATCTGTCCAACAATCGTTCCGTTCGGGAAGGTAACGTTCTTATTGCCGCTGTTATTCGTCACCTTGATATATGACGCGGAGTTCACAGGGATCTCTGTATCTCCGGCGGCTACCACGTCTGCAAACTTTGTAAAGGCTTGGACGATCACGGGCGACATAGACGTTACCCGCCAACGTTGTTCAGCTGCAGAATATCGTAATCTGATCGATGCCTGAGCCGGGATGTCCAAGTCTGCACCTGTTGCAGTGCGGATCCTTGTTGTATCTACTGATCCTGTGGACTCGTTGGCCAAGGTCATCACTTGACCTGAAACATTTAGAATCTCAAGTTCCTTGCCGTTCCTACCACCTACGAAGCCGGTAAAGGTCCGTCCGGCAGCCAACGCTGTAGCAAGTCGAACAAAGCCAGCACGATTTGTATTACCGAAATCGAAGTTATGGTTGACAGCAGCTGCAATTGCTGTTGTATAGTTCAACTCTCGAATGGCCATATCTCCATCGATATCGAGGGCCACGTTTGGAGTTGTTGTTCCTATGCCAACATTGCCTCCTACAAAAGTTGCGACCGGCATCGTAGTAGATGGCGTGCGCAACACGGACAGCAAGGTGCCCGATGTTGTTGTTTGAAGTTGCAGCTGTGTAGCGGTTGTATCCCACACCAAACCTGACGATCCACGAATCGTGGTGCCATCCGCATCGAGATAGCCGATCTGCTGTGGTAGGAGATTCAGAGTAGGCAGTGCGTTGAATGACGTGGACTGCGTCAACCGGTTGTAGACCAGAGCAACACTAGCAGGCCCTATTGATGGCACAGAGGCAGGAAATGTTAACTGGTATGAGGACGTGAGCGAAGAAGGCGACAACGTTATGGCATTTCCCGTTGTTTCATCCTCTAGCCTGATCGTGCTGAAAGTCTCAGATGATTGGGCAATTGCCAATATTGGCATTATTGCAACAAGCATTATGGCTAGACTCAGATTATTCATTGCTCTTCCATGAGTTGTTTTTACTTGCGTAATTTTACGATATGATTCGCGGAGTTCATAGTGAATTTTTCACAAACCGACCCGCCAGATAACCCCACCACGGAACATCAAGCTATTCCAGGCTGTTGGGTCAGAGACAACCGGGGTAGCCCCTTGAATCAAGATAAAGGGCGAAACAAGCTGACTGGTATAACCGAAAAGGCCCGTCATAATATCCGTTCCAAAACCTATCTGGAACCCTACCCGTGGACGCATATCGGGAGTAGTGGCAAACTTGATGCTGGTGTTCGGAAATCCCGGTTCTTCCCCCACTACCTCATCTGGTGGCAATAGCTCATGCTGCCAGATATAGGAGTTTGAGCTGAGTGGAAGGTCAAGGAAGGGGCCCCCTATCACAAAAAATCCTCTGCTGCCAAGACTATACTTGGCGAGGAGCGTTACCGTGCCATAGAGAATGGACGAGTTGGATTCAAACGTTGCATTGTAGGCATAGATGCCATTTGATACAGGGGTTGTAGATGTGCTCGTGGCATACCGGTAGTCAACACCCAGATTGAGCATTAATCCTAGGGGGCTGTTGTAGGATCGGTATTCTATGCTTGGCGCAATGGCCACACCGTATCCAAATCCGCCCTGGGTCTGAGCCGACAGCGTAGGTGCATCAGGTGCCGTGCCTCCCACATACTGAACGGTTAATGTGCCAAAGCCCATTGCATAGTGTGCTGAGACAGAAGCACCTATCCACCACTCTTCTTTTAGTCGCAGAGTATCGAACGGAATATCAATGCCCTCAGTAGATGAACCGGATATCAACTGCGCCTTCACATCTACAGAGATGGCAACAATGATGCACATTACCAATACGAGGATGTGATATGGTTGTTTAGTGATCATCGTATGAGTTGCCCCTTGAGGACAACACGAGACTGCTCTTCAATGGAAGAGTCGTTAACCGGGATGGCAACTAGCACGATGTTATATAGACCCTGCGAAGCAATTGCCGGAGCACGGAAATACGCCAAATAGGCAACACCCTTTGGATAGTCTCTGTCGATGATGGGCGTACCACCTTCGTCTACAAGATTGGCTATGAGTCTTCCACCAAGGTCGAATACGCTCCCCGTCAAACGAACACGGTCATCAATATTGAACCGTACAGCCGTTCCATTCGAGAATGGGTTCTCCAACAGTACAGCATTAGAGATGATGGCGTTGGGAACACGGATGAAGATCGTGTCAATGGCAACGGTGTCGCCACCATAATACTGCTGGAACTCACCCATCAGACGATAGGCATATTGTTCGCGACGGAATTGAACAGAATCGAGATAGCCGCTACGTGATTGTGGCCGGAGGCACCTGCACGACCTGAGCGAATTATCGACGTTATAATTCAATCTAGGAAGGGGCTGAAACACCAAGTTCGTTGGATCGCGCGGATTCAATAGGGCACGTTCTATCCAGTAACCTTTGTAGCAGTGTTCATCGGTTACATCGAATCCCAACTCAACCTGTAGATCACCAAGATAGGTTCCACGAAAATCGAAGATACCGTTGCAAGAGTCTGGTGGTGGCGGCTCGGAGATGTATCGCACATTGGATCCGAAAGGGACGTTGTCGTGCTTTACATACCACTCATTTCGAGTTAACCCTACACCAGTTACACTATCATGATCGATCTTAAAAGCCATTGCCAGCTGACGATCGTCTGCGATGAATGTAACGGTATCGCTCAGGAAGGAACCATCCTTCGTTGAGAGAGTGAATCGACCAAGAAGCAACGAATCTCCAACGTTCGATAAGCGTGTACAGTCGTCAACGGAATCTGGACACAGGAGCATCACACTCATTCGTTGTGCAAAAACCTCGGGCTCGAGGTGATAGACCGACGAATTGGCTACGAGATATGGACCAAGGGGTGCGAGTTGCGATGAGGCGTTCTCATACGAAAACGAGTGCACTGCCGGATCGATGCCGCCTGTCAACGCAAGACTTGGTACCTCAATACGGAACGTGCCATTTGCAACATAGTCCCACTGCGGATCAACTTTCTTCAGCCAGATCTCAAATGTTGATGTATCTGGTCGAGGGTCGAGTAAGGGGCGAAGGATCACGTGACCCAGTGGTGTCTGCGCGTACAGTGGAGTGTATGACAGAACAGCGATCATGACAACCATGAACGCTAGAATGATGCGACGATACCGATCAACGCGGGACAACACTGTTGTCTCTCAGGCGATTGTTCCAGGAATAGTTCCAGTCGAGAGTGGTTACTACTCCGTCGAGGTTGGTGTCAAAAATGCTGTATTGATCGATTAGCTGCCGATTGATCCAAATGCGATCCATGTCACCACGGTCAATTGATTCCGCTACTCGAATGTTAGGATCACCACCATCGGTATTCCCTGCAGCAAGGCCGAAGAACCGTCTACCTTCATAGGTGGAGATAAGGCGTAGTGATGCCGCGCCCCCTACTAGCCCAGTTCCTTTGGTGAAGTCGACTGTGGTCCGAACGTTTGACCTGTCTACGAGCACCGGATCTTCTGTTATGATCGAAAGGTGGTTGCGGTGACGTACAGCCAAGTGGTAGAGTCCGGCAGAGATTCCCGAGATAACGCGTGGGCGCAGTGTAAACGGATCGAGGAGTCTACCGTCCTTTGTAAGCAAGACAGTTTCGATCAACACCGGAGTGCCATTGGAGAAAGCATCGTTACGGAATTCAACGGTTACCCAGTCAACGATACTGTCGCCGATGGCGATGGCTGTATCACCAATGAGCACGTTATCGAGTGAGTACGGATAGATGCGAGGAGCAACGGTTGGGACAAGGCCACGTTGTGCAAGGTCGGTTGACATTATAGGCGCAATCGAATCACCTGTTGAACGCATTGCACCTTCCAAAAGTACGCGCGCGTTCAAGACCCAGATCGGTCCGGTTGAAAGTCCGATTGCATAATCACCACTTGCACGAATGAACTGCGACGATGAATATTGCCACATGCCGAACGGATCGTTACTACGAGTTGTTGGAGTGCGCGAGAATCCATACGGTTGATAGCTACCGTCGATGTACCGAAGGAGGACTAGTTGGTCTTCCCTGCCTCTGAGTATCGGAATTGTTTCGATAACATTGGGCGATTCGAAAGTTGTATCGTTCCGAGCACGCCAGCCCCATTCCATCGTCATGTCATAGGTGCTGTCAGGCACCGTATCACCTACATTAGTCAATGCCGTGAACTGCATAAAGCGATCGACCTTGAACAAGATGTCGTCAAGGGGCAAAGCAGTTGTCTTTGGCTTCATCCGCAAACGAATACTACGTACAGCCCCTTGATCGTTAGTACGTGGAATATTCAACGAGGCGAACTCGTGATTCATCCGCATTGGACGGCCAACCACGAGATTCGTGCGCTCCATGGTGCCATTGATCTCAGGCCAACGAGGACCATAGACCGGGTCCTTCTGCGAGGTGTAGTAGAGCGTGTGACGTGTGGTGTCATCCTCTTCCGTGAAGAGGTGAGCGTTGATAATGAGTGAGTCGTTCACCCATACATCACGCGTAAGAAACACTCCGGCCCTTGC
>DATGWS010000253.1:0-8669 GCA_035299365.1 Candidatus Didemnitutus sp.
ACCTATTCTCTTCCTTGTCGTTTTTTCTAACACGAGCCTGCACGCCCAAGGCGCCACCCGCCTCTGGTACTTCGGCGCTCGTGCTGGCATTGAATTCAATTCCACAGGGCCTCGTCCTATATCATGGGTGGACACGTCATATATAGCGCCTGGTATTCTACACAGAGGAAACGGCGAGGCACTCTGTTTCATGCTCGAGAAGGGATGCATTGATCCACAAGGCAACTCGGTTTCATTCGAGGGTGGGAAGTGGGATGTATACCCAAGCCAGCCCTACAACCTGCCACAGTCAATTTTCTTCCGTCTTCCTGGTGACAATCGGTATGCGTATAGTGTCCAATCGCATCAAAGTTCCGGTAGTGGCTCCGGGGGCATCTCCCCAGAGAGAATTGAGATCCAGAATGGTGCGGTAACACTTCATAAGTTGGATCTTCAAGGAAATGATGGAAGTGGAGCAATAACAGTTTCACCTAGTGTACTGGTTCGGACATTCGTTCGTGGCAATCCCACAAAGGACCAAGCATCAGCAGCGCAAACACTGGTCCCGCATACCAATGGTCGAGACTACTGGCTCATTGTGCCACTCATGCATCCGAAAGAGGTCTGGGCATTCCTTGTCACCAACAGCGGAATAGATACTTCTGCAAAAGTCAGGTCGCCCTTTTCGCTCATTCGAGGCTTCGTAGACTATAGTCTTGAGTATTCTCCGAATGAATATGTTGGAGAACTCAAAGTATCGCCTGATGCTCGCCAAGTCGCCTTTGTCGCAGGCGTGCGAGGAAGAATCGGCCTGTTTGATTTTGATGCATCAACTGGGCGCTTGACAAATGAACGAGAGATTTCCGATCCAACGTATTGGAAGGACAAATCTCTCCTTGACTATTTTGAGCTTAACTATCTAGATGGTCCTTTAGGTCTCGAGTTCTCGAATGACAGCAAAAGACTGTACATCACATATGTTCAATACAACGGTATTGGGGACTATCCAGACTACAAGAACTTCAACCCCGACTCCGCACGAGGCGAACTAGTTCAATACGACATTACTTTGCCTACAGCAGATGCGATCCGCGCTTCGAAACAGGTGATCGTTCCGATGAGTTATACTAATCGGTTTGGCGGACTCCAACTAGCTCCGGATGGAAAGATCTATATCGCCCAGCGCGGTCTGCCGTTCGTATCCCGCATTGAGAATCCTAATGCCCCGGGCCCTGCCTGTGGCTTTACGAAGACTGCTGTGAATCTTCTTCCTGGTACCTTCTGCGGCGAGGGTTTCCCGTTTGTCATGGCCACAACGCTTAGCGACAAACTTCGGGTTCTCTCGCAAGACGTCTGCGTTGGCGATACGATGTCAATCCCTCTTGCAGGGGGCTTTATAACCGACTCTGTTCGTTGGGATTATGGTGATGCCACTTCACCAACGAATCTTGGCTATGGCAAAACAGGTCGACACTACTATGCATCACCTGGCGCATATCTGGCAACTGCCACGATGTACGTTGGCTCGGACGCACAACCGCCGGTATCGTCGTGGGTCTACGTGCACCCAAAACCAAATGCGGTGGCTTCTGCAACGCCCCCTCTCGTCTGTGCTGGTGACACAGCAACGGTATCAGCTACGGGTGGGGTGACAGCTACGTGGTATGTAGGAACCGACGTGACGACTGCGCCGATCGGCACTGGTAATACACTTACCGTAACAGTTGAAGCACCGGGAGTGTACACGGCGATCGTCGAAACAGTGTTTGGCTGCCTCGATACAACTAGTGTAACGTTCCGTGTACTTCCGTCGCCAACAGTATCTCTTGCCCGCGACACAGCGGTGTGCATCGGCTCTATCGTAACACTCACTGCCGATGTTGCAGATGCGTGGAGGATCAACTGGTCAAGTGATCCCGTCGATCCATCCCTCACAACCAATGGTCCAACGGCCACCTTCATCGCACGGACAAACGGCTCCTACACGATCAACGCCAGCGGAGTTAACGGATGTATTCGTAGCAAGACGATCATCGTGACAGTCTTGCCCCTTCCCACCGTTGTTGCACGCGGTGACACTACGATCTGTCGACCAAGTCCAGTAAGCCTCTCAGCAACGGGTGCTCGCACGTATACCTGGCTTGATGAAGGAGGGGGCTCCGTGGGTATTGGCGCATCACTCACGGTAACACCTCAACAAACAACACAGTATGTGGTGGTTGGTGTTGACAGCAATGGATGCACGAATTCCGACACCGTGACCGTTACGCTGCGTCCGGACTATGATTTGACGGTTGCAGGCGATAACATCTCATGCGATGGACAACCCATCACGCTTGTGTGTACAGCTCCGTCAGGAGTGAATGAATCCGACATCATGTGGCTCGATGAATCTAGTGCAACGTTTGCAACAGGGAAGTCCGTCACTGTTCTACCTACACGCCGCACCGTCTACCGCGCAACTCTCCCAGGTGCAGGCGAATGCACGGACACCGTCGTACACGAGATCAAGGTTGGAACAAGGCCACAGTTTACCGTCACGCCCACGGACACCACTGTATGTGCCGGTGACACCGTCGTGGTTGTCTCTTCAACCGGCAAAGTGATCACCGTACCGTCCCAGCCCGGCTCGTCCCGCATTGCGATCACGGAAGAAGACTCCGTTGGTTGTGCAACGACGATGGAGTCGTGGATCCGCGGCATCACGCCCAACGCACTCACGGCATCCCTCAACGACACCACGGTCGACATCGGTAACGGCACAACAACGTTGAATGTGAACATCATCGCTCCACAGCAGTTCGTCGGCACAACTCTTGGATCCATCGTTCTGCGTGTAACACACAAGACACGCTCGATCAAGGTCGAGAAGTTCATCGATGCCCGCACCGGCGTAACGCTCACCCCAAGCACACAGGGTGTAGCAGGGGATATGAGTCAATTCGAACTCACAGTCCCAACTACAACCCTCACAAGCACCACAGAGCCCCTTCTCAACATCGAAGGTCTGCCCCTTATCGATGATGACAGCACATCGAACGTGGACGTACAGATCCTTTCCATTGCCGGCCTCGGCGCTTGTACAGACAGCTCTTCTAAAGGGGGCCTCCTTACCATCACCGGCTGCGGCAGGGGATACATGAGCGGTCTGCGGGTTGGCTCGGAGTTGTCCGTAAAGGCCTACCCCAACCCCACATCCGACA
Organism: Candidatus Didemnitutus sp.; assembly: GCA_035299365.1. Taxonomy (GTDB): domain Bacteria; phylum Bacteroidota; class Ignavibacteria; order Kapaibacteriales; family Kapaibacteriaceae; genus UBA10438. The sequence continues at coordinate 3,183 of DATGWS010000253.1, forward strand.
ACCTCACGGTTGCTGTAGATGTCGGAACCATCGGCACGATTACCATCGATCTCATCGACGCATTGGGTCAGAGAGTGATGTCGAGCACCACGACACGGACATCAACATCACGTAGCATCGATACGCACACCCTCGAGATGCTGAACATTCCGGCGGGTACGTACCGCGTGGTTGTTTCGACGCCAGTGGAGGTGAGGACGGTGGGGGTGGTGAGGAGGTAGTGTCTAATTACAAATGACTAATGACCGATGACAGGTGATGAGGCGCTGAGTGGAGATTCCGCGTGCATTCACCGCATCATTCCGCACGTAGCTGACCACCGCATCTGACGGCGTGCTGACTTTCTGAACCCAGTGCTAGATTGCAGGTGTCAAGGCGTTGGAGTGCGTTCTCAAGTGGCTAAGGCAACGCGGATTTTGATGGGAAGGGCAGCAGGAATCTCCATTTCTCTTAAACGTTCCAATTGTCATAAAAGGCACCACTCAACTGAATGAATACCTATGAATCCTGATGCAGAAGCGATCATTGAAAAGTTGAACTATTGTCTCCAGCAACCAAAAGGGAGTAAGTTGGCTGTTACTGCATTAAAGGCTCTAGCTCTTGCCTTCCCACCATTAGGCTTAGCTATAGAATATTCTGAGGATGCAGTTCAACAAGAGATCAATACTCTTGCGCATAGTTTAGGTACGATTAATACTGAACAGATTCATCAGATTTGGGATGTATTGAACCAAAGGGTCCCAACGAAAAGTAAGCTTGAAGATCTCTTGCAGCGGGCCCTAGGCTTTGCGGGTGTTGGTCTCTCTACGAATGCGGTACGTTCAATTCCAGTCGTATTGAATACAGTAACACGGGAAGAGTTTCAGCCGTACGTTGACATAGGCTGGATCAACTTGATAAGTACGGGAGCAGTATGTTCTATGGGTGCAAACAATAGAGTTGGAGATCATGTCGAAGAGCAGTTTCGCCCATATGGCATGGGAAACGGCTTTGTCTTAACAGTTCTAACAACCAAAGATTAAACCATACTGGACTGCAAATCAATGGAACGCGACTGGGAGATAATGGAGATTCTGCTCGCGTTGACTACATCATTCCGCACGTAAACGACCACCGCATCCAATGGCAGACTAACTTGCGAAACCCAATGCTAGATTGCGGTTGTCAAGTCGTTAGAGGGCGATCTCATGTTTTAACCGCCACACTGGTTGAGATGATCAACGCAGGCGGAATTCCAACTAGCACTAGCGGACAATCGGAATGCTCGCGAGTTTGTCTCCGTATACGATCAGCAACTGATACCGTCCTCTGGCAATCGTTGAGAGATCGATCTCATGTTCAATTATTTCATTGGCGGAATCGGTGTCGACATCGATTGGAACAGATGCTCCACGGATATCGAGCAGCACGATGCGTGATGCTATGGACATCCTGTTCGACACAGTTACACGTATGATATCACCATCGCGGACGATAATCGGACGTGCTAGACCTGTCGGATCGAATGTACGGAGCCTGCCGCCATCTTTACAGAGATCGAGAATCGTAACCGAGCCCGTATCGGTTACGACGGTGACGTTTTGTGGCAAGCCCCTTACCGTTGGCAGCACGCGTGTTGTACTGTCGGTGCCGAGAAGCCCCCTGAATGGAATGTCAATAACCTGCGTTGTTGCCTGCGGATCGCTCCAAGCAGTCATCGAATGTGCAAGGGTTGCATCATATCCGTTCAGCATCATCGCACCTTGAGCTGTGCGTGGTAGTGTAATACTTGCGTTGAACGTGAGGTCTAACTGCGTCGTACCGGTAAGCTTCGGCAATAGCGAAGGTGTAACACGTGCAGTGGTACGCAGCATGAATACATCACCGGCATGCACTCGAACACGTTCGGTGGACAACCACAAAGTATCCCCGACCGGAGGTGGTTGGTTTGGAGAGACCACAACAATGGGAATGGATAACGCACCATTACACGCTGTTGTGAGAAGTTCAACACTTGCCATCGAGGTCCCGATATCCGGCACTGTGCAGCGAAGCGCAATGACAAACTCAGCGTCACTTGCATTCACTGTGAATGGCATTGGATCGATCAGGGCAACACCTTGCCCTGTTACGGATGGTGTGATATAGACGTCATTCGAGAAATTTACTTGAATAGAAATGCTCGTGTCGATGACTTCCGGTACAGTCTTGCCCACTACCCGTAGATTTGGCGGGAAAGACTCAACGCCGTTGATCAGTGATTGACCGTGTAATGGAATCTTTATTGAATCGATGGGAAGTTTGCCTGGACCCGATAGTATGAGATTGCTCATATGGCTGCCCGCACCGAGCGGAGCATAGCGAATTCTAAGATTTGCCGTATCTCCTGGCCACACGACAATCGGTAACGATTGCATATCGATTAGCGAAAATGCCTGGTATCCAACGGGCGTTTCAACAGTGATTCCCGAGACTACGAGTCTTCCCTCGCCTGCATTCAAGAGTTGAATAGCCGTATCAACGGTCGCAGCACATAATGTACTAATGGTATCTATCCCGATCAGCATCGGTACCGATGCAACACCCTCTCCGAACAGGTGTACTCTCATAAAGCCAAGCGGACCATTGTGTCTTAGCTCGATCCAAGCACTATGCCTTCCTGCTCGCAGTGCGTTAAACCGAATAGATCCTCGTAAGGCGGAGTCGATTGCAAGAGGAGTTGTTACCGGCAAATTCAGAATTGAAAAGGATGATGCGTCCGGACCTGTCAGCACAGCTGATTCAATGTTAACAACCTGGCTACACGCATTTTTAACAACTGGTACTGCAAGCGTATCCTTGGTTGAGCCGACCGCAATTCGACCGAAGTCTATAATATCTGCAGTGAGTTCAACCTTATCCCGAATACCATTGCCAAATATGATGATCGTATCGACAAGCGACCCAATGGTTGTTTTGATCGTTCCACGCACTTCTCGATAGTTGTCGACCATCGGCATGAACTCAACCATGATATCACGACATTCTCCTGGCGCAAGTGTGAATGCTCCACCACCTACAGGTATGTTGAAGTCTCCTCGGTTCCCACTCGAAAGATCGATGCCGGTCACTTGTAAAGGGGCATCACCGCTGTTACATAACACACTGGCAACGATGGAGTCTTTCGTAGACCCAACCGGTACTCTTCCCATGTCGACAAGTGAAGTCCTTAAATCAATCTTGGGAGAAATGATGCGCCACAGGCTGTCACTTTCGTCAATTGAAACACTAGGATCAATCACGGCAAACTCGTATTTGACAACGCTATACGGCATGGCTCCGTATGCCTCGTACAGGTGCGCGCCATCTGCACTCCACTTTACGCCACTGTGATCAGCGAGGTATGTAGTTCTCGTGCTTGCAACGAGTTCAAGATCATCAACACTTCTAACAAACAATGAGTCGGATCTCGATGTAGTGTAGGCGATGTACCTACTGTCACTCGAAATGTCCAAACTATTGACAAAACGGTCTCGACTTGAAGTAGTCAGCACCCAGTTAACTGAATCTAGTAATTGTAGCGAGTGTACATCCAACGAGACCAATGAAGGACCACCGACTATAATCTTCTCATTGTCTGGGCTGAACTGAAGATGAGTGAATCTATCATCCGGCAAGTATGGCATAGGAGTATTGCGCGCAAGCTCGACGCCAGAAGCAACGTCAATCAATAAAAATTCTGCAGGTACACGGTAAGATTCCGCCGTATAGGTTGCAATCGCAGCATATACGCCGTCTTTGGAAAGCACTACTTTATTAAAATGGAGACTGTTGGGGATTGTAGCATAGTAATTAGCGAACTTGCCAGTCGCAATGTTGTAGTGAACCGCCTTGTTATCTTCAACCCATACAAGGATTTTACCTGACGGGTCGATGATTGCATCATTACAGTTCATCATTGTGTCTATGATCACCATGCCACTCTTATCGTACACTGTCAACCCAGTGTAGTACCCTCCGAGATTTTCCAATGCTAGAATTCGCTCCCCGGTTGGTGTCACGTCAATCTTAGGACAGTATCCCCTTTTTAATTTGGGTGTCATCCGTCGGATTTCGCTAAAGGCTGTAGTATCGAGCATCAGTATCTCAGGAGTGTTCACACTAAAAACAATGAAGGATCCATCGTCTGGACTGCCAAAACTTCCAAAAACAAATGAGTCAAATGGCAGATCAGTCAGATACGTCATGGTACTTGCATCGTGAACCTCAATGTTCTGCCTATTGGTTGAGACCAGTATCCATCGTTCCAATGGATCCAAATACCAACTGGTGGTCCCACTGTAATGCCTATTCTTGGTGAATATCGAATCTACTCCGCGCAGCGTACCTCTTACTGTTGACTGAATTCGTGCTAAGCACGAATCGCTTGGGGTTGTTGGAATCCTCAATGGAAGCTTCCCTCCGGTACCCGACGCCACACTCTGCCAACTCTTTCCATTATCAATGCTGATGGAGGCCCGGACAACCGTCGAATCAGGTACACCATCGTAGGAAATCTCGGCCATCGTGCCACCGATGTATTCTTCACCACCGTTCGGTATGAGTAACTGAATGGGGTTCGCTGCTGTGCTATCGTTGAGACCAACGAAGACTATCGTTGCAGAAACTGAGCTGCACGAATCTGTCTTGATCGTAATAGTCGCCTTTTCCGTAGCATCCGATTGTTTTGTCCATTGCACCCGAACAGTCAGCATGCCCGTGGTATCGATGACCATTGCACTCGGTGTTAGCACAACTTCGGGACGATCACATTCTACACTTGTTATCTGAAGCTGGCTAAGACGCGACTGCAGCCTTAGAAGAGTATCGATAACTGTCCCCGCCGCGCTCTGTTTTGTACGGACAAAACGTGGCTTTACGGACCAATCGACAACCCGTGACCATGGTATGACATATGTGTATCTATTTCGTTGGGTAGTTGGTTTATGCTCTATGGTGATGTCGTGAATTTGATCGCACGTGTATGGCGCAGTCCATTCGATGACACAATCGCCGTACACTGCCTCCCAAAGTTGTTCGATCGCGATCTTGAAATCAGCAGAATTAGAAACACTTTCACGTACAACTCCTCCGGTTGCACTAGCCATGCTCTTGAAGATTCCCGTATAGTCCGTTGTTCCTAGAAGGATCGATGATACACTTAGCCTATTTTTCTGGCATTCGAGGGTGAAGGCATCGAAATCGAGGTTGTATTTTGGACAATGCAGATCGCTGATGAAAACGATGATGGTGCGTCCAGAGCGACCCTTTGTGAAGGGAATCGCTCCGTGAGGCTCGGAAAAGAAAGCCCTCTGCAGGTCAAGACCCGGCGATGTCGTAATGAGTGCTGCGCCAGCCAGCGCTAACGCCCGATCACGAGTGTATTCGCGAATCACCTGCAAGTGCTCGTAGGTAGCAAGAATGGCTACATCCGCCTCTGGCATTCTCAGTTGTTGGATTATGGCCTGGACACCTTCGATGACTAAAGGA
>DATGWS010000254.1:0-8823 GCA_035299365.1 Candidatus Didemnitutus sp.
CGGCAATCTGCGAGTTGTATTTTGTTGAAGAGCCTCATGTTCGAGAAGGCCTGCTCCGAGTGAAGCAAACCTCCGGACTCTACGGTCGCTGCGATATGATCAACACGGATCCTTTCACAGTGATCGACGTGTCGCACAATCCAGGCGGCATCAGTGCGCTCAGGGAGACACTTTTTGCTTCAGGCAGGGCTCCCCACAGTATGCAGGTAGTGTTCGGTGCTATGTCTGACAAAGACGTTGCCGGCATGCTCGAAAACATTGCCCCACTTGCTCACACAATTCACCTCTGCGCACCAACAATTGGACGCGCACTTCCAGTTGAAGAGCTTCTTAACCTTGCTCTCTCGCTTGGCATCATGAATGCTGTTGCACACTCAAGCGTTGCACATGCATTCAAGGCCGCTGTTTCACACGGGCCAACTGTTGCATGTGGCAGCTTTCACGTTATCGACGAAGTGGTGTTAGAGTGTTAGAGTGCTAGATTGCTAGAGTGCTAGATTGTTAGAGTGTTAGAAGAGGAGAGAGAGGGCGAAGAGGGAGGCAAAGAGGATTTGGAGGTAGATCGTACTGACATTTGCTTTGACGAGGGTGCGATCGTATAAATGTTGACGCATATAGGAGACGATCCATCCGCCATACGCAAGTCCAATAAGTGCTACGGCAAAGAGAAGGGGCTTGTTGAGGTAAAAGCCGAGCCATGTGGTTACGCCAATCGATGATGAGAGGAAGAGCAAGTAGAACCAGACGGCAGCTCGGTATCCGTAAGTGACGACGAGGTGATTCTTTCCTGTTTTTGCATCGCCTTCGGCGTCAGGTATCTGATTGATGAGCAGAATGTTTGTTGTGAGTAGTCCGGTGGGTATTCCTACAAGAAATGCGTCGAGCGAGTACGATCCGGTGCAGACATAATACATTCCGAGAGTGATGAGCGGACCAAAGGCCATTCCAATCACGATCTCTCCAAGCCCCTTTCGAGCTACGAGTCTCAGTGGCGGAGCAGTATAGAAATAGCCAAGTGCAAGACCGCTTATACCAATGAGGAGCACTCCGATACCAACTACATAGGTGAGGTAGATACCTATTGCAACGGCGAGGGCAGCGAGGCCAATGGCAACATTGCGCGTTCCATTGAGATCGATAAGCCCCATCTCGATGGCACGTGAGCCACCAGAATATTGGACGAAATATTTTGTGTTTGCTTGATCGGTGCCACTCTTCACATCGAAATAGTCGTTGAATACATTACTTGCGAGGTGCAGCAAGGCAACACCCACAATTGCAAGAGTTGCATACATCCATGCAATATCAAGTCCTATCACACCACCAACGTAGGCAACACCAATGAAGGCCGGTGTTAGAGCCGCAGTGAGGAAGGGAGCTCTTGTGATAACAAGCCACGTGATGGCCTTGGTAGTTGTACGAATTGGAACGTCCACAATAACATCCAATTCTTCTGTCACACCACAATACCCAACTTGAACTCCGTTTTTGAAGGTTGGCGTAATGCGAATTCTTGCACCAAACACCTCACCGTTCTTCCGAATGAAGTTTGTCTCGCCCAACCATTCGCCTTCGCGAACTGCCGTGGAGAGCCACGTTCCAAGATTCTGCAGAACGATCTGTCCGGGAGAGAACGCACTAACACGCAGCTTCCCTACCGTCTCCATCCGGTCATACCCGAACATATTCACAGCCCCATCACTGAAGGTGTCGATTACACCCTCCATATCACACGTGATTACAGACCTGTCAAGTGCCGTTGCCATAGGACCTCCACAGTAGGAAGTAGGAAGAAGAAGTACACCGCCAAACTACAAACGACCGACCAATCGGTCAATACCCACTCCGTATCTTTGCCTCCTCCTAAAACACGAGTGCTCCACACCACATTAGCACATTAGCACACTAGCACATTAGCACACTAGCACACTACCATGACCGCTCTACTCTCCGTCTCCGACAAAACCGGCATTGTTGAATTAGCTCGCGAACTTCACCGCTTGGGCATTCGACTCGTTTCCACAGGTGGAACAGCACAGACCCTTGCTGATTCCGGCATTCCTGTAGTGAAGGTGGCTGATATCACCGGGTTTCCGGAGATCATGGATGGCAGGGTGAAGACGTTGCATCCAAAGATCCATGGTGGACTCCTAGCCGTAATGGATGACGCTAGCCATGTACAGCAAATGCAGGAGCATGGGATTGAGAAGATCGATCTCGTTTTTGTGAATCTCTATCCATTTGAGCAGACCGTTGCTCGGGAAGGCGCTTCGTACGAAGAGATCATCGAGAACATCGATATTGGCGGTCCGGCAATGGTTCGAGCCTCTGCAAAGAACCACCGATTCACCACCATCGTTGTGAACCCTGCACACTATACATCTGTGATTGAGCACCTGGAATCGAACAATGAGGTGCCCCTTTCCTTCCGACAGCAATTAGCGTTGGAAGCATATTCCCATACTGCGCACTATGATGCATGTATCTCGGAATTTTTTGCAAAGCACCTCCACTCTGATTTCCTGACGGAAACAGCCGTTCCCTTACGTGCTGATCAACATTTGCGATATGGAGAGAATCCGCACCAGACTGCCATGTTGTACGGATCGTTTACCAAGATCTTCCGTCAGCTCCACGGCAAGGAGCTCTCGTACAACAACATCCTTGATATCGACGCAGCAGCCAAACTCTGTCTAGAGTTTGACGAACCAACCGTTGTTATCGTCAAACACAACAACCCCTGTGGTGTTGGGTCCGGCATCGACCTTGTTGACGCATATCGCAAGGCCTTTGCTACGGACACAGTGAGTCCATTTGGAGGGATCATTGCGGTTAACCGCACCGTGGACCTAGCATATGCCAATGAGGTGCACTCACTCTTTGCAGAAGTGATCATTGCCCCGGGGTTCGATACCGATGCTCTGGCTATTCTTACAAAGAAGAAGGATCGCAGACTCATGGTTGCAGATCCGGCACTATTGCAGTCCTCCCTGACCATGGACCTACGATCGGTTGCAGGGGGCTATCTGGCTCAACACACGGATTCGATCCTCTTCAATGAGGCAGACCTTCGTGTTGTTACGGCACAGACGCCAACGGACGAACAACGCCAAGCCATGCTGTATGCATGGAAGATCGCAAAACACGTGAAGAGTAATGCCATTGTGTATGCATCGCACAACCGTTCATTGGCCATCGGTGCCGGTCAAATGTCGCGCATAGATTCTGCTCGTATTGCCGTTCGAAAAGCGCAAGACGCCGGCATCGACCTAACTGGTTGTGCCGTTGCATCAGATGCGTTCTTCCCGTTTGCCGATGGCCTTCTCCAAGCAGCCGAAGCGGGCGCTTCATGCATAATTCAGCCGGGCGGATCCGTACGCGACGAAGAAGTGATAGCCGCAGCAAATGAGAAGGGGCTTGCAATGATGTTCACCGGAACTCGGCACTTCAGGCACTGACGTCGAGGTAAAACCCGCACGCTAGCGCGTGCGAGAGGCTTCGTGGAGAACATCGAGGTTTGCTTGCACCTTTGCAAAGACGGTGTTGGCCGGAAATTTTCCATCCTTGCCGATCTTACCAGCTGGCAATTCCATCATGAGTTCAACTGCTTCTTCGAGTCTGGACACGGGGTAGATGAAGAACTTGCCGTGTTTGACGGCATCAATGAGTTCATCAGACAACATGAGGTCGTCCACATTCTGGATCGGCATCACTACACCTTGTTTGCCGGTGAGCCCCCTATCCTTACAAACCTCGAAGAATCCGGTGATCTTTTCATTCAAACCGCCAACAGCTTGAATGTCGCCCTTCTGATTGATGGAACCGGTGATCGCCCGGTCTTGCCTGATCGGCACGTTAGAGATGGCACTAAGGAGTGCGATGACTTCCGCCGTTGATGCGCTGTCTCCATCAACTCCACCGTACGACTGTTCAAATGCGATGCTGGCGGTGAAGGAAATGGACTGCGCGCGAGAGAACAGAGACCGCAAGAGGCCGGAAAGTATGAGCACTCCCTTGGAGTGGATAGGGCCACTCATTTGTACTTCGCGTTCGATGTTGATGATGCCTGCATTACCGGCACTGACCGTTGCGGTGATCCGCGCTGGTTTGCCAAACGAGACAATGCCACTGCTGTAGACCGTAAGACCATTGATCTGGCCAACCCGCGATCCCCGTACATCGATGAGGAGCGTCCCTTTTGCAATGGTCTCCCGGATTGCTTCGTCCGCTCGATTGCTCCTGCGATGGCGCATAACAATGGCATGTTTCACGTGTTCGGCGCGAATGATCCGTGCGCGCTTCTGAGCGGCAAAATGCGATGCTTCACGCAGGAGATCGGCCGCATAGCTGAACTGCAACGTGATCTTTCGCTTTGACTCAGTGAAGGCAACAGCCCACTCGATGATGGCAGCAGCAGCACCCCTGTCACAATGCAAAAGTCCTTCTTCTGAAGCGATCTGCGAGATAAAGGCGCAATAGTGCTTGATCATTTCTGCAGACCGTTTCGTTTCGGCATCGAATTCTGCGTGGACCTTAAACATCTTGTGGAAGTCCTCATCTGCAGCCCACATCGCCAAATAGACAGCCGGATCACCAAGGAGAATGATCTTCACGTCAATATTGATATAGTCAGGCTTGAGGTTGTTGAGTTGGATCTGTGAATCGAGTGACTGAATATCCAACCGTCCATACAACATCACCTTCTTGAGTGACATCCAGATAGCAGGATCTACGAGCACGTCCATTGCATTCAGAACAATAAACCCACCATCAGCACGCAACAAGGCGCCGGCACGAATCTGTGTAAAGTCACTCACTGCAAAACCGCGAGCATCTACACGTCGTTCAATCGTCCCAAAGAGAGACGTATAGGTTGGTACGGTCTCTACGATAATTGGTGCTTCTTTAGCATCGTAGTTATCGACAATAAGATTCACTGAGGTTAAGCGCTCCAATTGTCGCGCAAGTTCTTCCGTTGCCTCGTCCACAATCCCAGCTTGTTTTGCTTGATACACGCGTACATACTCTTCGAGACGTTCCAGGATGTGCGTTGTGACCCCATTAAGGAATTCCGTTACTCGATCTCTGGGAAAGCTTCCACGGATATCTTCAAAAATCGACTTCAACAACACACCCACTGCGGCTTGGTCATGCTTCGAGAGCTCCTTGCGGAAGTCCACCATAACCCGCATCGATCGTCTACCGATCTCCGTGAGTTCGTCTCGATGTGTTGCGTAAGCATCGTTGAGGGCCTGCGCTGCTTCCACCGTCATCTTGCCTTCTTGGACCAGCGTGTCCAACTCTTCTATAGCAACGGGTTTGCCGTTGATCAGCGGAAAGATCTCCGTGCGAGAGGTTCCATCTTCTTCTTGGAGCTGACCAACAACAAAGCCGGTCGGACGGATTTTTGTATCGAATTCAGCGAGCAATTTTTTCTCGCGCGCCTGATATCGTTGGATGATTTCCTTGCGGTCGGACTGAAACTGTTCTTCTTCAAAGAGCTGTGGTATTCTTCGTCGTACCACGGTAAGCGCTTCATCAACCATGCGACAAAAGATTCTGCCTTCGCCAGCAGCAAAGCGTAGCAGTACAGGTGCTTCTTGCTGACGAAAGTTGTTCACGTATGCAAAGTCATGCAGGGCAACCTTGTGATTCTTGATATCATCTAAGATCTGCCGAACAGTTGTCATACGACCTGTACCAACAACTCCCGATGCCCAGATATTATAACCCTGACTCCTGAGCCGTGCGCCAAGTTCAAGCGCTTCAATGGCTCGTTCTTGACCAACTATCCTGCCCAGTGGTTTCAGTTCCTTCGTAGAGGTCTTGAATGGCAGGCTTGACGGGGCACATTTCCATCGAAGATCAGATGGAAGGAGTTGTTTGGCTGATGTACGTGTCATAACGATGTATTCTCTACGTCGAGTGGTTGTTCAACCACGCCCCAATGCTCTCTTCTACAAAGGGCCGGATATGAACAATATGTGCAAGCATCCTTTGATGGACGCACAGGATACGATCCGCTACGAAGATCGTTGATTGCTGGAGATATCTTTTGAATGATGTTTTGCACTTGCTCGGTCAAGGGAGTAGGGGGCGGATCCTTAGCCATACGTCGAATGGGAATTTTGAAATTCACATCTGCCAGCATGACTTGATAGGTGGATTTTTCTGGCGATCGCAATGCAGTGCCGAACATACGATAGATCGCCGCTGCTGGGCGAGCGTTGAGCCCCTTCTCACGAAAGAACTCTGCAACTACAGCCAGGTAGACTGGCATCTGCGTTGCCTTGCCGGCATTGATCTTAGGCCTGGTTGCTGTTGTGGGGAGACTTGCTTTATAATCGTTCACAACAAACTCCACCACATCATCCACTATGGAGATGTCAATCCGATCTATTCGCGTTTTCACCGTTGACCTTTGGACGCTATCTCCAAGCGGCACATCGATCACCGTTTCAATCTCGAGTTCAAAGAGCACCGGCAAGAATGATGACTTTACTTGATACTCGATCTCCGTTGCTAACCAACGCCGGAGGAGTCCAACCCGCGTGTCTGTTCCAACAAGTGCCCTTCGCTCAACTTCTGCATAGAGGTGCTCCGGTCGCATTTCTCCTAACAACGAATCGAGCACATCACAGAGATTCTTCCAATGATCATCGAATGTGTTCGTGCGCAGATCCACACACCATTCTGCCAACGACTCTGCGCTCCGGAAGTCCGGTTCACTAGGCGGCTGATAGGAACGGTAAAATCGTTGCACCAATTCATGCAAGAGTAGACCACGTTCGATCGCCGTCATCTGCGAGTCACTATCACCTCTATCGTCTTCTATGCGAAGCGTCTTTTGTGCATGGTATTTATAGGGGCATTGAATCACGACGTCCAATCGAGATGGACTCACGGGCCTGTTCACGTCTTGGTCAAACATCTCCTGCAATTCCACATCAAGGCCGCTTCGCACCTCTCCTGCTTGGGATACGATCATCGTAGGGGGCTGTGCACTTCGCACACGCAGATCTCTCTCGTCCAGGAGGATAGTGCGCCCCCTATCGAGCGACGTCCATTCGTTTTCCAGGTCTGCAACCGTACGTACCCGGTCGAGCAGCGATGACGGAAGCACCATCGATCCGTCTAGTACTTCAGGATAGGTACAAACGAGGATACCATCTATCGAAACCGAGGCAACAAGATCAGCCATAGATTCAATAGCCATTGATTCACGAAGTCCGGGCACGAGGTCTTCGTCGAGCATATCCTGCTGTGTGCGGGGAAACTCACCCTCTACGCATCCCACAGCGATCACAAGTTTTCGCCTTCGTCCACGGAGTTCAGCCGGACGTACCACACTGAGTCCCGTTGATTTTCCACGTTCGGTCGGAACTCGAACGCTTTGTACAAGCGTCCACCATACGCGAACATGTTCAGCAAATCGGACCGGTGGCAATCGATGGTCTTTGGCAACGGCCCTATACGAAGACAGTGATTCCTCGATCGCAGAAACGCTTGTGCGCTCATACTGACCGGCAGCATCGAAAATCCCAAGCCCCGTTCCAATGTTATCTCGAACGATTGAAGAAAATCGTTCTGCGTCCATTACATCTTCCGTCACGACGTCGAGCTTGGCTCGCAGTGACACAATCGCTCGCAATGCGCGTTCATAACGCATACGTTTTCTGTCCCATTCTTCCGCATTCTCTCGGTCAGCTCGCGCATACACCATGGAATCAATTCTACGTCTCTCACATCGCTGATACCAGCCCTGCGGACCTTTACCTCCAACGATGCGATCCTCTCGTGCAACGTGAAGGAGATGTGCAACGTCTGGAACTGCATCACGAATAAACGGGTCGCGCAACATCCGCTCTACATCACCACGTTGCCAACCATCACTGATCACTGTACACGCAGAAAGAACTGCCGACGCTGTACGTGACGACGCCAAAGGGAGATCTGTATCGAGGTCAACAGGAATGCCCCCTGCTGCGGCTACATCATGAATGATTCGTTCGTAGTCCACCGCACCGGGAATACAGATCGCCATTTCGGAGAGTGGTATACCGCGAGCAACACCCTCCTTGACCATAGCAAACGCACGCCTTACCTCCTCACTTCGCGTTGGGAAGGCGCGCACAAGGATATCGGGGGCAGCCTGGAGTTCAGTGTTGATGAAGTTGGGCTGAGCGCTAAGCCAGCCGTGCGAAACAAACCACATATGATCCGTGCGTGAGCGGCGCGAGGCACCGTCTTCAACACCGGGCAACTCCGGTGAAAATGCGACTGCAATATCCCACTGACATCTGCACAGTGCATGCAACATCATTCGGTCTACAAAAGACACGCCATGTGTATCGAGTACGATCAATCGATTGATCGACTCGCCAGACGGACGTGGAAGGGTAAACGTACTTCGACGTGCAATCTCATCCGCCACCAACGAACTGTACGTCCCACGGTCACACGCACGTTTACCAACAAGATCGAGCAACTCATACCATACATTCGAGACCGTCTGCAGATGTTTACGACGTCGCGATCCGTCCACTCGTCCGGAAAGCTGCTGGATGAGTCCGGGTGAAAGGCCCTCCTGCGCCCAACGCGCTAAACGCGATGCCTGCATACGGATAGCTCCCGGACGGGTTCGTGCGGCATGCGCCGCGTACCGCAGCAAGATATCGATCGATGCGTCCGGCATGATCCGCGGACCGTCCGGTAGGACCAGTTGCCCCAAGGCTCGTGTGAAGCCCCACATTGTAAATATCTCAGGGGGCTCGCCACGTCCATGTACCCTGGCCCAAGCCACGAGGGCCTCTGTTCTCTGGC
>DATGWS010000255.1:0-10593 GCA_035299365.1 Candidatus Didemnitutus sp.
TCGTTGCTCAGAGAGTCTTGGTAGGAAGTTGACGTGATTGGATAGGTAGTAAGGGGCGTCCAGCGACGTGCTCCAGCAATTCTGCGGAAGACCATATACCCTTGTACATCGCCCACGGGTTTCAACCACGTGAGCTTGACCTTGTTGGGATATTCTGTCTGCGCCGTTAGGGTTCCTACAACGGCAACGGGCTTTGTGAATGCACGCAGTGTAGGGTCACCCATCAATGCGATGTGAACACCACGGTCGCCGATAGATGCAATGGCTAGTCCGTTCTGTTGTTGAACAATGTTCGGAATGTAATTCCCGAACTGATTGCCAAAGATCGTGCGATTGTTCTGAGAAATGCGTGTGCTATAACCAATGGTCTCGCCTAAAGCCATGTGATGGAGGTACCAATGCGGACGTCCGGACCATGCACTTGTCAATACCTTGGGGGATGAAGCAATGGCTGCACGCAAGAAGTTGTTCGTGGTGTTGTAATCGCCAAAGTAGCTGCCAAACAGCATGGTAAAGACAGCATTCACGGGTTTGGATGCAAGCTCTGTGGAATTCCCAACGCCCCCTGCTGAAACATCTGTTCCACCACCACAGCCATAGCCGAGCAACATCGTTGTTGGACCTGCAAGATCTGTAAAGAAGTCTCCGGCCCTCACGGTGGTATCTGAACCAAATACGCTGAATGATCTCCATGCCGATGCTGCAAAGACCTCGCCATAGGACCCAAAATTGTCGTCGATCACACCACCCACAGCAACGTTCCAGGTATTGGACCGATACGCGTGGTTTTTGGCTAGGTATTGTTGGAGCAACTCCGTCTCGCTCTTGGCAAAGGCCGGCATGTCAAAGAAGTCGATGCGACCTACCGGTATGTCGACATCTGTACTGAACTGACTTTGATCGTATTTCCCATCCTTAGGTAGGTTACGATTGGCTGGACGTACGTTCGTAGGTGACGTTGTGATGTTATCCGTGTAGGTGCCATCAACATCGCCGTATGTTCCATCGGCAGGCCATGCACCTTGATGATCCGGGTGGCCGTCCGGTGCGATATTGCCTCCATAGGGGACGGGGACCCTGCCAATGAGGATCAGTCCGCCAAGATCACGTGGACCTGCATTCCACTCTTCCTTGATGATCTCTCTCACGCGTCGAACCTTCGCCGAGTCAAGTGCCTCTGCTCGTGGTACGCTACGAACGGTAACCTCCCACCCTTCATTCGCAAGATCTTGGGCAAGCATGTCCAGCCCCGCCGTAAGGGGCGCCTGCATCGTTGAGTCTACAAGGACAAGGATGCGTTCCCTTCTGGCCGGCGGCGCTTCTATACCACTAACGATGTAGCCCGTTCCGTAGAAGTAGGTGTAGATGGGTGTATTTGATGCAGTATCGAGCCCCGTACGTTTCTTGTTATAGCGGAACACACGATACTCATACGCCGTACCGGTCTTCACGGTTTGGTCCGTCCATTGTGTGCCTGCGCCGACGACTGAATCAAGGATCTCAGTAGGGAACACAGCAGCTTCTTTCGTCTTTCGCCAGATATACACGAATTGTTGGTTGGCGTCGCTATTCCAATGCAACGTAATGCGCGGTGAGGGCTTATCTCCCACAGTGGCCGAGAGCAATACGGCCATTTCTTTTGGAGATTGAGCACTTAGCTGGGAAGGGGCGAGCACAACGCAGGCCACAAGTGTTGCCAAAACAACGGTCAAAAGACGCATATCGGGGATCTCGTTGAGGTGTACTTCAATGCCCGAAAGATAACACCGACAGGGCTGCGTGAAACTACGGAGTTCGTATCTTTCACCTGTGCCGTAACCCTTGCCCGCGGTGGCGGTTCTTCGTCAGTACTTCCAGAATGGACCAGCCTATGAGCGCATGGATTCGCGTTCTCCTTCTCTCTGCGTGTTGCCTGCTTTCTGTGCCCGTACAGGCGCAGTTTCCGCCTGCGTGTGATTCGCGTAAGGAGTGTATTGGGCAAGCTGTAACGTTTAGCGTTACGAGTGGACGGAATGCGCACTTTCTTGAGCTTCTGAGAAATCCAGTCAGGGCTCGTCAAACTGCCATGACGTTTGAGATGTGGGTGCGCGTGGACCGTCAAGCCGGACTACGCCAATACCTAGCCGGCTTATGGGGACCGAACAGCGACTTCAATGATGTCTTCGTTCTCTACATTGACGAGAACGACCAGTTAACGTTCGAAGTCAATAGTGATGTAGCCACTCTTCAAAGCGTAGACAATACGATCGTTCGTGCTAGTGCCCAAGTGCTCTATTCCGGGTGGCACCACGTTGCTGCCGTCTTCGATGGGGCAACACAAAGTGTGTCGATCTATATCGACGGAGCGCTCACAGCCGGGCCGGTATCCAATCCGACCTATCCAGCACAATACCTGAAGCCCCTTGACAGGCCGGACCTGCCGCTCTTGATTGGTTCATTTAACGGTATGGCTGATAATCAGAATCTCTACCGCACGTTGCTTGGCCAAGTGGATGAGATCCGCGTGTGGGACCGTGTACTTACGGCTTCGGAGATTAACTGTCAGAAGGATCGTTCGCTCAACGGTAACGAGGCCGGACTCCGCGCCTACCTGAGATGTAATGAACCACTTAACAACATCAACAACTGTTGCGACGCAACAGGGAATGGCCACACAGGTCAGCTACGTTCCGGTGCATCAAATAAGGCCTCATCCCGTGTTGCTCCGCGGACGCTCAGTATAAGTCCAACCTCGATCACTGAAGAGATCAAGTGCGACACAACGAAGTCGTGGACGTTTGTGTTGACAGATACCGCCGCATGTGGAAGTGCCGCAGCTCTCGTTATGCGTGGTCCGGAAGCTGCGAACTTCACCATCGTACCGGCAAGTATTACGCTAACACCGGGTGTGCCAATCTCCGTTACGGTCACGTATCGCGGAGTCAATGTTGGCAACTTCATCGACACACTCGAAATTCGTCCAACAAACCGTTGTGGACTTCCCAACACACGTATTCGATTTGAACTCAATCGTATCACGGAGATCGGAATCTCGCGTGGGAGGATCACCTATGATTCGTTATGGGTTGGATGTACAACCACACCATACATCGACTCTTTGATCCAGATCTGCAATACATCGGATCAGATCGGTCAACCTCGCACACTCACAATCAGCAACATGGCGGCCAAGGAGCCCCTTGGATACAGAGTGATCGGTGTGACATTCCCATTCACCTTGGCTCCGGGACAATGCACAACGGTGGTTGTCCGTTGTCTTGTACGCGATACAACGGCAGACTATCTTGATACGCTGCAGATCTTTTCCGACGATAAGTGTCAGCGCACACCACTGCGAGTGGCTCTCGTAGGTCGTTCCCAAGAAGTGATCTCTATTCGTTCTACGGACGGACAGAGCAGAATCGATACACTGCGATTTGAGCCCACGTGTCCCGGACTCTTGAGTGCACCCAAGAATTATACGTGGCAGAATTTGACGCTCACTCCCATCCAGATCGATACGATCATCATACCAAAAGACTTTACACACTATCGTATCCGATTGCCGTTCGCACTGAATCCCAAAACGGGTTATCCACCCAATGCCGTGAGATTCTTGCCACGTCAGCCCGGCGTAGTCTTTGACTCTATTGTAATCCGAACCAAGATCCAGGGATGTATTGTTGAGAAGAAACTGTATGTAACCGGACGTGGTCTCGACAACAAGGTAGAGTGGTCTGTGAGTGGCCTCGTGGACTTTGGCAACGTGATCGTTGGTCAACAGCGAACGCTCACTGTTACGGCACGAAACAACAGCAAATTCGATGCTCTCAACGTTGCACTCTATGTTGAAAGGGGCGAATCATTTGCCCTGTTGAATGGAACGGGTCGGAGCATAAGGCCCGGTGATTCAACGGTGATCCCGGTAACCTTCCGCCCAACGGATTCACTGGTGTATATCGATAGGCTGTGTTTGTTCGAAACACGGTGCTACACGGTTGACTGTATCGATCTGCGAGGCAAGGGTATTCTGCAAACATTCCGCCCGAGTCCGCTTGTTCTCGAAACACAGAACGTGATCGCATGTTCTGAGCGAGAAGATTCCGTCTATATCGTGAATCTGTCCAACCAAGCGGCAACGATTGATTCACTAACCTTTGTTGATCAGAGTGGTGGACGTCTTACGGTCCTTGATCCACCGCTACCGTGGGTGAATAAAGCCATCACGATCCCTGCCCGCGACTCAGCATTGTTCAAAACACGGTATCGGCCGAATGATGTAACGCAGGATCGTGCAGATCGCGCCTATATCCGATATCGTTCTATCGACCGTGCAGAGTGGCAGGTACAGATCATCGGCACATCGGCAACACCAAAACTTTTTGTGACACAGCTCACAGCATTTGGTATTGCAGAAGTAGGGGATGTACGTCGGGCACAAGTGATCGTTGAGAATACATCATCGTTGCCGGTGAGACTGGATAGTCTCTCTATCGGTGCCGGGTTTGTGATCCTCGGAACAAGTCGCCCCCTGCCCCTTACACTTGCTCCGAGAGACTCTATCCGTGTTGATATTGAATTCCGTCCAGATGCAGCACGAACATTTGATGCAGACCTTATTGCGTACTCCACAGACCCCTGTGTGATACGTGGTGTTGGCAAGTTGAATGGTCGAGGAGTTATCCTCAAGCTCGAGAGTGCATTAAGCTTGGTGAACTTCGGATATGTTCGTCCATGCGAGTGTATCGAACGGACCATCGAACTGCTCAATGGTTCTCAGGTCTTTGATATGACCGTTGATTCGATGTGGATCGATTCTACAGGTGTGCCTGGTGGCAAACCGCAGTTCTATACGTGGCGGTCCAAGTTCTCGCCTGGAGGAGTAGTACCGTACACCATTCCGCCTGGAGAACGAGACACAGTGATCTTGTCATTCTGTCCGCGTACACCTGCCGAGACTGCTCAGATGGAATGCCGAGCCGCACTTCACGTAAAGGCCTATGGATCACAATGGAGCGCAGAACTTGAGACGTTTCTTATCGGAAAACGCTCTCTCACCTTCCGTCCTACCCCATCCTCCATTCAGTTCCCATCCGGCGTTGTTGACGTGTTGAGTCCTACGGCGTTGAGTGTTGTTGTGAAGATCCCAGACTTCACCTTAAACCCCGGTCAGGATAGGGTAGTGATAGACTCTATCACCTTTGAACCCAATGAGCGCGTCTTCTTCCTTGACGCACCGCTCACCTTCCCGCAAACCATCGATCCCGGAGATTCCCTTACGATCACGCTTCGACAACGTCCACGTGCGCCGCGCGACTACCGTGCCCGCATGAAGCTGTGGATGAGTACACCTTGCGTGGGATGGGATACAACGGTGCTCGTACGTGGCGCGGGCTTTGCACAAACAAAGGGTCTGCGCTTTGCCTTCGACCTCAACAGATCGGTTCCAGATACGTTTGCCATGGTATCGTGTGATACCCTTGCCGTACCAATCTATAGCTCCATTAACATCGATGCATCTGTTGTGGACATCGGAATGCGTGTTGATTTTGATTCAACACAGCTGCGATTGCTCGACGTATCGGCACCGGTCATCGGAAGTTTCTGTACGTCGGCTACAGGGGGCGTGCAGTATAGTCCGTCATTGACGTTTGCCCCTTCGCCATATGGCGGACAACAACTCACACTGAAGAATTTCTGTAGGATCGACTCGCTCTCACCATTCGCCGTGATGCGATTTGTGACTGTGAACAACAATCGTGCTGATAGTAGGCTTACCATCGACAGTATCAACTTCGATACAGAAGATGTGATCCTCTACCGTCTCATCGCTACGGGCGATCGCGGCACGATTCTCGCCTTGAAGTCCGATATCAATATCACGCAGCCAACGGCATTTGATTCAGTGCGGATCCTGGACTGTGCCGAACGAACGATCACTGTATTCAATACAGGTGATATCACCAACACGCTTGATCAAATGTTGGACCTACCAGCATATACCTCTGTAGTCAGTTCCGTGCCTGCATTAGGAGATTCGGTCTTTGCCGGAGATTCAGCAGTTGTAACACTCCGGTTCTGTCCACGTGCAGAGCGCTTCGTGGATACGAATGTGATCGCCGTGAGTGCCTTCCCGTGTGAAGTGCGAGATACAACAGCAGTAACGGGTTATGGTTATGCGCCCGAGTTGGATGTTGCTCTTGCTCCAACGCGTACACTCTTCATCCCAGATTCACTTACAGGTGTTATCGGCGATACCATCGAGGTGCCTGTGATGATCGAAAAGGACATCGCAGCAACCTACAATGGCGTCACGTATTACATGAACGGTTTGAATTTTGATGTTGTGGTAGACTATGCACCTCGTTCATTGAAGTACATCGATGCCTCGTTCCTCGCGGAGCCCAATGCAACAACCATCACACCAACACTTGGATCCGTTCTTATCGAAGTGCGAGGAGCAGATACCATCGCTGCCGGCACAATTGCAACGCTGCGATACGTAGCAATGGTACCAGAGGTCCAGTCAACGGACATCACTGTATCATCGAGCGGTTTTGTCTCCGACTCCCTGCAATTCCTCGATATTCTTCCGGCAGGGGGCAAGGCACCGTTCGTAACAGGCGGTAAGTGTGAGATCACGGTTGTGAAGTTCTCTACGGTTGGTACGCCGCGTATGAACATCCATCCGCAGCCCGTGCATGACGATGCCGTTGTGACATTCAGAATGCAGGAGACCGTTCCCGTTACACTCGAGATCATCGATGCAAGGGGGCAGGTGGTAAAGAACCTCCTCGATGGCTCAGTGGTCCTGACTGGCGGCGAATACAGCGTCCGCGTTGGCACCGCCGATATGTCGAGCGGGATCTACTTTGTCCGCATCGGAGCAGGCATCTTCAGCTCGGTTTCTTCCTTCATCATTGCAAAGTGACCCTAGGGTGATCGATGTGATCGACGTGATCATCCTCGGCGCAGGGGCTGCCGGGTTGCACTGTGCTGCATTCGCGGCATCCACGGGGAAACGTGTGGTGGTGCTCGAGCACAATGACAAGCCGGGAAAGAAGATTCGTATTTCAGGGGGCGGACGTTGCAACTTCACTAATCGTGAAGTGTCGCACCGGAACATGATCTCACAGAATCCCAACTTTGCACGTTCTGCGTTGTCGAGATACACACCACAGGACTTCATCAATCTCATCGAAAAACACAAGATCTCTTGGCACGAGAAGAAGCTGGGCCAACTCTTCTGTGATGAGTCAGCTCAGCAGATCATCGACATGCTCATTGCCGAATGTCTCGCTGCAAAGGTGGAGATCCATTACAACGTCACCATCCGACATGTATCGCAAAGCGATCACTTCATTGTTGTGACCGACGAGGGCGACCTGCATGCACACAACGTTGTTGTAGCAACAGGCGGACTGAGCATCCCTGCCCTCGGTGCTTCCAACCTCGGCTATCGTATTGCCACACATTTTGGACTACCCATTATCCCAACAGCTCCGGCCTTGGTGCCCCTTACCTTCCCTTCATCTTTCGCCGATAGATGGAGGGGGCTTTCCGGGATCAGCGTTGATGCCAACGTAACAACTAACGGAATAACCTTTCGCGAGAACATCCTCTTTACGCATAAGGGGCTCAGTGGTCCAGCCATTCTACAGATCTCGTCGTACCTCGATGATGACACAACCTTTGAACTCGACGTGTTGCCCGATGATTCGCTGCAAACACTTGTAGAAGATCTTCCCGGAGAGAAACGTCACCTCGCCACCATCCTTACCCAGCGATTGGCTCAACGCGTCCTTGATCAGTGGAACAACCCAACGCTTGATCGTCCGGTGAACACCGTTCCAAAGAAGCAGCTCGAAGAATGCATCCACACGTTTAAACATTGGTCGCTCACGGCCAACGGCAATGAAGGCTACGCTAAGGCAGAGGTCACCAAAGGTGGCGTCGACACCAACAGCCTCTCATCCAAGACAATGGAATGTAAAGACGTACCCGGCCTCTTCTTCATCGGAGAAGTGATGGACATCACCGGCTGGCTCGGAGGTTATAACTTCCAATGGGCTTGGTCAAGCGCGTATGCGGCAGGGATGGCCATAGCAGAAAAGTAGCGCAACCGTGATGATCGCGCTACCTTTTTGCAAACGTTTACAATGCTTTAGACTAGATCGAACCGATCAAGGTTCATCACCTTGTTCCATGCAGCAACGAAGTCGTGTACAAACTTCTCCGCTGCATCATCACTTGCATATACCTCTGCAAGGGCGCGGAGTTCGGAGTTTGACCCGAACACAAGGTCTGCACGAGTTCCTGTCCAACGAACAGCACCGGTCTTGCGATCGACGCCTTCGTAGATACCCTGCGTGTTTGTTGTGCGCCATTCCGTTGACATGTCCAGCAGGTTCACAAAGAAGTCGTTGGTGAGACTTCCAACGCGCTGTGTTAACACGCCGTGTGTTGATCCGTTCACGGTGACGTTCATGGCGCGGAGTCCACCTACAAGCACTGTCATCTCAGGCGCTGTTAGCGTAAGGAGTTGTGCTTTGTCGACGAGGAATTCCTCTGCAGCCCCCTTACAACTCGACTGGACAAAATTTCTGAAGCCATCGGCAAGGGGCTCAAGATAACCAAAGGACTCAACGTCCGTTTGTTCTTGTGTTGCATCAGTTCTGCCTGGCGTGAACGGCACAACGATGGAATGGCCGGCAGCCTTTGCTGCATCTTCAACAGCAACACATCCACCAAGAACGATGAGATCTGCCAGTGAGATCGTTGTCGTAGACCGGATCTTCTCTAATGCACTCAGAACAGCAGCGAGTTTTTGTGGTTGGTTTACTTCCCAATCCTTCTGTGGTGCAAGTCGAATACGAGCACCATTGGCTCCACCACGCATATCCGAGCCGCGGAAGGTAGATGCAGAAGCCCATGCAGTTGTTGCGAGATCCGTTGATGAGATCCCTGAAGCTCGGATGGCCGACTTCAGCTGTGCGATCTCAGCTTCTGTAACAAGCGTTTGGTCGGCAGCGGGAAGTGGATCTTGCCAAATGAGTTCCTCTGTTGGAACCTCTGGACCTAGGTATCGGACGCGCGGTCCCATATCGCGGTGAGTAAGCTTGAACCAAGCGCGAGAGAATGCATCAGCAAATGCTCGTGGATCGCTATGGAACCGACGCGATATCGGCTCGTAGATCGGATCGAAACGCAGCGAGAGATCCGCAGTGGTCATCATTGGACGGTGTTTCTTTGAAGGGTCGTGCGCATCCGGGATCATGTCTTGCTCTTCTACGTCCTTGGCAAACCACTGCCATGCTCCTGCCGGACTCTTCCCAAGTTCCCACTCATACTTGAACAACATTTCAAGGTAGCCATTGTCCCATGTTGTTGGGTTTGGTTTCCACGCACCTTCAATGCCACTTGTAATGGTGTCTCCGCCCTTGCCCGTGCCGAACGAGTTGCGCCAACCAAGACCCATTTCCTCCAACGGGGCACCCTCGGGTTCTCTGCCTAGATGTGACTCTGGTGCTGCACCGTGCGCCTTGCCAAAGGTGTGTCCGCCGGCCACTAGAGCAACCGTTTCTTCATCATTCATTGCCATGCGCTTGAACGTTTCGCGCACGTCCTTACCAGATGCTACTGGGTCGGGATTACCATTTGGACCTTGCGGATTCACATAGATCAAACCCATCTGCACTGCTGCAAGGGGGCTCTCCAATTCCCTATCACCGGTGTAGCGTTTATCTCCAAGCCATTCTGCTTCTGCGCCCCAATAGATGTCCTCTTCCGGTTCCCAGATATCGGCGCGTCCGCCACCAAAGCCGAATGTGGGAAGCCCCATAGATTCAATTGCAACGTTCCCTGCAAGGATAAACAGGTCAGCCCAAGAGATCTTACGGCCATATTTCTTTTTGATTGGCCATAGCAGTCGATGTGCCTTATCGAGATTCCCGTTGTCGGGCCAGCTGTTCAACGGAGCGAACCGTTGATTGCCCGTGCCACCACCACCACGTCCATCGAACGTGCGATACGTACCTGCAGAATGCCATGCCATTCTGATGAAGAGTCCACCATAGTGTCCCCAATCAGCCGGCCACCAGTCCTGCGAATCCGTCATCAGCGTGCGAAGATCATTCTTCAGTGCCGCATAGTCCAGCGACTTGAATTCCTCTGCATACGAAAACCGCTCATCCATTGGGTTGGACAGCGCAGAGTGTTGTCGGAGGATATTCAGCTTCAGCTGATTCGGCCACCAATCGCGATTACCAGTGCCACGTCCAGCACCTTGTGAATGAGATCCACCATGAACCGGGCATTGTTCGGAATTCGTTCCCATTTCGTTTCTCGCTCGTTGGTATAGATGATCTGAAACTTACAACAAAGCCAACCACGGCTGGAGAACAATTGCAAGGGAGGGGAGAGTTCCGTGTGGCCACCGACTCTTGGCTCATCCCCCCAGCCCCCTTCTCATCCATGTATAGACTGGACACATAGGTGACAGTTGTTCGGAGACATGGGTGACATATTTGGACATCACAGATCAACCATACTGGTGGAGTATGCGATGCCATGGAAGGAGTCGTCACTCGTGAAACAGCGGGAAGAGTTTGTTCG
>DATGWS010000256.1:0-3923 GCA_035299365.1 Candidatus Didemnitutus sp.
TGCTGGATCCATTAGGCTCGAACCTCCTTGTTATACGTAACGAGTGTTGCTGCTACCACTTCGTCTGCGAGGTCGAAGGTGAACCCTTCCGGCTTCGTGACCGCTGCAAGAAACGTTGTGACATTTTTCGCATAGAGTTCACTGGCATGTGTTGGGACGGACGATGCAAGGTTATTACAACCGATGATCGTTACTCCATTATGTTCCACGGTTTCATCCGGTTTGCTGAGCTCACAATTGCCCCCTGCTTCCGTTGCCATGTCGATGATCACCGAACCACGTTTCATCTTTCCAACCTGAGCGGCCGTAATGAGTGTTGGTGCCGTTCCACCTGCAACAAGTGCGGTGGTGATCACGAGGTCGGCTTCTACAAGGGATTTTTCGACAGCTTCTTTTTGCTTGGCAAGGATCTCCGGACTTACAGAGGCCACATAGCCCCCTTCGATATTTACTTTGTCGAGACCTTCTACCATAATGAACTTTCCGCCCAAGGACTCAACCTGTTCCTTTGTCTCCGGACGGATGTCGCTCACTTCGATGCGAGCCCCGAGGCGCTTTGCAGTGGCGATCGCCTGGAGTCCGGCTACACCTGCACCGTAGATGAGCACCTTTGCCGGTGTGACCGTACCGGCCGCAGTCATCATCAGTGGGAAGATCCGTCCCAAAGCGTTCGCACCCAACACAACGGCCTTGTAGCCGGCTAGGTTGTTCTGCGACGAGAGCACATCCATGCTCTGAGCGCGCGTGATGCGGGGCATCGCATCAAGCGCAAAGGCATTAACCCCTTGTGCTGCTAACGCGTCGAGAACATTGCGATGTCTCTTTGGGTAGATATAGGATACCACCGAAGTACCACCACGCATTTCTGCGATCTCGGCGGGGCTTGGAACGGCCACCCTGATGAGAGTGGCAGCAGCGGCGATGACCTCGCTGCGGGATGCCTCAATGGCTCCAGCAGTCTGATAGGCAACATCGTCGAACCCGGCGGCTAACCCAGCCCCCTGCTCCACATGAACGGCGTGACCCTGTTTGGATAGTTGAAGACAAGCTGATGGAACGAGGGCCACACGCCGTTCACCAGGTAGAGTCTCCTTGAGTACGCCTATGATCATAGCCCCAAACGTACAACTTTTTTCCAATCCCTTCGTTTGATGTTTGTGTGAATGATTTAGACACATCTAAACTATATTTGCCCCGTGAAGAATCTTGTCCTTCTTTTGTTTGTTGTTGCAACACACCACATGATGGCGCATGCACCTGTTCCGCATGACCTACGGGTAGTTGTGCGTGATGCGGAAACGCATGATCCGATACGTGGGGCAACCGTACGTGTGGGCACGCGAGGTGCCGTAACGGATCGTGCGGGTACAGTTGTGCTTCACGGGATGCCCGATACTTCTGTAGTGATCACACGAATGATGGGTTACACGGAACATCGCGACACCCTGATACTCACCTCAGTGTTAACGAACGTGAGTGTGGATCTTCTACCACGTGCGGTTACAACTCAGGATGTAACCGTTACTGCCTCCCGACATGAACAATCGCGCGAAGAATCTCCCGTAATTGTCACGGTTAGTGATCAACAGGTGTTTCGTGCTGCACAGGCAGTCTCGTTATCGGAGGGTCTATCATACCAGCCTGGACTTCGCCTCGAAAACAACTGTCAGAATTGCGGATTCACACAAGTACGCCTTAACGGCATGCAGGGGCCGTATACACAGATCCTTGTGGACTCTCGGCCGGTCTTCTCTGCACTCAATGGTGTTTATGGGCTGGAGCAAATTCCAGCCTCCATGGTAGACCGTATAGAAGTGATCCGTGGAGCCGGAAGTGCGATGTATGGTGCCGGAGCAATTGCAGGTACAGTGAACATCATCACCCGCGATCCTCTAACGACGTCGGCCTCGGTCTCCAGCACCACATCATGGATCAATGGTCGAACTCCCGATGCAACGATCAATGCACGAGGTACGTGGGTGAGCGATGATCTCAATACGGGGCTCACACTCTTTGGTCTCACTCGCACACGGGTTCCATTCGATGTGAATGGTGATGGGTATAGCGAGGTTCCCAAGCTCTGGAATGCGTCAGGGGGCGGTAGGTTCGTACATCAAGCAACGGAGAATGACCGGTTCTCTGCAGAAGGTCACTGGATCCGAGAGTTCCGTCGCGGCGGTAGCCAATTTGACCTTCCGCCTCACGAAGCGGATATCGCCGAACAACTCGATCATGCCATCGGTGGTGGCGCGGTCTCCTATGAACATGCCTTTGATGGTGACCGACAGCGTGTTGCGGGATATGCATCCATGCAATCAACTACGCGATACAGTTACTATGGCGGGACTGGCGGAGACCCATTGGCTGCAGAAAACGCGAAGCTCTACTACGGAACAACCAACGACATCATTGGTGTAGGGGGCATGCAGTTCACATCACAAGAGTGGAAGCCGTTTGGCCTTCAATCGGTGATATCTACCGGAGTGGAGATCGCGGGGAACCACGTTGTAGATAATATGCCCGGGTATGGTAGAAGCATCGATCAGCGGACAGTATCAACAGGACTGTATGCCCAGTTGCAACTAGAACCTGCATCGCCCCTTTCCATAGCCCTTGGAGCTCGTTTTGATGCTTTGGATATAGCCGGGACCTATCAGTTCGATCCAACATCAATAGAACAACAGGACAAAACATACTACGTGGTGAATCCTCGCATATCGATCATAGGTACACTCGCATCGGGACTTCAGTTGCGCACGTCCTATGCATCCGGGTTCCGTGGACCCCAAGCCTTTGACGAAGATCTGCATGTCTCCACTCTTCAAGGCTCTGCACGACTCATCCGTATCGATCCGTCACTCCGTCCGGAACGCTCACACAGTATCTCCATGTCACTAGATGCAAACACTGCATCCCCAACCTCAGCCATAGGGTTCACCTTGGATGGTTTTGCAACGTTGCTGCAGGCCCCCTTTGTTACATCTCTCACACCGGATACTGTGCCGGGGTCTTCGGCTTCAATTGCTGTCAAAACAAATGGTGATGCCGCATGGGTTGCGGGTATTAACGCTGAAGCACGACTCGCACTTTCAAAGGTGATGGAAGCAACTGCCGCGATCACCGTTCAGGATGCACGCTACGTAACCGCTCAGGTCTTAGCTCAAGGGGCTGATGGCTCCTATGTATCGTCGCCATATATCACACGCACACCAAACGTCTACGGCTCATTCACATCGAGCTTCTTTCCAACAGATGCAATAACAATTGATGTTTCGGCGATCATTACCGGTCCTATGCATGTGATCAATGAGCGAACGATAACGATGCATCGTACGCCTTGGTTCTGCGATGGTGCGGTACAAGTTGGGTATGATCTGCATCTCAACGACGTTCTAGAGCTAACAATAGCGGCTGGGGTTGTTAATGTCTTTAATGCGTATCAGGCAGACCTCGAGAGTGGTCCACTACGCGATGCAGCTTACATTTACGGCCCACTTCGTCCACGCACATTCACACTATCGATGAGCCTTGCATGGCAATGAACCTCTCACAGAACATGCAGGACTATCTTAAGGCCATCCTGTTGATCGGCCGAGATGGAACGGCAAGTACTTCCGACATCGCTGCCCGACTTGAAGTAAGTCCAGCATCGGTTACGAGCATGATCAAGAAGCTTGATGAGCTTAAGCTTGTGAAACACGAATCGTATCGAGGCGTGACGCTCACACATGCCGGAAGGAAGATAGCACTAGAGATCCTCCGGCATCATAGACTTATCGAGACCTATCTATCTGAAGCTCTGGGATATGGCTGGGATCAAGTTCACGAAGAAGCAGAACGCCTAGAGCATCATATCAGCGAAGAATTTGAAGATCGGATCTCGAAGATCCTCGGAGATCCACAATACGATCCGCATGGAGATC
>DATGWS010000257.1:0-1935 GCA_035299365.1 Candidatus Didemnitutus sp.
TACTGGCCGTTGTTAGTATCACCATTTGTAGTACAGCGTTGGCTCAGACGTTTGTTCCGATAAGGACAGATACACGTCAGTACCCATCCATTTCCGCCAAAATCTATGCGTTAGATGCAACGGGGATGCCCCAGTCGCTCAGCGCCAATGATGTTGCCGTAACTGAGAACGGAACTCAGGCAACTGCAACCACCACGTGTGAACCGTCGAACGCAGGGCGTAATCTCTCGCTCGTTGTTGCCATCGATGCGTCCGCGTCAACCTCATTGGGCAATCCATCGTCGATGGATCTGATGAAGAACGCCGCTCGTGGAGTGACGCAGCTCCTGACGGCCACATCTGATGAAA
Source organism: Candidatus Didemnitutus sp. (assembly GCA_035299365.1). GTDB lineage: Bacteria > Bacteroidota > Ignavibacteria > Kapaibacteriales > Kapaibacteriaceae > UBA10438. The sequence goes on from DATGWS010000257.1 coordinate 349, forward strand.
TCGGATTATTGACCATCGATGCACAGGCTAATCTCCTCTATGGATTGTCTACAGATAGGGCCACATATACGAGCGTTGTAGATAACGTTCGCACATCTGCAGGTGTGAACTTCAACAATGGCTTGATGGGCCAGCCAATGGGCGGCCTAACACACTTGCAGAACGCCCGCAACAATCGTGCGCTCCTGATCCTTACCGATGGAGCCCCTTCGTTTGATATCGTGGCTTCTCTTGGACTTGCTCGCACGTTTGGTATTCGTGTATACGTGGTTTGTATGAACAACACGGCCTCGGAACAGCTGAAGCGCCTTGCTGATTCGAGTGGTGGAGCTTGGGCTGACAAGGTTTCGACAATTGCTGATGCAACAGCATGGGCACGTGGCTTTCTCGCAGATGCCAAGAACTTTCCGTCGTGCAAGGTCTCGTGGACTTCTACAACGTCCTGTGTTGAACGTCGTCTGGTGAACTTCACAGTTGGTACCACAACCCGCTCTCTCTCCTACATTCTACCGACAAATGCTCTAGGAGTTCTCGAGGCTTCATCGCTAGGCCTCCACTTTGGCCAACCGTCCGCCGGAAACGTGGTTTCAAGAACCGTTTCTTTGTCGGCACGGAACGAAGATGTAATCATCACCAATATCACGCTCAGCAACCCGCGTTTCACATTGGTGTCGGCACCAACGTTGCCTCTCACGATCAGGCGAGATCAAAGCCAAACGATCAACGTTCAATATTCTGCAGCCACAACGGATGGCCAATACGGCGAAATGTCGTTTACCTCTACCACATGTGACCTCCCAACAATCTCGCTTCGTGGCGGTTCACCGTTTGTGGGAGCTGAGCTCCGTCTGGTGCGCCCAAATGGCGGAGAGAGCTTTGTTGCTGGTTCCGACACCATCATTGAGTGGACCAACGTACTTCCTCAAGATGTGGTCCGGCTAGAATTCAGTTCAGATGGTGGAAATGTTTGGAAACCGCTGGCAGAATCTGCCAATGGCCTCTCATATACATGGAAGCCAGGACCAACAGTCTCTGATAATTGCCGGATTCGTGTATCGCGCACGGTTGTTGATCCCGAAAACATTGTCGAACTCAAAGGGTCGGATCAGCCGCTCTATGCTGCCGTCTTTACAGAAGACGGACAAAAGGTGATCACCGGTGGTCACGACGGAACAGTTCGACTTTGGAACGCCTTCAACGGTACACAAGACCGCCTTGTTGGTGTCCATGGAAATTGGGTTTGGGCACTTGCGGTGATGCCAAACACCACAAACGTTGCATCGGCCAGCTTTGATGGTTCGGTTCGTGTTTGGGACTACACCACTGGCAATCGCATCGCTACCATTCCTATGGATGGCGAAGCATTCTCGGTAGCGTTCTCACCAGATGGTAAGAAACTCTTTATCGGGTCCCGCCGCAGCATCACTGTAGTGTCAACCTCTACGTGGTCCACGGAAACCGTCAAGGTTGTCCCTACCGGTCCGGTGTATGACATCGACATGGCAGCCAACGGTACCGTTATTGCCGTTGCGGAAGGAACAACAGCCACGATCCGCAATGCAAACACCCTTGAGGTCTCTGCAACGT
>DATGWS010000258.1:0-2122 GCA_035299365.1 Candidatus Didemnitutus sp.
GTCAAGCTCGTGCCGGTATCCCATCCGAAGCTGAACACCTTCAAGTACTACACGTCCACGATGATCCAGTCCGGCACCTACCCCTTCCAGAAGAGCGGTGTCCAAACGATCAAGGTCGACAACGCGCTGATCACCTTCGCCTTCAAGAATCAGTACCAGAAGGAAATCGGCGACCTGGTCACCTGCATCACCCGCAACGTCGGTCGCCTCCAAACGGATGGCCACCCGAAATGGCGCGATGTTGATCCCCTCGACATCGACCGCATCCAGTGGCAAGCTCACCCGGCCGCTGTGCAAGCAATCAAGCGCGAAGCAAAGCGCCAACCCCGCTGAACAAGGAGATCAAGACGATGACTGCGAAGGTTCACACGATTCAACGCACCAAAGCTGTTCCTATGCCCAAGGGTCTCGAGAAGTACGAAGGTATGAATGCTCGAGCTCTTGAAGTGACGGTCTTCTTCGGCAGTGCCCGTAACAAGGGTCGCACCCAAGACCGCGGCTATCTGATCGTCGATGCGAAGAACGCCATTCAGATGAAGAAGAATGGCATCAACACTATCGCATTGGCGCTCTCCAAGGCCAACGATGACACGTTCCAGAACACGCCGCACATGTACAAGATCAACGGCGAAGTCATCCCGCATGGCAACAGCAAGTCGCCTATCGCCTACATCATCGCCGAGAACTACGCCAACTCCATGTCGGATGAAGCAGTCTCTCACGAACTCGTCGACGGCAAGTACGTCTTCAACTATCTCGAAAACAACATCCGCCTGCGCGAAGCGTCGGCTGAAGAGCAATTCCCGATCTTCGTTCCTCCGCTCTATCGCGAGCGTGTCGAAGAAGCAGCATAATGGCACGCCACGTTCCTCCTCATTACTACGGTTACAAGGGTGGGTTTGACAACGTCAACATCTGCTCTGAATGTGGTACCCGCGCTCTATACGAGGACATGCATCAGGTTGACCCCTGCCCTTATTGCGGCGGCGAGGTTCGTGAAGGCGCAGTCGGCAAGTGGACCAAAATCTCCGATACTCCCATCGAGCGAAAGTGGTGGGAGTTTTGGAAGGTGAAGCTTGTAAGTGAGTACCGATGGGTTCTCAAGAACGAAAAGATTTAACCCTATAACAAGAAGAAACCAAGGAGAACACAAATGAGAGTGACCGACAAATTTACATTCTTTTGGACGGATGCCGATGTGTTCTCCAATTGGTTCCCTGCACACATCGAGATCGAAGACGAGGTAGAAGGTCTCCTCACATTCGAGAACTCTGAGCAGCTATTCATGTTCCTAAAAGCACAATGCTTCAAGGACGAGGAGACAAGCAGGAAGATTCTTCAAACTCCTAACCCTAGGGATGTGAAGGCTCTTGGTCGCCAAGTCAAAGGATTCGACGAAGCGGTGTGGGAGCGAGAAAGTGGCGTAGCGATGTATGCTGCCAACTACTTCAAGTTCACGCAGAACCCAGCAATGCTCAAGCAGTTGCTCCTCACGATCAAGACAACTCTCGTGGAAGCAAGTCCATACGATAGGATTTGGGGCATCGGCATGAAGGAGAATGATCCTCGTGCTGTCGATCCCACGAAATGGGAAGGTCTCAACAAACTAGGATTTATTCTCTCTGATTTAGCGAAGGACATAATCATGGAACGTCCTTTGCAATGCGTAGAGTCTATGATCCCATGATTTACAATTTTCCATAAATAAACATGAAAGAGATTGGATAGACCGATCTTCACCTCGCGCGATAAGGAATTTATCGTGTCAAAGTAGTTCCAAACCTCGGAACTAGATCTGTTTCTCCTAAAAGCCCTTTCACGGTTATTTAAGACCCACCAGCAATGGTGACCGAAGCTTTTCAATCAAGGAGAAAAACATGAACAGCCCTCTGAACAAAAACGCAATGGACAACATCGGCAACAAGCTGATGAACCGCTTCTTCTGCCGCGCTGAAGGCGTGGTTTGGGACCTGATGACCGGCAAGATCGGCGTCAAGACCAAGGACGGTATCGCTACCCTCGAAGGCACGGGTGACGACGCCATCGTCAACATCAACATGTTCGACCAGTTCGGTTTCGAAGTTCCGGCCTTCGCGCAGAACACCCCGACCGCTGGCATCGA
>DATGWS010000259.1:0-1649 GCA_035299365.1 Candidatus Didemnitutus sp.
TCTTGGCCAGCCCCTTTCACTTGATGTGAAAACAACGGCCAAATTCGTATCGTATGTGTGGACGGTGAATGGGAATGCCATCGCCGAAACGGATGTTCCGAATCTCTTCATTCCGGAAGTAGGGGAAGAACATATCGGCGATTACCGAGTGATCGTAAAGAAGAAATGTGGAGTTGAAACAGAATCGAAATCGGTGCCGATCACGCTTGCACAAAAGACTGTATTTACTGTTCATCCACCGGCAAAGGTTGAGGTATGCGAACTCCAGTCAACTACGCTGACGGCATCTGCTGACGGCGATGGTATACGCTATCAGTGGTATTATAATGATGAGCCCCTTGTTGGAAAAACGCAACAAGAACTCTTGATCGACCCTGTGATGAAGCCTCATGCCGGACGGTATTATGTAACGGCAACGAATATGTGCGACGTTGTTGTTGCCTCTGATGCAACCGAACTAACCGTGCGACCATTCGCACGAGTAACCCAACAGCCAAATGACACAACTGTCTGTGCGTCGAGTACGGTTACACTTTCTGTAGCTGCTAAAGGAGCTCCGTTCACAGTGCAATGGTATCGTAATGATGTTGCACTTGTTGGCGCAACCAACACAACCTTAACGATTGATAACGTGAGCAGTGCCACTACGGGTCGGTACCATGCTGTGATCACTACAGATGATGACCGCTCGGAATTGTGTGTGAGACAACAACGCACACGCGAGGCACGCATCTCGCTCTTCGAAGCACCGGCTATTGTGCGTGATATAAGCAATCGTACAGTCTGTGTGGGATCCAATGTGGAACTCATCGCTGAGACCAACGGCACTGTAACAGCCTATGTCTGGTTCAAGGATGGTGTGTGGCTTGCGGAAACACCGGGCAACACACTCACGATCAATAATGTCACCCGGGCAGATGCCGGACGGTATGCGGTAGGCGTACACGGACTCTGCGGAATGTTCACTCGCGGAAATGATGCCATTGTCTCTGTTGTAGAACTTCCGGTGATCAACTCACAACCACGTCCGGTCTTGAAGAAGGCTGGCCAGTCCTTTATCCTCGGTGTGGTAGCAACCGGCAATCCAACGTTCCAATGGCGGAAAGACTCTCAGCCTATCGCAGGTGCCACATCGTCCGAGTACGTTGTTGCCAATGCAACAGAATCCATGAGCGGTATCTACTCCGTGATCGTCACAAATGTGTGCGGTTCGGTGATCTCAAATAATGCACGTGTGATTGTCAGCTCTGATGTGCCACGCTATGGTGAGCTCAGCTTTGCTACACCTCAGATTGACATGGGAACAGTCTATCGTGGAATTGGTCACGAAGAGAATCTCGTTGGTCTCCTGAAGAATACGGGTAATGCGCCGTTGAGCATCACGTCGGTTACAGCTACTTCGGACCTTCAGATTCAAGCACCAAATTCTTTCCCAACTGTGCTTCAACCGCAGGCAGAAGGTGATGTTGTTGCTCGACTTGTTCCGACGGAACTAGGCGACTATCGCAGCGACGTTTCGTTCGTCAACTCAGGAATCGATAACACTGCACAAATTGCCTTTGTTGGTACAGTTGCGTCAGCTATCGATCACCCGGCGTTGGTTGACCTGGGAACAGTGAATGTGCATGAAGAGCGCGACTCGTGTTTTG
>DATGWS010000260.1:0-7728 GCA_035299365.1 Candidatus Didemnitutus sp.
AGGGTCCGAAGCTCACCAATGGCGGAGCATTTCCGTCAACAGTCGAACGCCAACGCCGGAACCACCCTTAGGCGTATAGTGCGAAGCCTTTGGCTGAATTCCTGTGCCGGCGATGTCTAGGTGAACCCATGGATACGAGACAAAGTGCTTAAGGAATAGGGCCGCTGTAATCGAGCCTGCATAGCGACCGCCAGAATTCTTGATGTCCGCATAGTCACTATGGATCAGCTCGTTGTATTCATCGTAGAGAGGGAGTTCACATACGTATTCGCTTGTCTTCTCAGCAGCAACACGTAGGCGGTTTTTCGTCTTCTCATCCGTACCCATCATGCCTGTTGTAACGGTGCCGAGCGCAACAGCAATTGCTCCGGTAAGAGTAGCCAAGTCGATAACGGCACTAGGCTTGAATCTGTCAGCATAACAGAGCGCGTCGGCAAGGACCAGCCGACCTTCGGCATCCGTGTTGTCGATCTCTGCAGTTTTGCCATTCATAAACGTGAGGATGTCTCCAGGAACGTAGGCCGTTCCGCTAGGCATATTTTCTGTTGAAGGTACCAGTGCAACAACGTTACGCTTGAGACCAAGTTTTGCAATTGTGTACATCGTACCGATCACCGATGCAGCACCATGCATGTCGCTCTTCATGTCGCTCATTCCGGCGCCAGGCTTGATCGATATACCACCGGTATCAAACGTGATGCCTTTGCCAACCAAGACAAGGGGCTTCTCGTTCTTTGGACCCTTCATATACTCCATTACGATGAAGACCGGAGGACGAATGCTACCGGCATTCACGCCAAGGAGTCCACCCATCTTGAGTTCTTCGATCTTCTTTTTATCGAGAACTGTTGTCTTAAAACCAGCTTTGCGCCCTGCTTCTTGAGCACGCTTTGCAAGTGTTTCCGGATAGATTTCGTTGTTTGGAGCATTGGCGAGGTCGCGGGCTAGCGTTACACCATCCACGATTGATTCACCAATTCCGGCACCCTTTGTAACAGCCTTCTGATGGGCCTTATCTGTGATAAGGGTAACCTTCTTCACCATGTTCGCATTTCCTTCATCCTTTATCGTCTTGTATTTATCAAAACGATATTGGCTTAGGATTGAACCCTCGGTGATCGCTTGGGCGATGGATGCAGAATCGATGCCATTGATCGTAGCAATCTCAAAGGCAACGTGACTGCAGTTGCTGGCTGCTGCTCTCTTTGTAGCCGCAGCTGCTGCTCTACGAAACTTCTCAAGCGTCACGCCTGAGGACTCTCCAAGACCAACGAGAATCACTCGCTGTGCTGCCGTTGCAGATCCGCCGTAGGCTAGGATGGTTTGATTTGCCTTGCCCGTGAAGTCCTTGGATTCAAAGACCGGTGTGAGATGAGGAATCTCAGACGTCAGAGCCTTCTCTGCCGCTTTGAAGTGCTTTTCATCCTCAGCAACGAAGACCACAATGGCGTCGGCTTTGGCCGAACGGCGATTTCCAACGATACAAGAGACGGACATGGATATCTCGGGGGTACGTGATGGAGATTACGACCGGCAAAAGTACGGAACTACAGAGTCTTACGGTACAAAGACGTGGTAGAGTCTAAACGAAACATCGGGCCTTGGACCCACAGGTAGGCGTACATAGCCCCCTTTAAGCCATAACTGTAGCTGATCTGCATAGTGAGCATGAAGGGGCTGGCCAGACGAGCCGCCGGGTACCACACTGTATTGGACGCTATCCTGCATGTCGGAAATAACGCGCATACTGGCAGCCACACGGGTGGCATATGGCTGTGCAACGTTCCACTCACTGTTATTTAACGTTGTTTGGCTGCCCGAAATGTCGAACGGACCTTGGTTCATAACGGGCCGCATGAGTTCGTTTGAGCCAAAGAGATGGGGAAATGTCACGGTGTGGATCACACCATATCTCCATGCAGTATCTCTGTCGTTCTTGAACGTCATTCGCAATTCTCGAATCGCTTCGATATAGGAACGGATAGCAATCCACGACATGTCTTCTCGTTGAGGTGTTCGGGTATCATCCCAAAGCACATGTGTTGGATCTTCCATGAGCTCGTCAATTCTGCGCAGTGGGATGTTGCTTACAAACGTCCAATCATAGTAGAGTTGCTGCCCAAGTTCGTCCTCAAAGGTATTCCACAGAAGTCGCTGCAAAAGGGCTGCATAGATACTTGCCGAAACGTCGATAGATGACTGCGTGCCGTCCCATGAATCTAATGTTCTAAGCGCATGCTTTTCTGCTTCAGCATATCGATGCATTCCGCGTTTCAGTACTGGAATGATCCTCGCAAGGAATTTCTTTGTGTATGGAGACACTACGTCCTGCTGCATCACCTGAACATCTCGAACACTAGGAACGCGATAGATCGCAAGCAATTCATTGATCCGTTGGGCTCGCGACGACGGTTCAAAAAGAGTACCGATGAATACATCTGTTCGTGATGATGTTCTGTTGTTGGCCGAAGCAACAAAACCGCGCGTTGGATTTACGAGTACACCCAACATTCTCAAGGGTAACACGCCTTGCCAATCTGCGCCTGGTTCCCAAGACGGGATGGGGAGATGTGGGTCTGCAGTTCCTCGCTTAGGTACCACCCCCGCAACTACGGTGCCTACTGTTCCTTTTGCTGTTCCGACGCTGAAGTTCAACGCTGGCGCTACCCATGTCTGCGTTCCACTCACTACGTCCTCAAATGTTCTACTGGTATTGATCCTGTAGAGACTCAGCACTTCATCACTCTTATATCGAGCCGTCCATCGAAGAGTTAGGCAGGAGGTATTCAACACCTTTGCCGATAGCTGACGGGGCATACCGAAGAGGATAGAAGGGTCCTTCAAAAGGTGAACATCGGAGACCACACAAGACCTGCTTGTGAATCGCAGATCAATCAAGGAGTCCGGTTGGTCCTTGATACGAATGGTATCTCTGCGATACTTGAACTTCACTCTTCGGCCGTCTGCTTCGAGGTAATAATTAGAGTTCTTCGGATCTACCCGTTCTGCTACATAGTCCACGTCATCAACCATGGCATTCGTAAAGCCCCATGCCAAATGATCATTTCTTCCGGAAAAGACTAACGGAAGACCCGGTATACTCAACCCAATTACATTTAATCCGGGTGCACTTAGGTGATTTTGATACCATTTCGGTGGCATGGAAACCGCCAGATGGGGATCATTGGCTACGATGGATCCACCGCTGCCGTTCTTTACAGCCCAACAATTGCTGCCATATCCGGACCCATGCATACCTAAGGCGGTGCGCACCTCAGCAAGCATGCGTTGCATTCCTGGCATGTGCTCCGAACCCGGGTTAGAAATAGCCTGACTGATGTTCGATGTTGAATCAGAACGCACCGCACTGGTTGTGTCAAGAACGTATGGGGCTCCAGGTCCGCGGGGAACGTACGATCGATAGGAATCAACACCACGTTGAAACGCGATTTGTGCGTAGGCGATGTCTGTCCAAAACGCAAGACTGACTTCAAATGCCATGGTTCTTCCAACCACGAGACAGTCCTCAACAGTCCACGGCTCCGGAGTATATTCCAGCGCGTCAAACTCGAAAGGTAGGTTTCCGTCATTTTCGCGCAAGTAGGCATTCACGCCGTTACTATATGCCTGCATGAGTTTGCGCGAGGTAGGGTCGATCTGCTTTGCATTGGCTTGAACGATGCCGGCAATATCTATCGCGCGCATAAACGCATCAACGTGAACGAGCTTAGGACCAAGCACTTCTGCTAGACGTCCACGTCCGGTCCTCCTCCACACATCCATTTGCCATAGTCGATCTTGGGCATGGGTATATCCTTGGGCAAACACCACGTCCTCGATGGATCTACCGATGATGTGTGGGATGCCGAATGAATTGCGAAACACACGGACAGTATCATGGACCTTAACCTGGGATTCCGAGTAGGGGACCGGGTGACTCCGTGTGGCAAGGCGTACGGCAAAGAAGGCAAAACACACGATGAGGACCACGAGTGTTATCGCCAGACCGATAAATCCCTGAAGCCAACCTCGGATCATAACCACTTCTGCTCGCGATACCACTGTACAGTGTCGCTCAATCCATCCTTGAGTGAAATCTCTTGACGATACCCAAGGTCTCGGCGGGCCTTTGCGTTGCTACACGTCCAGTACTTCTGAATGATATCTACGCCCTTCTCATAGTCGAGAACCGAAGGCTTGCCGAGCATCTTGGTAAAGGCGCCTGAGACTCCGGCAATACCGAGGACAAGAGTATGAGGAAGCCTAACCTTGATCAGTCTCCGCTTTCCAAGGATAGCACCCGTCAAAGAGGCAACCTCCGGCCACGTATATGTTTCATCAGACGAGATGTTGTAGATCTGACCTGCAGCAACGGGAGCGAATGCAGCATCAACAATCCCGCGTGCAAGATCACGGACATGTACCAAACTCACGCGCTTTTCATCGAAGCCGATGAATGTGGCTAGCCCCTTATCAACTGCCTGGAAGAACGTAAGGATGGCAGAATCCCGTGGACCATACACGGCAGGTGGACGAACAATTGTCCATGGAACCTCGGTCATACCACGTACGATATCCTCGGCAAGTTTCTTGGTTCTGCCATATGCCGTTATGGGATGAAGGGGCTCATCTTCCACTTTTGGATGCTCTGAGTCCTTTGATGGCCCGCTCACCGCTAGTGAACTGAGGTGGAGATATCTCGTAAGTCCCGGACGATAGGTTCGGATCGCGTCAACCAAATTCTGTGTGGCATCTCGATTACCACGAAGGAATTCGGCTTCGTTCCTGGCTGCGGTAAGCCCTGCTACGTGGATCACAACATCGGCACCTGCAACAGCGTCTTTCAACGAATGTAGATCGAAGAGTGAGCCGTCAACTCGCTGAACCGGTTTACCTTCGAGCCAACGCATATTACTCGTGGCTCGGGCAATGAATGAGACCGAATGGCCACGTTCTAAAAGCACATCAACAACGTGACTACCAACAAAACCGGTTGCACCGGTAACAAGGACGTTCAAGGCTTTCTCCAAAAGATCATCGGCAAAGATACACGACCTCGGAACGCACCTGGAGTCCATTCCTGAATACGACCAATGCCGCACCGCATGGTAGCGACGAAACATCGACGTCCAAGCGATAGGTCCCAACTGGCAAATTGGCAGAAAGCGGTGTTAGAAGGTGTCGACCCGTGACATCGTAAAGACTCACAACGCTTGTTTCATTTGTGAGGGTTGTGATGCCGGCCGTTAATGTACCGGAGCCCATGCCATATACACGGAGGGCTGCCGGTGTTCCAAAGGCGGTAAGTTCGGCCTTGATATCGCAATCTGCCACAACGGTAACCGACCCGCTACGACCGGTGATCACGGCGCCGGTTGCCCAAACGGAATCGATCGAAAATGGAGTTGTTGTTGAGGCAGACACGTATGTACGAGCTCGAACAACAACCAACGGCGATGTAGGTGTAATCGGATTGGGGCTGGTGATCGTGATTTGGGCCTGTCCGGGAACGGTCTCGATTACCGATCCTTGTGCACCATCAGCCCCCTGCTCAATACCAATCGCTTTTACCATTCGTGGGTCGTAGGAAACATGCACCAGCAATTCTCTGATGTTGGCTGTATCTAACGGACTGGCTGACTCAAGTGTCAATGGAATGTTGACGATACTTCCTGCCGTGCCGACAACGGCCGGAGCACTCACCACCACACCAGTGATCACGCCTGGTGACGTTGTAGCGCCTCGCACCTCAAAACGAGATGTATCAGCACACGGCCCACTCGTTGTTGAAACGATCTCAATGGTGTCTCGCCTGTCAAATCCCATAAATCCATACGTGATCTCAATAGTAGCCGAACCCCCGGGCGCTAGTTGCGTTGGAAGTACAGGCACCTGAGAGCTTATCGAGAATGGGGGAGCTATCCCGGTAAGGGGCTCAACAGTGATTGGGTTCGATCCGGTATTCGTGATCTGAATGACCTGTGTATTTGACTGTCCCGGACCGATGGTTCCAAAGGAATTGCCTGTTATCGTTGTTGTTCTGCCGGACCCGGTAGTCAGGCCGGTGAGGGAAACATCAATTCGTTCACTGCACGGCCCCACGGTCATTGACAACACACCGGTGAAACTCCCAACGGCCGTTGGCACATAGGTAACGTTGAAGAAAAGTGTGTCAGTGAAGGTTGTCCCGGGAGTTACATCAACGCTGTATGGAGCAGCAATGGAAACGGTGTTCACTGTGGAGCGAAGTCCGGACAAACCCGACGCAACCACATAGCCCCGTTGTGTGACCGGAGCAGCGGGACCGCAATATTCGCGTGAACCAAAGTTCATGTCAGACGTCGACGCTGTATAGGTTGGTGCGATCACAAATCCTTCTACTCGCACCGGGGCCTTGAGATCGCACGGAGTTGCCGTGATCTCACCATCAAGAACGAACGGACCATTTCCTCCGGTAGGTTGGATGCGAATCGAGACAGACGTACTTGTGTTTGGTGCAATCACCGTGGCACCTCCGGTGAATGTAAATCCGGCACCAACAATACCAGTAACGGTAACGGGAATGGGGCTTGGATTGGAGACCGTGATCACAGTGTCTATGTAGTTGGCACAGGCCAGCATTGCTCCAACGTCCAGTGTATCCGGATCGAGCTCAAACAACGGAGCATATGATGCCGCCTGGAGCTGAGCTCGAAGCGTATCTCTACACGAAGCAGATGTGAATGGGAATGATATCTGTTGAACTACTCCTCGATCTCGATCTGCTCCAAGGGGGCGGTACTGGATCTTTACTTCAAGGTTCCCGCCCGGTTGGATCACTACGCCAAGTGGGAAGGACGTGAGTAGATAGAATGGGGGTTGCACATTTGGCACCTTCACGGTGATCGGCGTCGTACCGGAATTGGTAATCCTGAACGTGGAGTCTGGTCGTATGATCGTTGTTGGACACGCCGTATAGGTGCCAAAATCAACGCCCGTTCTGTCCAGTGCTGCTGAAACTTGTGCTCGTACACCACGCACGGTAATAGACGACGTAACGTTGCACGGTATGGCTGTGAACGTCACGATGCCCGTTGAGATGCCAGAGACCGATGGTGCAAAAAGGATCTGTACAGTTTGCCTACCGCCGGGTGCAACAACAAATCCAGGTGCAGGAGATGACAAAGCAAATCCAGGAGGGAAACTCGCCGAGGTAACGGTGATCGACGCTGAGCCTTCGTTTATGAGTTCGATACTCAGCGTTGTGTCGGATGTGCACTGCCCTAAAGATCCAAAATCAAGAGACGTGGTTTCGAACCTAAACCGAACGTCGGGAATCCGAACTCGTACAACGGACGAAATGGCCGGGCATCCTTGTTGTGTAGCCGTACGAACAAAGTAGTCGCCGGCGCTTCGCACAACGATACTCTTGCCTATTGCACCGTTTATGAGCGTCCCGTCCTTGAACCATTCATAGGATGGGGCATCGGTTTGAGCCGTAATGATGAGAGAGTCCGTTGCACAAATTGTTTGTGTACCGCGCGGTAAAACATCAACCTCTTGTGCTGGTAGTGCAGTTAATGTTATCGGGTCAGATGTAGAGCTACACCCACCATCAGCCGTCACAGTCAATCGATACGTTCCCGGTTCACGAACAACTACTAATGTAGTGCCACCGATGGCCAATGGCACGCCGTTCAACGTCCAATCATATCGATCAGCAACCGCTGTTGTTGTGAGTGATACGGT
>DATGWS010000261.1:0-6035 GCA_035299365.1 Candidatus Didemnitutus sp.
GCTTGGCAAGCTGCTTACATAGCTTGGTGTTGTCATCGGAGAGTTGCGGATGATACAGTTCTTCACTGTCAGATCATGCGAACCGTCGCCCAAGTAGAATGGAGCACGAAACGGCGTGCTGGCATTCAATTCGAATACCAATGACTTCTGCTCTCCACCATCGAATCGGATGAAGCCCGGTGTGTTCGCCCACTGTGGGTCCGTTGGGAATTCGAATTGGATCGCCGAAGGATTAGAGAGTATCGAACTCTGACCAAGGAGTACACCAACACCGCTACCGGAGTTGAGTGTGACAACGATCGAACCCTTGTTGATCGAACGTGCAAGCGATGGCTTGAACGTTACAGGATTGGATGCGTCTACACCGATGATCTTTGTTGTGAGATCAAGTGCCGGAAGTGCTAAAGCAGTTGAACCAACAGAATACGCGGCATCCGTGAGTTCAAACTCTACCGGACCCGATACGCCCTTGCGATAAAGGTCATCGGCTGCGGCTTGCATCGTGAGGTAGTTCCGTGGGTCTCCTGCCTTGAGCGTACCAATCGTGTACACACCCGAAAGGTTTGCCTGCACGTTGAAGAACTGGCATACCTGATTGTTGGTGTTGATCGGATCACCAGGATACTCCGTGGTGAGACACACTTCGTATTGTCCGGCTACCGGTGGCGTGAATGCAGGGAATGTGAACGAAGCCACATTTAGAGGTGCATCTGCACCTACATCCGGTACGATCACAACCTGATTATAGACTGGTACACGCCCCGGCAGTTGGAAGATCTGCATACGAACAGGGATGTTCGACAGATCCTGCATACCGCCATTGATGATGCGACCGCGAGGGGTGAATGGGCGCTTCGCATAATAGTTGCTGGAATTGATCGGTGCATCGATTGCTTGAGCACCAACTTCTTCGTTGTACAACGTCTGGAAGATATACGTGTTGCCGGCTGTTGGTTGGCAATCATTGGCTGTCTGTTGATCTGTTGCATTGAGCAGTTCGGCACAGACAGAGAGTGACCAACTGCCAACTTCGAGCGATGTGAAGTTGTCGAAGTCGATTGTTCCCAAGTCGCCCGTTGCTAGGAGACCGAGGTAGTCTGTGGTATCGCGGTAAACTTCGTTGTTGCCCGGCAGCTGATTGATCGTTGCGATCACGCGCGCCGTTGTTACGTCATTAAGACCTACGTTCTGGATGCGTGCCGATACCGGAATCGTTCCGCCGCGTGGGTACTTCTTGGGAACCACAAGTGGCGAGCGGATCTGGCGGACCATCAGGTCATTCGGGAAGGCGATGTTGAATTCCTTCGTCCACGTCTGTGTGTATCCAGGAATTTGGTACGTGGCCTCGAGGCGGTAGGAGCCCCCTGCTGCGTTGGTGAGATTGAGTGCGCCACCTGCGCCGGCGAGTGGACCAGTTGCGTCGGACATTGTGTACGTAAAGAGTCCGGTTGATCCGGCAACATGGTTCATCGTCGAACTACCGTTGCGTTGAGCTTGGTAGACCACGTTTTCAGCCGGAAGTGGACCAACGATACGGTACGTAAGGTTGATGTTCTGGTTGAGCGTCTGACGGAACGTTAACGATGGCTTAGGGAAGTTTGGATCGATCCCATCATAGACGGAACCTGCACGCAAGATGCGGCGAGGGTCAACATCATCAGGGAAGGACGTTTCAATGCCAGAGAGGATGCCAAACAATGCAACGGGGCGATTGTACGGATAGTAGATATAAGCATACGGAGGATTATTCGCGCAATAGTCTGGAGCGCCGAAATTATAGAACGTTTGCTTGTTCCACGAATTCGTGTTAGGAGTACCTACAGTGGTAGACTCCCAATCCGGGAAGAGAAACGAGTTACCTGTTCGATAGGTACAAAAATCAATGATGAGGTTACTAGTACCATCCCACATGAATGGAGTCTGGAACGTAAATGTTACCCAATCAGGAGACCCGATTGGAATCACAGGAAGGTTGAATGCCGGATTGTTATACACCGTTGTGAAACCGGTTGTAACCCAAGAGCCCGTAAGTGCATTAGCCGTGGTGCTTCCCATCCTGATTGTTACGTTACGAGAAGCAGGCCAAGGTGTAGCATTTCTCAACTTGATCGCAAAGGAAGCGATCTGACCGGGAGTCATTCCCTTCGCCAACATTTCGGAGGCGCGATAGATAAATCTATTTCGCTGATTGTTGGAGTAGTCAGAAAGTGGGTTGTATACGTAGTACGTATAGTTCCACGTTCTCACTCCACCCGGACCGCCATCTACTTCAACTAAGATCTGCGATCGCAGATCTCCCGAGGAAGATACAAGACCGGCAATGAGAATTGCCGTTGTTAGAAGGACACGCAGAAACTTCCGTCTCATGTATCACTCCCTTTAAATGTGTTGGAAATGTTATTTGAATAGACGCTAACTGTCAGATTTATCTGTGGTCGAGGTGTGTTTTTTTTAACCACATTGCGTCAAGATAATGAAACAATAGAAAAAGCAAAATGTTACCTCTACTAGTCCGAATCGTTTGTTTTGCACATGATGTCTCATGGTAACTGATATTCCCTCACTCCTCCCCCAAATGCATGTTTATGATCCGAGGCGAATGATTGCTGTGTGATAAATGCCGTAGCCTCCCATTCTACCTTTCGTAGAATCAGTTGTAAGAAAAGCAAACGCCCGATGTTCGGAGAGAACATCGGGCGTTTTGTATTGCGAGAGTGCTATTGCTGCGGAGTGCCTTAGCGGCGGATCACCAGCGGCGTTGTCAGTGTGGTGCCGTTGGTGGTTACTACCACCGTATAGGCGCCGCTGACGAGCGTGTTGACCGGGATGTCGATCGGTTGTGGACCTGCGCTCAGTTGGACATCGTTGATCTGAGCCACACGTGCTCCTGATGCATCGATGATCTCTACTGTGGCCGTTGCTGCCACCGGCATCGTTACCGTTACGCTGGCATTGCTTGTTGCCGGCTGCGGTGAGACGTTACCGATCGTGGCTGCGGCGTCGGCGCCGATGACCACTTCTACTTCGTTGCTTACCGAACGCGAGCCATCCTTATCGGCTGTGGTCAGACGATAGAGGTAGCGGCCTTGAGCCACTCCGTGGTCGCGGAAGTTGTAATCGCGCGATGTGGTCGACACACCTGCCGCGGCTACTGTTCCTACCGTTGTGAAGCTGGCTTCGCTGCCGGCCATCACATCTGCGCGTTCTACATCGAAGTGATCGCTGTTCTTCTCCGAAGCTGTGTTCCACATCACGTCCACGGCATTGCCGCGGGCCTTCGCATCGAAGCTTGTCAGATCCACGGGGACAAATCCCCCACCGTTGGATTCAAAGAAGTCAAAGATGCCGCGGATCACGCGCTCAGTGCCCGTGCGTGCTGCCGTTGACTGCCAGTAGCGCCAGTCTACACCCAGGTAGACCGTGTTCGATACAAGCGAGGCGGTTGCCGAACCCATGATCGAGTCCGGTGTCTGACGATCTCCCAGCACGTAGTTGTAGGCACGTTGTGCCACACCGGCCGTTGTTGGGTCGCTGTAGAGCTTCACCAGTGCCGGAAGCGGCTCGGCGTCGCCCAAGAAGCCTGTGCGTACAACGGTCTCTACTGAGCCGCGAGCCAAGGCGTCGCCACGTACGCGGCGACCGCTATAGGTCAGCGCTGCCGGTACCGGATTGCCCGGCAACACATTGTTCACGCGCAGGATCGTTTGGATGAAGGCTTGGTCGTTGATCACGTCCATGCCTACGTGCTGACGTGGGTAGTTCTGACCGGCTACGGCCAGGTTACGCTTGGCCTGCGACGTACCCGAGGCCACGTAGGCACGCAGGTCACGGCGCTCGAAGCGCGTCAGAGGATTGTTGTCCGAGCTCCAGAACAGCGTGCGATAGAGCGAGTAGTCGATGGCACGCTCTTCGAAGTTGTCGCGGTCGAGCACATCATAGCTGATCACATCATTGGCCGGATCGTTGTAATACCCGATCCGCGAGAGCGAGGCCGTCAAGCTGTCGCCGTTCAGGCGTGCTGCGATCTGGTTCTGCGTTGGTGTGCCCGTAAGGACGTCTACCGAGGCGCCGCGCACCGAGGTCAGCATACGCGTGCTCGAGCGTGCCATGTAGAAGCGCACAACCTTTGACGTGGTGTTGTTCGGCGTGAACTCGTCCGACGAGACCGAGATCTCGATGCGATAACGTGGCGTGATGTTGTTACGCATACCGCTCAGGTTCGTCGGCACATTGTATCCAAGGCCCGACAACTGCTGATAGGACTGCGGTACCCACGTCAGGTCATAGACAACGTTAACCTCGTCTCCGCTGTTGATCGTGGCATTCACCAGACGATCGACAGAGGCTTGGCCGTTCCATTGTGGTACGGCAGCTCCGGCGTTGTTCGATGCCGGTGTCTCGATGTAGACGCGCAGGCGTACCGGTGTGTTCGTCTGTGGCAGTGCGCCGATGTTGCGCACAAGACCCGTGATGCTGATCGGCGAACGGGTCATCACATACTCTGCATCGGCCAGTGTGCCCGTGGCTGCGCGATATTCACTCGGGCTCACCACGGCGGCGGCTTCGAGATCCTTCACGTATTGACGTCCGTCGAATTCATCGGCTCCGATGTCGAACGGTTGACCGGCGCCGCCGCGTGCGGCTCCATCGATATCCGTTGTGATCACGGCCAGACGTTCTCCGCGGTTGTTGAGCAGCGAGCCGATCGGTGTTGGATTGGTCTTCACACGCAGACGCTGGTTCGGCGCTACGCCCGTGAGCGTCATGTCTGCCCACAGATTACCTTCCACCGAGTTGATGTCCCGATTGGTCCATGAGCGCCACTGCGACAGATAACGGAACTCATCGGCAGTGCCTTGGCTGATCACGTCGCTGTTGGCATTGATCTCTACGAAGCGTGCCATCGAGGCATTACCTACTTCGTAGGCGTTGCGGTCACTCTTGAGGGCCATGGCATCGTTGCCGTCGGTCATCTGCACACCCTGATAGAACAGGGCTGAGTGCGATTGCGAGGACGCCGTGGCGCCATTCTGCATGATGAACGCATTGTTCTTGATCGTGGCTCCGTTGGCGTGTTGTACACCAACTGCGGCCACAAGACCTGTACCCACTACGTTGTCATTGGTCAGCACAACCGTGTTGTTGTAGACCACGTCATTGCGTGTGAAGTACTGGTTGTTGTTCAACGATGGCGTGATCAGCTGGTTCCAGCCCGTAAGCGTGGTGCTGCGCTGCGTGTAGAGGTGGATGGCCGACATGTTCGTTGTCGTCGACTGGCGGCGGATGCCCCAGATGGCGTTGTTCGTTACGCTTGTGGCTTCCGGACCGTTCGGGAAGTACGTGTTGCCTCCGGCGGTGATCGATGGGAATGAGTTGCGCACCTGCTCCACGCTGATACCGCGTGTCCACAGATCGCCTACTACTGCCGAGATCTCATTGCCCGTGATCTTCAGGTTCATGTTGTTGTAGCGGTTGAATCCGCCGGCTACGATACCTGCTGCCTCTACGCCCGTTCCGCCCGTGGACTGGATACCCACGTTGTAGATCCGGTTGCCGCTTACCATGCCGCCGTTGTCATAGCCTACGAAGATCCCGGCCGTGCGCACGTTTGTGATAAGGTTGCCGGCGATCTGCGACCCCGTGGTGTAATACCCGCGATACTCGTTGCCCTTGATCGCTATGCCTAGACCCATCGAGACGATTCCATAGCCGAAGCCGCTGATCTCGTTGTTCACAAACGAATTATTGGCACCGGCTACTGTGTCCAGGCGTTCTGAGTTGTTGCCGTCTCTACCTGCCGGAAGTTTCTGACGGCTTACGATACCGGCCGAATACGTCAGCGAGGCTGAACGTACATCTGCCTGATACTGGAACGTGCTGTTGACAAAGTTGATGCTTGGCAAGCTGCTTACATAGCTTGGTGTTGTCATCGGAGAGTTGCGGATGATACAGTTCTTCACTGTCAGATCATGCGAACCGTCGCCCAAGTAGAATGGAGCACGAAACGGCGTGCTGGCATTCAATTCGAATACCAA
>DATGWS010000262.1:0-5088 GCA_035299365.1 Candidatus Didemnitutus sp.
GCTTGGCAAGCTGCTTACATAGCTTGGTGTTGTCATCGGAGAGTTGCGGATGATACAGTTCTTCACTGTCAGATCATGCGAACCGTCGCCCAAGTAGAATGGAGCACGAAACGGCGTGCTGGCATTCAATTCGAATACCAACGACTTCTGCTCTCCACCATCGAATCGGATGAAGCCCGGTGTGTTCGCCCACTGTGGGTCCTTTTGGAACTCAAACTGAACTGCATTCGGATTCGATGCGAAAACATTCTGACCAAGGAGTACACCAACACCGCTACCGGAGTTGAGTGTTACTACGATCGAACCCTTGTTGATCGAACGTGCAAGCGATGGCTTGAACGTTACAGGATTGGATGCGTCTACACCGATGATCTTGGCCGTCAGGTCAAGTGCAGGCTGAGAAAGCGCAGCTGACCCTACTGAATAGGCGGCATCTGTGAGTTCAAACTCTACCGGACCCGATACGCCCTTGCGATAGAGGTCATCTGCAGCGGCTTGCATCGTGAGGTAGTTACGTGGGTCTCCTGCCTTGAGCGTGCCGATCGTATACACACCCGAGAGGTTTGCCTGGACGTTGAAGAACTGGCATACCTGATTGTTGGTGTTGATCGGATCGCCCGGATACTCCGTGGTGAGACACACTTCGTATTGTCCGGCTGCTTGCGGAACAAAGGCCGGGAAGTCGAACGAGCTGATGTTCAGAGGTGCATCTGCACCTACATCCGGTACGATCACGACCTGATTATAGACTGGTACACGCCCCGGCAGTTGGAAGATCTGCATACGAACAGGGATGTTCGACAGATCCTGCATACCGCCATTGATGATGCGACCGCGAGGGGTGAATGGGCGCCGAGTGTAGTAGACACCTGCAGATGTTGGAGCTTCAATTGCTTGCGATCCAACCTCTTCATTATACAACGTCTGGAAGATGTAGGTACTACCAGGGGAAGGTTGACAGTCATTCACGGCCTGCTGGTCCGTTGCATTGAGCAGTTCGGCACAGATAGAGAGTGACCAACTGCCAACTTCGAGCGATGTGAAGTTGTCGAAGTCGATTGTTCCCAAGTCGCCCGTTGCTAGGAGACCGAGGTAGTCTGTGGTATCGCGGTAAACTTCGTTGTTGCCCGGCAGCTGACGGATCGTTGCGATCACGCGCGCCGTTGTTACGTCATTAAGACCTACGTTCTGGATGCGTGCCGATACCGGAATCGTTACGCCGCGTGGGTACTTCTTAGGGACCACAAGTGGCGAACGGATCTGGCGGACCATCAGGTCATTCGGGAAGGCGATGCTGAATTCCTTTGACCACGTCTGTGTGTACCCCGGAATCTGGTAGGTGGCCTCGAGGCGGTAGGAGCCCCCTGCTGCGTTGGTGAGATTGAGTGCGCCACCTGCGCCGGCGAATGGGCCCGTAGCGTCGGACATTGTGTACGTAAAGAGACCGGTTGATCCGGCTATATGGTTCATCGTCGAACTACCGTTGCGCTGTGCTTGGTAGACCACGTTCTCAGCCGGAAGCGGACCAACGATACGGTACGTAAGGTTGATGTTCTGGTTGAGTGTCTGACGGAACGTTAACGATGGCTTAGGGAAGTTTGGATCGATGCCATCATAGACCGATCCTTGGCGAAGGATGCGACGAGGGTCAACATCATCAGGGAACGAGGTTTCGATTCCCGACAATACCCCAAACATCATTACCGGACGCGTCGTAAATCCTGATCCGTTTGGCGTTGTTACACAATAGTTTGCCCCATCGTTCCAATAGGTCACCGAGTTTGCTACACCGGTAAAGCCCGTAACCGTTGTGGATTCGTACTCAGGGAAATTGTACGTATAGGCCGTACGGTAATGGCAGAAGTCAATAATAATGTTACTCGTTCCATCCCAGAGGAAGTTTGTCTGGAAATTGAACGTCACCCATGTGATCGTGTTGACGATCGCACTGATCTGTTGGGTCGGGTTGTTGTAAACCACCGTCATTCCGGTTGTATTCATCGGATTGGTCAACGCGGTGGCAGTTGTATTCTTCATGCTGATCGTGGTATTGCGGGTACCCGGCCATGGTGAAGCATTTCGCACCTTGAATGCTAGGGACGTTATCTGTCCCGGCGTCATCCCCTGAGCATTAAGCTCACTCGCGCGAAGGATCCACTGGTTACGTTGGGTCCAGTAATAATCGTGCAAGGGATTATTAATGTAGGTGGTAAGCCACTGCCTCGTTGATCCGGTGCCGCCACCGATTTCAACGTAGATCTGCGATGACGCATCGTGCGAGGCGGCAAACACGCCGATCACAGAGGCCACCGTCAGTAGTATAGAACGTAGAAACGAACGTTTCATGACACGTTCCCTTTGGGATATGTGGAAATAGTACCCTCGATTGATCTGCAACTTTGCCTGGCGGTATTAACCGCCATGGAGTTAAAGAGTTAAGGGATCGGAAAAGGTTCCATCCAAACCGTGAATTATTTGACTATTGGTAATATTTACGTGGTGATGAGGTTCTGCAATTCCACCTGCCTATGTGACAGCCTTTCTCGCTCCTACCGTTATCGCGCTGTGTATCTTCGCACATATGGACCTATCTCAGAAAATCGCTGAGTCAGTGAACAGCATTCGTACTGTGACGTCAGCACAACCATCTATAGGTGTGATCCTCGGTACGGGGCTTGGTGGACTTGTGTCAAAAGTTGATGTACAGACATCAATCGAATACGACAATATCCCCTACTTCCCCATAAGCACTGTTGAATCTCATCACGGGCGTCTTGTATTTGGGACATTACATGGAGTGAACATCGTTGTAATGCACGGTAGATCTCATGTGTATGAAGGGTATACAATTCAACAGATCACCTTCCCAGTTCGCGTAATGAATGCGCTTGGTGTACGTACGTTGATCGTCTCGAATGCCTGTGGTGGTATGAATCCTCTCTATAGAAGGGGCGATATCATGCTTATCGATGATCACATCAACCTGCTTGGTGACAACCCACTGATCGGACCGAATGATGACCGACTTGGTCCACGATTTCCTGACATGAGCGAACCATATTCCCAGCGGCTGTTAGCGCTTGCGGAACAAGCTGCACTTGCACGCAAAACCAAGGTTCACCGCGGTGTTTATGTTGCCGTTACCGGACCGAATCTGGAGACTCGTGCCGAATACAGATTCCTCAGAACGATTGGTGCAGACGTTGTTGGCATGAGTACTGTGCCGGAAAACATCGTTGCACGACATATGGGAATGGAGGTTCTCGGCTTAAGCGTTGTAACAGATGAGTGCTTCCCAGACTCTTTGGAGGCGGTGAAGCTTGAACACGTGCTGGCCGCAGCAGCACAAGCAGAGCCGATCATGACTGATCTTATCACCGATGTGATCTCCAAGTGCGCATGAATCGCCCCCTCCTCATAACCTTTGCCGTGTTTTCGCTCCTCACCGGATGCTCTCCTGATGAGCCACTGATCTCGTCGTATCAAGATGAATGGAGATTGCTTGTGGCCGGTCCGAATGGACTAGCCACCTATACCATGCCCGCCGGAGAACTCGCCAATGGCAATGTGTGGTCCGGTCCTCTTGGTGACGCCTATCCTGCATCCGAGCTCAGTAGGTTCCGCGATGAGATCTACGTCCTTCATCGTAGCCAACCATGGATCATTGTTATCAGTGAATCAACGCTTCTTGCAACAGATACGATCGATCTCGGCACTAACGGCCCTGCCACGGACATTGCTTTTGCAAATGCAACAACAGCCTATGTTACCCTTGCCGCAAGTAGAAGTGTTGGCATTGTTGACATCACAACAAACTCGCTTGTGCGGACGATTGATCTTGGCACTCGTCCGGCCGGAATTGCCGCAACAGGAAATCAGATCTGTGTTGCCTTGGTAGACGCAAATGAAATTGCCGTGATTGATTCACGCACAAATGTTGTTGAGGCGCGCCTTGGTGTTGATCGAGCACCAGTCTATGTTGAAGCTGACGATCTCAATTCTATCTTTTGCATTGTATGCTTGGGTGCAGGCAAGATCGACGAAGAAGTGCAGTCCATACCAACCATCGTTTTTATGACGGCCGGCAATCGCACAATCGTGAAAAAAATGGACGTATCGGGTAGAGCAACAGATGCCTCTCTGCAGTTTCCGCGTGGACTTGTTGTGACCGCAAATGAAATGGCATTCGTTCCGGTGCAGAATGGACTTGTCCGCGTGAACACCCGAACACGCAGCAAGACCACTGTTATCCAGTTTGAATCGTATGATCACATAGGCTACAACCCAGCACGAGCGGAACTTCTTGTACAGCGTACTCTTAATGGAGTAACAACCACCGATGCTCTCGACGAATATGGCGAGGTGTTTCGGTCAAGCACCACACAAGCCGATTCATCCGCAGCCTTTGTTGGCATCAGCCGATGATCCTCGACGAGATTCACCTTCGCGCTTCTACACTTCATAAGCGCATTTTGCTTCCCGATGCAACGGATCCTCGTACACTGCACGCGGCTGTTCGCATGAGCCACTCCGGTGTTTGTATTCCGGTACTGGTTGGCTCTCGCGATCAGATCCACGAGCTTGGGCGCAATGAACATATTGTTGGACTCGACGGAGTTGACATCATTGATCCGTTGGACGCTCTCGAAGAAACGTCCGCCCATATCCATGATCGGAGACGGGATAAGGGGCTCACCAGCACCGAAGCGCAAACGCTGGCCTCGAACGCGCTCTATTGCGCCGGCGCAACTGTTGCACTTGGACGAGCTGATGGAGCGGTTGCGGGATCATTTTCTACGACTGCTGATGTTCTTCGCGCAGCCATCATCACAATTGGGACTGCCCAAGGGAATAAGACTGTATCAAGCTATTTTCTCATGGCGTGGCCAGACAGAACACTTGTGTTTGCTGATTGTGGTGTGTTGCCCGACCCAACGGACGAACAACTCGCCGACATCGCATCTGCAGCAGCTACTAACTTTCGTACGGTAGTTGGCAAGGAACCTCGCGTGGCATTCTTGAGCTTCTCCACAAAGGGAAGTGCAGAACATGCACGAGTAGACAAGGTCAGGTCTGCGCAGAAGATCT
>DATGWS010000263.1:0-11807 GCA_035299365.1 Candidatus Didemnitutus sp.
TACCATAAAATGATGGACGCGGCTCGCGAGAAACAAGCCGGCTCGATTGGTACTACGGGACGTGGAATTGGCCCTGCATATAATGACAAGGCACTGCGCATCGGCGTCCGGATCGTTGACCTACTCGACAGAGAAACGCTCGGCGAAAAGATCCGCACCAACCTGGCCGAAAAAAATCAGATCCTGCGCGCACTCTATGACGTAGCCCCGCTCGACGTAGAAGCCATGATCGACGAGTATGTTGCCTTTGACACACAGATCGATCCGTATATCACGGACACAACAGCACTCCTCAACAATGCGCTGAAAGAAGGCAAACGTGTCCTTGCGGAAGGTGCGCAAGGGGCTCTCCTCGACCTCGATCATGGCACCTATCCATTCGTTACTAGCTCCAATCCAACCTCTGGGGGAGCATGTACAGGCCTAGGTATCCCACCAACGAGCATTACGTCCGTAACAGGCGTGGTCAAAGCCTACAGCACTCGCGTAGGTAATGGCCCATTCCCTACAGAACTTGAAGATGCCACCGGTGAACTCCTGCGTTCGGAGGGTCATGAATTTGGTGCAACTACCGGACGTAGCAGACGCTGCGGATGGCTGGATATCCCTGCACTTCGATACTCGATTATGATCAATGGCATATCCGAGATCGCCCTTACGAAGCTCGATGTGCTCGGCGTATTCGATGAACTCAAGATCTGTACCGGATATTCACTTGATGGCAAGTCCCTCAAGTCCTTCCCGGCAGATGCCCAAACGTTAAGTCGCGTTCAATGCGACTATATCACCCTCCCCGGCTGGAATTGCGCCCTCGATGGCATCATGTCCTTCGACGCCCTCCCCAAGGCCGCCCAAGACTATGTTCGTATGATCGAACAGCTCCTGGAGACAAAGATCACGTGGGTGTCTACCAGTCCGGCTCGCGAAGATACGTTTGCCTTGTAGGTGACCTGTGTAGGTGACCTGTATAGGTGACCTGTGTAGGCGAAACAATGTATCTTTAGGGCGAGTTGGTTGTTATTGAAGATCATGAGACTCCTCGCCACCATCTTGGTGTTTGCGGCAACGGCGTTTTGCGCTGTGACGAGTCATGCGCAGCGATGGAAGAATATTGCCATCCCTGCTCCATATAGTGCCGGTTACTACCTCGATATCTATTTCCTTCCGTCCGATCCTAACCTAGGGTGGGCATGCGATCAGCTCAAGGGTTATGTTATCCGCACTACAGATGGCGGAAATAGTTGGCAGGGAACTACGGTAGTCCCTAGCCTACCGTCCTGTCACCTAGAATATATTCAGTTCCTCGACCCCAACATTGGCTACTGTTCCGGACCATGTGGGATCTTTAAGTCCACGGATGGTGGAGTATCGTGGTCAGCAGATCTCACACCCGATTCAACATTCAGCATGTGGGGTGGGCAATTCCGCAATGCTCAAGAGGGGTGGTTCACCGGCGGAGGAGGTTGCGGCAACAACATCGTCTTGAAGACCTCAGATGGTGCTGCAACGTTTACTGTTTTTCACGACACAACTGAGAAACAGAGTGTACTATCGGATCCGTATTGGGATGCTACCATGCCTGCCAATACTCTGTACTCTATTGGTTCTGGTACTCTATGGCGTTCACAGGACGATGGAGTTACATGGAGTGTATTGACGCGAACTGGAACAAATGCCCCCTGGCACGAAGAACTCTCCATGAACGGGAATGCGGTGCTTATACCGCTTGGAGGCAACAAGTGTAGCTCAGGAATTCCAGGTGTCTACACGGGCATGCGGTTCAGCCAAAATCTTGGCCAGACATGGAATGAGTATAACACAGGGCTGGAGATGTTCGGCACATTTCTCCATAGTGCCACCTCAGGCTGGGCGGCGGGTTGGGATGCAGCCGTCTACTACACCTCCAATGCCGGACAGTCTTGGCAGCTGAGAAACTGCGGCCTTGATGGTGCAAGTATGGACGACATCTTCTTCCTCAACAATTCTGATGGTTGGGTAGTTGGGGATGGAGTGTTCCGCACAGCACCCGCATTAAGAATCCAGAGTGATACGTCTCTCGTCTTCCGTAACGTTTGTCCGGACCAAACAAAACGCGATACCGTAACGGTACAGAACCTCAATTGGTTCGCCTCTCCGTGGTCAGCAACGATCACCGGTCCGGATGCAGCAAACTTCCGTATTGTGAATGCCCCGTTGACGGCAAACATCGGTTCGTGCACACCGCAGCAGGTCATCATTGAATACAGACCGAGGTCGGCCGGTACACACACAGCCACCCTTACGATTCAGATACAGCAACCTGATACAACACTCGTGGTGTCGCTTGTCGGTGACAGACGTGAACCTGTGGCTTTCCCAATTGATACGTTGGTGAGCTATACTACTCGCGTAGGTGTACCAGTAGATCGAACACTGATGTGGCGATCCTCATCCGGACAGAATCTTGAATCGATCGTGAACATCACGCGCGTGTCCGGAGATACGAGCATCAATCTGACCTACATTCCGCCGGCTATCGTGCGGCCCGAAGGGACACTCACGTACCTCGCCGCAACAGTTCGTGACACGGGGTGGACAGAGGCGCAATTCAGGGTGCAGTTAGCCCCCTGCACAAGAGATACGCTCATTACGGTGAGAATCTATGGAACATCACCGATCTTCAATTGTATCGTGAATGCTTCTGTAGAAGCAAAGTGCGAGACGCGGGATACGATTCGTATTCCCATCTCAAACACGGGCAATGCAGCGTTGACCATTCGATCGATGACGGCGAGTAACCTAGGTCCGCAGGCCTTTGTGGTGTTGGGGTTTGTCAGTGGTCGGTTTGGTTCACCGTGGGTATTGCAACCGCTCGAACGGGATACGGTACTCGTGGAGTATCGCGCTCAGACAGGCAATGACAATGCAACGATGACCATCGAAAATGACGACCTGACGATGACACGTGGAGCAAAGACCCCTTGGCAGATTGGCCTGCGTGGAGTGTCACTACGTCCGATCCTCAACATCACACCTCGAATCGTAGAACTTGGTTCGATGTGTACAGGTACGCAGCTCGACAAGACCGTTACGATTAAGAACGAGAGCCAAACAACAACGGCCATCAATCTCACAACAACATCGGCGCAGTTAACAGGACTTACTGTTGGCAATATCACATTGCTGGGTGGACAGTCTCGCCAAGTCCGGTTCACGTATACCGCTTCGCGCAAAGGCCCGATACTCGACACGATACGAGTGCAGATCAGGCCGTGTGACACAGTGGAAACGATTATTGTACGTGGTATGGTAGAAGACCTTGCTATTACCATTACTCCACCATCGGTTGTTGACTCAGCTGATGTGAACACGCTGATTCAGAAGCGTTTTGTGATCAGACTTTCCACAGGCGATAGCGCAACAGTTACGGCCATTCGCATGAGGCCACTTCCATTTGCAATGATCACGGGCATCCCGAATGTTCCGTTTGTGCTGCGCAAAAATGATAGTGCCATAGTGACAATCTCGTGGAGTTCGCCGGTACCCGAAGAGTACATTGGCTTTCTGGATGTTGAAGCCCACACAACATGTTCTACAACAGTGGCTGCTGACGTTCACCTCAGGACAGTTTCAACAGATCTTTCTCTTGGCCCGCCAGTGTTGCAGTGGACGCAACAATGCTCTGCACGCGTGCAGCGAGACAGTGTCTATATCGACGTACGTGGAGGGAGAACTGTAACCCTAACCAGTGCATCGATTCGCGAGTCAGGTACACCGTTTCGTGTGATTGGTCCGGCAACTCCGCTGGCTATGAACCAAGGCACGAGACATTGGATAGTTGTAGAGTACGATCCCACATCAGTTACGGGGCTCTCCACAGCCACACTCGATGTGGTAACGGATGCTAAATCCGGAACGTTTGCTGTGCCTTTGCGGGGATCGTTGTTGATTCCTGACATCGTGGCATCACCTACGCGCGTAGACTTTGGAACAGTGGAAGCCTGCCTCGCAAGGTCTTCGTCAACAGTGACACTCTACAACAATGGTTCGTTACAAACAGACGTGGATGTGTTGATGCCCAATGCACCTCGAGGGCTCCGTGTTCTTCAGTCGGCAGTTACTGTTGCACCTTCCGATAGCGCACTCGTAACCGTTGAGGTGGATCCTTCGCAGCTGTCGGCAGGAACAACTACCACACAAATCCTCCTCGTTGATCGGGTCTGTGGCTTCACTGATACCGTAACTGTTGTTGTTGTGCTTGCACCAAGCGACCGGCTGGTACTAACACCCGATCCACTTGATCTTGGAACGCTGGAGCCTGCACAGACGGCGTCGGGCATTGTGAACATCAGTAATCCTGGGCTACGCCCACGTACGATCGTTGAATTGCGTGTTGAGCCCCCTTCAGCTCCATGGCGGATCGTTACGTCTGTAAATGGACAACAGGTTGCTGCAGGTAGCTCTGTGCCTACAACGATTGAATACACACCACTTGCTCAAGGCGTGCACGACGCCCAACTTGTGCTTGTTGATGTTGATCAATGCACAACATCCATGGCCATTGGCCTGAAGGGGCGAGCCCAAGATCCGCGTGTGCCACCATCGTACACGTTACAGTTGCACATTGACGACTACGTAACGGGTCCTGGGGCTCGGCTGTCGATCCCAATCTATTGGGATACAGATGTTCACGACGCATTGATCGACAGCATGAAGACGTACATCGCCTTCAACAAGATCAACCTCATGGTTGATTCCGTCTCTACCGGAACGATGCAGGATGCAACGGTGGAGTGGGTGATGGATGATGATTCAATCAGTTTCATTCTCCGATCGATCGGTCCGGATTGCGGTACACCAGGCATCATTGCCGTCCTCCACGGAACTGCGTATTCGGCAATACCAGACAGTACAGAGGTGGCCTTTACACGCACATCACTTTGGGCCGATGAAGCAGTAAATGTCCAGATTGAAGATGGATCCGTGATCGTTGATGCATGTGGCCCACGCTTTATGATCCGTATCGGCGAGTCTTCTACGTTCAGAATCCTTCCGCCACTTCCTGCAAGGGATGTGATCTCTGTAGAGGCCATAGCAAAGACCGGCGACTTTGTGACGATCGAGATCGTTGATGGCCTTGGGAATGTTGTTCGCAACTTCCAGAATATGAAGATCTCGGAAGGGGCTTCTGTTTTGCATTTCCCTACTGAAGGTCTTGCGTCAGGAGTGTATGGTGTACGAATTACATCTGGTTCGAGAGGTTCGCTAACTACTTCTGTACCGCTGGTTCGGTGATTGAACCAAAGAGTTTTCTGAGGCATGCCCGCACCCCGTCCTGAAACGCCAGTTTGGAATCAACAGCTACCATGAACTGCGCCTTTTTGATTGGCGTGTACGACGCATCAGGCTTGATCTCGTTATAGATCAAGGTTAACTCAGCGCCACCCTTCTTGCGCTCAAAACGTCCAGTTATCACGTGCGTTACCTCAAAGCCCTTCAGGATGGTAAGCTCCGAGCGCGATAAAGGATTGTAATTCTCTACCATGTAGAGTCCGGCAAGCGCATAGATGCTGTCCCTACTCTCTATGTCCACAACGGAGATCTCTGCACTCTGGCGCATTGCAGCAACGATCGTTGAGACTGCGTCATAGGATGCAGCGATTTTCTCACGCATTATCGACCACGGGGCGAGGTCGGGATTCGACACCACAAATTCAATGCCGCCAACTGCAGCCAATTGAGTTGGTCGAACGATGAAGCCCGAATCGGCTTGTGCATAGAGAGCCGAGTCTAACACAGCAACACAAAGGGCTCGTTGTGTTGCCGAAAGGATCGCAGGATCGATGATCCGCTTCTTAGAGCTGTCAGACTGGAGGAATGACGTTCCGTATCCAACGCCCGACGTGGTAACTACCCATCCATCGCCGCCAACGATCACCACCTCCATGCGCACGAGATTGGCAATGCGTCCAATTGAGCAGAATGCGATGAGTTCGGCACCCAATCTGTCTGCTGCAACCTGTACAGACATCGAATCATTACGGGCAGTACGAACAAGTGAGTCGCGGGTAACATTTGGGATAAGTGCATAACGTCCGGAGGCTTCAAGAGCGATAGCAAGGGCCGCCTCCACCTTATACGCCGATATGTACGGATCAGTAGAATCGAATTGAATGCCCCCTACCAAGACCTTCTGGATGGGCGTTTGGGCCCACGTGGAAGAAGAAAGAACAAGCACCAGAGGCATCACAAGGCAGTGTTTCCAGTTGGTAATACGCTGGTAACATGCACCTAACAGCGCACCAATAGTTTCGTAGACGTTCGTTCTGTTCATGTCGTAAGTGATCGGGTAAAGTCTATGAAACACATTCTCACATCATTCCTTCTGTGCGTCAGCATCATTGCTGCTACAGCGCAAACAGGATCCATTGATGGCAAAGTTACGGATGCCGAGACAGGCGAGGCTCTCCGTGGCGCTAGTATTGGCGTTGTAGATACCAAGAAGGGTGCCTACTCCGACACAAAGGGCACGTTCCGCATCAAAAAACTTGCTGCCGGTACGTACAAGCTTCGAGTAACCTTCATCGGGTACGAAACAAAAGTGGTAGAAGGCATCGTGGTCAAAGACGACGCCGCAACACCTGTCTCGATTGTACTCGGCGCGTCGGTAAAAGTGAACAAAGAAGTTGTCGTTCAAGCCTCACGTGTGAATGACAATGCTGCAGCACTCCTTGCAGAACGCAAGAACGCGGCACAGGTGAGTGATGGAATTGGGCGCGAGGAGATCTCCAAGCTCCCGGACAGTGATGCCGGCCAGTCGCTCAAGCGCGTCTCCGGTGTTACGCTCGTTGAGGGCAAATACGTTTACGTGCGTGGTGTGAGTGAGCGGTACAGCAACACCACCTTGAATGGGGCTTCCCTTTCCTCAACAGAACCAGACAAGAAGGCCTTTGCCTTTGACATGTTTCCCGCTGAATTGCTGGAGAATGCCAACGTAACAAAGTCTTTCACACCAGACCTCCCGGGCAATTTCTCCGGTGGTCTCGTTCAATTGAACACCATAGACTTTCCCTCGTCGTATAGCGTAAAGGTGAGTGGATCCCAGTCCATCAACGACTACGTTACCTTCCACCAAGGTGAGTTTCTATCCTACACCGGCTCATCAAAGGACTGGTCTGCAAATGGTGCAAGTGAGCGCAACTATCCAACCAATATTCCGGCTAACCGAGAAGAGTTTTTAAGCCTCAACAGCAAGGCTCAGGTTGGCGACGTAGATGCTGCAAACCGTGTTGCTGAAATCGGCTCCGGTTTTCCGAATTCGCAGTGGAAGACCAATTACGAAACAGCCCCTATGAATGGCGGACTCGGTGTTACGATCAGTGCGCCAATAGAACTTGGTGAGACCGATGCGCTGGGGATCGTTGCCAACGTGAACTACGGTAACAGCTATTCGATGAATAGGATGACGCGGTCAGCCCTCCAAGCAGATCGATCCTTGCAGTTCTCAAAGGCGGGATATACGGCGGCTCGGAGTTCCAGCCTGGGTGGACTTCTCAACCTTGCCTACCGTCTGGGAGAGAGCTCAACGTTCTCGTTGAAAAACGTCTACAACCGTTCAATGGATGATGAGTCTCTTGAACTCAATGGTGAAAGCTTCTCGCAGGCTCAAACCCGACGTGAGTTTGGCTTTAATTACGTGCAGAAGGAGCTGCTTACGTCACAACTTGGCGGCGAGCACACGATTGGATCCTTCAACAACGCCGTTGTGAATTGGAAACTTGGATACTCGGAAACCCAACGCGATGAGCCCGACTATCGCCGGCTTCAATACTCACGCCAGTCCACGGACACACAGTCTCCCTTGGCGATCAACTTCTCGCCATCACCAACGGGCGATGGAACTACGGCCGGACGTTTCTACTCCGACATGTCGGAATATTATCGAATCGCGTCTGCCAATGTAACGCTCCCGGTTGAAGCATCGAAGATCAAGTTTGGCGGACTCTACGAGTTTAGGAATCGCGACTTCACGGCGCGATCCTTCACCGTGATCCAATCTCGCAACTATGCGGGTGACATCGACGGGCTCTTTACAGCTACAGAGCAGGGTAGAGTAGATCCATCGGCTGCCTTTGCAGATTCTAACTATTCCGCAGACCGACTCATGATGTCGGAAGAAACCCGGTTGTCAGACGCCTACACAGCTTCCGAGCAACTCGGCGCTGCCTATGTGATGGCAGACGTTCCGTTTGACCTAGTTGGTATGAAGATGCGCTTCATTGGTGGTGCGCGAGTGGAGAGCAGTTTCCAACAATTGAATTCCTTTGATGCTCAAGATCAGGCAGTGAATCCAGTTGTGGATGTTACCGACGTACTACCGTCTATCAACCTCGTGATCAGTCCAACCGAGGATATGAACGTTCGCCTCGGCGCAACACAGACGCTGGCCCGTCCATCCCTGCGTGAGTTTGCCCCCTTCTCCTTCTACAACTTCCAGATCCAGGCAGTTACAACGGGTAATCCGAATCTCACACGTGCCCTTATCCAGAACTATGACGTTCGTTGGGAGATGTTCCCGAATGCCGGCGAAGTGATCAGTGTGAGTGCGTTCTACAAGACATTCACCAACGCCATCGAAGAAACCATCCTTCCGTCTACATCCGAAGTGATCTACAGCTTCCAGAATGCTAACGGTCAGGCACAGAATTACGGAATCGAATTTGAAGCACGGAAGCAATTGGGCTTCATTGCCTCATTCCTTACGCCGTTTACACTCTCCGTGAATGCCGCCATCATCAATTCACACATCGTTGTGAATCAGGGTGGAGTAACTGATGAGCGCACCATGTGGGGACAAAGTCCATACACGGTTAACATCGGACTCTTCTATACAAACTTCAGTACAGGATCATCGATCAACCTTGGATTCAACACGTATGGCCAACGCATCATCAAGGTGGGTCAACGTGGTGCATTCCAATTCGACGATCCACACGTGTATGAGATGCCACGCCAGATGCTCGATGTAAGTCTGAGCCAAAACCTGGGTGGCAATCTTGAACTCAAATTCGCGGTTCGCGACATTCTCAACCAGCCCTTGTACTGGGAGCAGGGCGGCGTAAACATTCAATCAAACATCCGTGGTCGTACCTACACCTTCGGTGTAGGATATCGTTTCAATTGATTTCCATATCTCATCAGAGGTCACATATGAAGACTCTATGTCTTCTTGCACTAATCATCGTGGTCACCGCCACACAGATGATGGCGCAAAACCCTACATCTTGCCAAATCAAATTTCCGAATGGTGGAGAAACCTTCCGTCCGGGCTCAACACAGGAAATGCGCTGGGATACAGCCGGTACATTCCGTGCTCGTTGGCGGTTTAAGTATGGTACTTCGCCGGCCGGACCGTGGACTACTCTTGCGGGTCAAACGGCAAATGTTCTCGATTCGGGCTCTACACGTGGGCAGTCAGTCCCAGTTAGTGGCGGATGGCGCGTACCTGCACAAGGGACGTCTTCCGGCTATATCCGTATGGAACTCATCGCAGACTCAAACAACGTATTCGATATCACGGACAATCCATTCACCATCGAGTCGCCATCAATCATTCGGCCGGACTCCGTACTACGTGGTGAGATCACAGGCCGTATTCATCTTAGCAACACAAAGATCTACGGTATAGATGGCTACCTCTATGTGAACGATGGAGCTGTCCTTGAGATCGAGGCCGGAACCGTTGTTGTTGGTGACACTGTTGGTCAAAACTCTGTTTTGTGCGTCAATCGTGGTGGCAAAATCATTGCAAACGGAACCAAGACACAGCCTATCGTCTTTACGAGTTCGGCTGCTCCTGGTCAGCGAGCACGCGGAGACTGGGGCGGTATTGTGATTTGCGGTAAGGCACGAACAAATCATCCGGGTGGCCAAGCGGCTATCGAAGGCGGCATTGCTGAGTCATCCCCCGGACGCGGTTGGTTCGGTGGTACAGATGACGAAGACAACAGCGGCTCGCTCCAATTTGTCCGCATTGAATTTGCCGGTATCGCTGTTGCGCCAAACAACGAACTCAACTCGCTCACCATGGGTGCAGTTGGCAGTGGTACAACGCTCAACAACATTCAGGTATCGTACGGCAACGATGATGGCTTTGAATGGTTTGGCGGTACCGTGAATGCGAAGAATCTCATCTCGTATGGTATTCTCGACGATGACTTCGATACGGACAACGGATATCGTGGCAAGATCCAGTTCGTTCTTGTGAAGCGATTCCGCACAACAGCAGACGTCTCTACATCTCAGGCCTTTGAGTCGGACAATGACGCAACGGGTTCCTTCAATGCCCCATTGACGTCTGCCTTGTTCTCAAACGTAACTGTGATCGGTCCGGTACAGGACACATCGTGGACAACAGGCAGTGGCGCAAACCAGTATAGCTCGCGGTATGGTGCAGCTGCGCAGATTCGTCGCAACTCCCGTCAAAGCATCTTTAACTCCGTCTTTGTTGGATGGCCGCGCGGTCTGGAGATCGCACAGGTTCCGACCATGGCCGCAGCGAACACGGACTCACTTGCCATTCGCTCCAGTAACTGGTATGGCATCAAGGGCACGTGGCTCAATCTTGCGGGTGGTACGCCCCCTGCAGGGATGGATGCAAATTGGATCACCAAGGCTGCCTTCAATAATGGTGCTGACAGATCCAACCCCAACAATGCCTTCCTCACAAATCCTTGGCCGAACGATGCGTCATTCGATCCGGCTCCGCAGAACGTTGCGCCGTATCTCAATACCGCATCGTACACAAACGGTGGTCCACTCTATCCTATCGACGATACGTTCTTCACCAAGGTGAATTATCGTGGTGCTTTTGCAGCCGACGAAGAGCGTTGGGATGCAGGATGGTCCAACTATGATCCGGTGAACACAGAGTACCGTGCGGCTGTCACTGTTCGTTTGACAAAGCCAGGTGCAGGCTCAGGTGAATCCTATCTTCAGGGGGCGAAGATCCCTGTTGAGTGGGACACAACAAGTTCTGCCGGCAACACGTACAAGTTTGAATTCGGTACATCTGCAACAGGTCCATGGACGCCGATCGTAGGAGCAGAAGCTGTTGTTGATGCTGGTGCTTCACGTGGCAAGCTGACGAATGGATTCACTGCACCTGCCATTGTTACCGGCACTGGTTACATCAAGATGACGCTTGTGAGTGACGCCTCGAAGTTTGATGTATCAGACGCCCCCTTCTCGATCACAGCTCCCGTGGTTCTTGAACCAACAGTTCGTCTCATCGAGCCAGGTACAAACGTCCGTGAAGTTCGTGTTGGGCAGTCAGTGAACGTAACATGGGACACTACCGGAACATTCCGTCAACGCTGGCGCTTCGACTTTGGCAAGACGCAAACAGGTCCATGGACAACGTTGCCCGGACTTTCCAACGTGCTTGATTCTGCAGCCCGTCGCGGTCAAGTGGCTGGTGGCATCGTCTTCCGTCCGACAGACCAAACAGAGACCGGCTATGTTCGCATGGTTCTTCTCAGCGATACCACAAAGACAGACGTGAATGATACACCGATTCGCATCATCGCGCCGGCTCCGGTAACTGTTGACTCCGTACTTCGCGGGGAGATCACATCACGCGTACACCTCTCGAACACAAAGATCTATGGCCTTGATGGCTACGTCTACGTGAATGATGGAGCAGTTCTCGAGATCGAACCAGGCACCATCATTCTCGGTGATACCGTTGGCCAGAACTCAGTGCTCTGTATCAATAAGGGTGGCAAACTCATCGCAAACGGCACACGCAAACTCCCAATTGTCTTCAC
>DATGWS010000264.1:0-4118 GCA_035299365.1 Candidatus Didemnitutus sp.
CATGGTCGCGAAGAATTCCTGCACTTATTAGTGCGGATGAACTTAAGCCCAATCGGGCGGAGGGTAACGTGAAAGTTCGGCGCCTTAAGAGCGCAGCAAAGACTACAAAGAAGTAAACATCGATGCTCGAACTCAAGCCCAACCACAAACCCGTCCTCAACTACTTCGCTGAACTCGCTGAGTTCGAGAAGCATGGCCACTCCAACGAGATGACCGTCCGCAATGCATTTCAGAATCTGCTCGACTACTATTCTAAGAAGATGCAGTGGCAGTTCATTGAAGAGTATCCGATAAAGCGGAAGGGTAGACGTGATGCTTCTGTGGATGGGGCATTGCTCGACCAGTTCTCGCTTGCACGTGCGTTCTGGGAGGCTAAGGATACAAAGGACGATCTCGCTTTCGAGGTGCGGAAGAAATTCGAGGACGGTTATCCGCAGACGAACATACTTTTCTGGCAACCGGGTCGGGCGATCCTTGTTCAAAACGGACGTCAGATCCTTGACGAGCCCATCACCACCCCCGACAAGCTTGTAGAGGTGATGCTTGCGTTCTTCAACTACGACCAGCCGTACATCAAGGAGTGGGAACACGCCGTAGAGGAGTTCAAGAACACGATTCCGGTACTCGCAAAGAGCGTCCTCAAGATCCTCGAAGAACAACGAGTCAAGAACAGATCATTTCAAGAGTCGTTCGCGCGGTTCATGGAGATGGCGAAGCAGTCCATCAATCCGTCGCTGAGTGTGGATGCTGTTGAGGAGATGCTGATCCAACACATCCTGACCCGACGCATCTTCACTACGATCTTCAGCAGTCCGGGTTTCGTTCAGAAGAATGCCGTTGCTCGCGAGCTTGAAGCTGTGGTCGCAACGCTGGTGCAGGGCTACGGCACGACCGTCGAAGACTTCCTTCTTCCCCTCGACAGGTTCTACAAGGCCCTTGAGATGGCTGCATCTACGACGGACGACTACGCACAGAAGCAGACGTTTCTCAACGTGGTCTACGAGAAGTTCTTCCAAGGCTTCGCCGTTAAGGTGGCTGACACACACGGCATCGTGTACACTCCACAACCCATCGTAGACTTCATGGTACGATCCGTTGAAGCTGCACTACAGAAGGATTTCGGCAAGAGCCTTGCGTCTGAAGGTGTACACATCCTCGATCCGTTTGTCGGAACAGGGAACTTCATCCTTCGTGTCATGCGCGAGATCCACGAGAAGAATCCACGCGCCTTGCGACAAAAGTACCTCAACGAGCTTCACTGCAACGAGGTGATGCTCCTCCCATACTACATCGCCTGTTTGAACATTGAACACCTCTACCTTGAGCTAACGGGGCAATACGAAGCATTCCCGGGCATCTGCCTCGTTGATACCTTTGAGCTGGTCGAAGATCGTCAGATGGGAATGTTCACGTCGGACAACACGGACCGCGTACAACGGCAGAAGGACGCACCGATCTATGTGATCATCGGCAATCCACCGTACAATGCCGGACAGGTGAACGAGAACGACAACAACAAGAATCGCAAGTATCCGGCCATTGACAAGCGCGTACAAGAGACATACGTAAAAGACTCGAAGGCGACGTATCGTGCAGATCTAAGCGATCCCTATGTGAAAGCGTTCCGAATGGCATCAGACAGAGTTTTGTCTCGGGGCGAGGGGGTTGTGTGTTATGTCACGAACAGCGGATTTCTTGACGGCATTGCTTTTGATGGTATGCGAAAACATCTACGTAGGGACTTTGATCGCATTTCGTTAATCGATCTTGGTGGCAATGTTCGCAAAAACCCCAAGCTTTCTGGTACCACCCACAACGTATTCGGAATTCAAGTCGGTGTAAACATCACCCTCATGGAGCACCATGCACATAAGGATGAAAGCAGCGTTTGTTACGCACGAATGGATGAATTCTGGACTCGCCAGCAGAAGTATAGAGAACTGACGCGCTTCTCGGATGTTACACATGTCAAGTTTAATGATGTCAATGATAATGCCAAGAACATCTGGTTAACAGATGGTATGGCAGACGATTGGGATGAGCTTATCCCCATGGGTAGCAAAGAGGGAAAAAAGAGCAATAAGGGTGCTTCAGAATTATTCCACCTGTATTCATGTGGAATAGTTACGGCGAGAGATGCATGGATCATTGGATTTGATCAATCTAACGTTGCGACAAGTACACGAAGATTAATCGAGAGTTACAATGGTTTCGCGGCTTCTTCAGGATACCGTGCCATTGACTTCGCTAACACCAAGGATCAAGATATCAAGTGGACGGACAGGGTAAAGGAACAGGCTATCAAAGGAAAACACATCTCCTTTGATGACGCGAAGTTTGCACAGTTGGCATACCGGCCATTCACGAGAGAATGTGTGTACTACGAACCACTCCTTGTACACAGACAGTATCGTACTCGTGCTATTCATGGCTCGAGCGGTGTCGCCAAGAATGTCAGTATAGTCGTAACGAACATTGGATGTTCAAAGCCCTTCCATACAATCGCAACAGATGTTCTTGCAGACTATCATCTGACGGGGGATTCACAGTGCTTCCCACTCTACATTTACGATGAAGATGGCACGAACCCACGCGACAACATCACGGACTGGGGTCTTGAGCAGTTCCGCACGCACTACAACGCCCCCTCCATCACGAAGCATGACATCTTCCATTACGTGTACGGCATCCTACATGACCCGGCATACCGAACAAAGTATGCTGCGAACCTCAAGAGAGAACTGCCACGCATTCCATTCGCGAAGGACTTCCATAAAGTAGCGGATATCGGCAAGCGTCTTATGGAACTGCATGTTGGTTACGAAGACCAGCCAGAGTATCCGCTATCTGAGGTGTGGACGTTGCCGAAGGGGTATCGTCCTGAGTACGGTCAAGTAGTAACAAAGGTTGAACAAGTGCCACTCGTTGAGCGCTATCGCGTGACGAAGATGAAGCGAAACAAGAAGGATCCAACCCAACTCATCGTGAACGACTTCCTGACCCTTACAGGCATTCCTGCGAACGTTGACGAGTACAAGCTCGGCAACCGCTCTGCTCTGGATTGGATCGTGGATCAATATCAGATCAGCACGGATAAGCGATCCGGCATCACCAATGACCCGAATAGGGAAGATGATCCGATGTACATCGTGCGGTTGATCAAGAAGGTGGTGACGGTGAGCGTGGAGACGATTCGCCAGACGGAGTTCTAATCTGTAACTGTTTGATTTTCCTGCACCTTTTGTTGAACGGTAAGAGAAGCCTTCGATTCTATATCAAACAGAGTGAACATCCTATATGTGCAACATATATCGTGCACTAGACTCGAACGAACTCGCCGTCAGAAAGTCAGTATAATCTCTGATTTAACAACAATAGCACGAGGTATGCAATGAGCACTGATGATCACAACAATTCCGCCTCGTTACCAGACCAGCTGGATATCACCAATAGGTATAGGATTGAAATTCATGCATTTGCTGAGTCTGTGGAAAGCCTACTTGAGGCACTGCCAACTGTAATGTCATTGATGACTTCGTCAAAGCGACGCCTTACAACTGAGATGGAATCTTATCTCGCTTCTCATGCTATTCGAATGGAAACGGATGAGAAAGGACAGCAGTTTTATCAATTAGAAGGAGAACCTACAATTGAGGCCAACATACGTGAGCGCCAAATCTCAAGAATGACGAAGGCAACAACTATTATTCACCGAAGTTTTCTTATAAGCATTGTCTCTCAGTACGACGCCTTTTTGGGGAAGATCCTGAGATTGACCTATCTATCACATCCAAAGTTGTTGCTTGATTCCAAACAAAGTATCACGATTCGAGAACTGCTTGAGTATTCAGACATTAATGATGCACGTGAAGAACTCATTGAACGCGAGATTGATAATGTCGCCCGAAAAAGCCATGAAGAGCAGTTGATTCATTGTAAAGAGAAATACAGTGTCAAAATAGTTGACCATCTTACTGAGCTTGCTCGTTTTGTCGAACTTACTCAGCGACGGCACCTATTCGTGCATTGTGACGGGATCGTGTCTAGCCCTTACTTGACAAAATGTCGTGAGGCTAGATGCGGTATCGACGATAAGGTTGCTGTAGGTACTCAACTTG
>DATGWS010000265.1:0-7384 GCA_035299365.1 Candidatus Didemnitutus sp.
CGAGCTTCCACCATGCCTTGGGGATAGATGGACGTCATCGAGCCACTAACAACCTTTACTGACTCCAGCATGAGTCGAGTTGTGAACACAGATAGCATAACATCATTGATCGATGTCACACGCAGGTCGTATACCTCGCCACCTGTACCTTCGCACAATACTCGAAGGAGGTCGATGTCGGCAAATGTATTGGCAACAAGTCCGACTACAGGGATGGTCCCAATGTTCGGCCGATGCTCTCCAAACGTGCTCACACCATCGGAGACCAAGAAGATCAGGTCAGAACGGAGGGTAGAATAATTCACGGTTCCAAGCTGTGTTGCACCGTCATAGGTCATGGTTGACAACGTCTTTCGCAGATCAGCCCATTTCCCATCGCGTACAACAAATCGCTGATCGCTGATGACTTCGTGTGCGAAGACATGGAGCTGAACGTCGACATTGCTATTCTTCTTGAAGTAGGCATCAAAGAACTGCAATTCCTTTTCGTGGTCACGCCGTGCACCGGAGAGCGAAGCATCCCACGCTATAGCAATCTTCCTTGGTAGGGGGCGTTCTGTGGATTCTTCTGCAGCCCGGGGGGAAGCAACCACAATCGATGCATATGTATCGCTCTTGTGTTCATTCACTGTTACGACGTGAGCAGCAGGCACAACGGGCACGTCGATCACAAAGGGTTGGTCGATCACAAAGTTCGTTCGTGCAACGGATGAGGTGAATGATCGCCCCCTGTTAGAGAAGGAAATGCTATCGGTACTGTTGCCTGACAATTGAGGTTTTGCTCCAAAGGCGGCTACAGTCACATCCCATGTGAAGGACGTTACCGTGTCATCTACGGCAATCGGCAAGGTGTACTGCAAGCCATCTTCGCCTTGTGTGAGATCTTGTTCGTAGGCAATCAGGATCCTCCGTGTAGCTCGTGGCATGATCGGATAGATGCGCGTGCGGAAGGCATTGTCACGAGTCCATTCAAGCAAGGCAGGATCCACTCCCCTTCGCTCAATAGCTTCGAAGGTTGCACGCGCCTTTGATTTGTCCACAACAACGGCATCTCTCAGCTTGCCGTTCAGGTCAAGTGCGAAACGTGAGACAGTTTGTCCATCCGATACAGGGAATGAGAACTGACCTTCTAAGATGCGGTCATTCGGGTTGTAGACAACGATCTCCAACGTTGTAGTAGCCAGTGTTCCGCGGATGTCCGTAGTTGCCTTCATTGAAGTGATGCGAAGGGGCGTTTGTTGCCCCTTTTCATTTGTTACGAACACACCAAACCGTGTCCGTTCTGGTTGACGTTTGGCCACAACAGTGTCCTGTTTCCGTGGTTCTTTGTTCAACCGTACGATTGTTGTGTGTACATATGATGCTATGAGGAGAACCGGGGCAAGAGCGATGGTAAGGGCGAGTAGCTTTTTCATGATGGTCTCCTCTTGTTAGCGTTGAATGAGAAGGCGTTGAACGAGTCGGGTGCCGTGCTCAGGTAAATCGATCGTTACCAGTACCATACCGGATGGCATCGACTGTAGATCGGGGAGAACGAAGCTGTTTGATCCATTGTCCAGTCGGACATTCTCAAACACAACAGCAACTTGCCGTCCGGATACATCCACGATACATATCCGTGCGTTTGTAGAACGTTGTGTGGTAAGTATCAACGTTGCTTCATTTCCCGAGACAGGATTTGGATAGACCTTGTCAACAGATACACCCCGCGAGTCGTCTCGTGTCTCCTGATAATCTGCGACCTCCTTCTCGACACTCATTGCTTGTTCTGGAGCGAACCAGAGATAGGCAACAACATTCTGATGAAGGTCTGACTCGTCAGACTGGAGTGTGATCTTTACCGGGACCAGATCGTTCATCTCTGGAGCCCCTTGCTGATGATCATACCAGGATGCGTATGCACCATCTGTGTCGTAAAGGGTAACAGCTACTGGTGTTCGGTTGAGATCGGCCTCTGTTGATGGTTTGAGGCTGATACCGCGGTGTGAAATGGTTACACGCTGTCCATCCTCGATAAACCAGATCTTCTGATCGTCTGCATTCACACCAAGTGATGCAAGTTCTGTCCGTGATGCATCCATCGTCATCACCAATGGTTGCTCGCGTTCCGTCAGAGTTTGACGACGAGGTTCCATCTTTTGCTCTTGTTGCTGCTGTGTTTGCTCGATCACGTGTTGTGTTGAGGCTACTGGTTGTGTTGAGACTGTTTCTACCACTGGCGTCTCGATTGCGAGATAGTAGACCGTAGCAATACCTGCTGCAGCCAGCAATGCTCCACCGATGATGGTAAGCGGTCTCGTGATAAAGGGGCTTTGTGGTTCCTGCGTTGAAGATGTTGCTGCTTGTGGTGTAAGCAGGTTCAGTATCTCTTCTTCGGTCAGGAGCGGTTCATGACGTTGCGTTTTCATTCTGCACCTACTGGCTGATGTTCTGGAAGAAGTGGCGACGCTCCAAGGCGCTGCTGTAGCAGACGACGAGCACGCATGAGGCGGACTTTTATGGCCGAGGCCGTGCCGCCTTGGATCTTTTGGATCTCACTGATGGAGAGGTCTGCGATCTCGAACAGGATCAACGTTTCTCGAGAGCGAACAGAAAGCGTATGCAAAGCGTCACGCAGAAGAGCATGATCTGTAAGCTGCTCCGGCGAATGGTCTGTTGATGCCAGGCTCTCATGATGCTCTTCGGTAAGGATGCCGAAGAACTTGGAGCGGGTAAACTTGCGCTTGAAGGTATTTGCGGCAACCGTGTAGGCATATGACCGAAAGGCCGACCTATCACGTATGGTATCGAGATGCTGCCAGAGGATAACGATCGTGTCCTGGAGGAGGTCGCGAGCCTCATCCCTGTCACGCGTCATGTTCAGGCAGAACTGCTCCAACTTTCGTTGGACGGGTCGTAGAAGCTCCATGAACTCCTGCTGCCTCTGTTGTAGATCATTCATATGCCCACCTTTGTGTTACTATGAATGAGAGGCATACCCCTCCATCTCGGTTACATTACCTGTTCGCTGTTTGCTGTTCGCTGTTCGCTGTTCACTGTTCGCTATTCGCTATTCGCTATTCGCTATTCGCTATTCGCTATTCGCTATTCGCTATTCACTCTTCGCGCTATCCAAAGATCCAACCCACCGGCACCACCCGGACGGTTAGATGCGAACAGCTGCGATCCGTCCGGTAGAACGATACAATCGCTTTCATCGAACTCGGTGTTAAGCCAGTCGAGCGGGATCGGTTCCTGCCAAGCCCCATCCCTGAAGACACTAAAGAAAATATCAAACCCACCCTTGCCACCGATTCCGTTGGAGGCAAAGATTAATGTATCGACAGAGAGGAACGTTGGACTGATCTCGTCTTCGAGGGAATTCACAGACCTACCAAGGTTGATAGGCGTACTCCATGTGAGGTCGTCTCGACGATCACTAATCCAGAGATCGAGTCCACCCTCGC
This sequence comes from Candidatus Didemnitutus sp., assembly GCA_035299365.1. Lineage (GTDB taxonomy): Bacteria > Bacteroidota > Ignavibacteria > Kapaibacteriales > Kapaibacteriaceae > UBA10438. The sequence goes on from DATGWS010000265.1 coordinate 3,447, forward strand.
CCCCTACTCTGTCACTTACAACTACTAGGCGTGTCCCATCAGGCGATATTGCCGGATGTGAAACAAAGAAGGGGCCATTCACTGCGGTAAGTGGGTGACCAAGATTGAGGGCACTATTATCTCTCGGCACAGTTACGATGCCAGGGAAGGACTGTTCCTCAAAACGCCCGTACGCTACTCCAACTGCCTCTCCGTTTGCAGAGAAAGAGATGAATCCTCGCTGTTGTTTGGCGTGGTTGAAGGTGCCCGTGAATGGTTCTGCTTTTGAGCCCGACTGCATTGTGCAACGATACACGGCGGCTTCTCCGGACCGCTCCGTGGTAAAAACCACTGAGCCGGTGAGGGGGTCCATGTTGGGCGCATATTCGGACGACGTGGAATTACACGATTCAACAGGTACGGGTGGTTGTACTGCAGAATTGGTCAAGCCAAGGAGGATGGACCCAATGACAAAGGTCGATATGAACATCATACGCCTCTTGTCTCCGGAGACCAAACGAACTTGTGCATCTGGAGCTGGAACCGGACGTTGAGTTTGTCCTCAAGGATCCATTCAACAAGCTCCACAAAGGTGAGCTTTCCGAAAACACAGGACATCAATACGGCCGCACACCGCGTATCGAGGTTGTATGCACGTACACATTCGCGGGCATACTCGTAGTCCACGCGCGAGGCAATAACAAACTTCACTTCGTCGTGAGGTCGAAGATCCGTGAGGTTTTCTCGACGGTTGAGTGACTCCATCTTGGAATCCGGACATTTCACGTCCATGATGCAAATCACACGCGGATCCAGCACGGAAATGTCCTTATGTCCGCCGGTCTCAATCGCCACCGTGTAGCCCATATCGCACAGTACTGTCATCAACGGAACTACAGCAGGTTGTTCAAGGGGCTCTCCACCAGTGAATTCAATGAACGTGATCCCGATGCGCTCGATCTCCGAAATGATGTCTTCCCCCGTCATCATCTTCTCTGCTGTTCGATGGTCCAAGGCATATGGAGTGTCACACCATACACAACGAAGCGCACATCCCTGCAGTCGAATGAAGACACATGGGAGTCCGGCACGCGTGCCTTCACCTTGTATGGAGGTGAATATCTCGTTGACGTTGAGCACGGACAGACGTGGGTCAGAGGTGATGTCAGTGCTATGGAGCGGTGCTGTGGACATGAACCTGCAATTTACGCGACGCTGAGCAAGCCGGCACCGTCAAAGAGCCGGAGAACTTCCTTCTTTACTGCAGCATGCTCCATTGCTCGTAAATGGGGATCTCGCTCAAGGAGTGCGAAGGCATCTTCTCGCGTTACAACGATCAGTGTAGCATCGGTAACGAGGTCTGCGAATCGAAACTCCGGCAAACCGCTTTGGCGCACTCCCAGAACGTCTCCCGGACCCCTCAGGCGTAGGTCTACTTCGGCGATGCGAAAGCCATCAGTGGTCTCTTCCATGGTCTTGAGACGGACGATGGACTTGGCCCGGTCTTCTGAACTCGATGGCTTCGACACATGATACCTGAAGTGGTCCTTGGTAACAAGAAAACAAAAGGACTGATCTGCTCCGCGCCCAACCCGCCCCCGCAACTGGTGGAGTTGCGAGAGTCCGAACCGTTCGGCATTCTCTATGAGCATGATGCTGGCGTTTGGCACGTCGATGCCTACCTCTATCACCGTGGTTGAGACCAAAACGTCAAAGTCTCGATGCAAAAAGGCCCGCATCGCCTCTTCCTTTTCTGCCCAACCCATTTGACCATGGAGCAATCCGATCCGCAGGTCCGGAAAAACAATTTCGCGGAGGTGTTCAAAGTGTTCAATGGCGCTCTTGGCCTCGATCTTCTCGCTCTTTTCAACCAACGGGTAGACGATGTAGGCCTGACGTCCTGCCTGGACTTCTCTGCGGATGAAGTCGAACACGCCATCGAGTGCCGACTCAAAAACGATCGTTGTGTGAATCGACTTTCTATTGGCCGGCATTTCATCGATCACCGATGCATCGAGGTCTCCATAGAGGGTCATCGATAGTGTACGGGGAATAGGTGTTGCAGACATCACCAACAGATGTGGTGTCCGTGGTCCGTCTGTATGCGACGCTCTGCCCATTCGTCGCAACTCCGCTCGTTGTGCAACACCGAACCGATGTTGTTCATCGATCACGATCAGACCAAGCTTATGGTACTGTACGTCTGCTTCAAAGAGGGCGTGCGTTCCCACTACGATCTGTGCTTGACCACTTTCTATGAGTGACAGCGATTCCTTACGGGCCCTTTTGTTCTGTCCGCCTACCAATTGCACCACGGTGACGTCCGTATCACCCAACATTCGGCGAATACTGTGCAGATGCTGTTCGGCCAGGATCTCTGTTGGCGCCATGATCAACGTTTGATATCCATTGTCTACTGCGTTGAGCATGCAGAGTACTGCTACGATGGTCTTACCGGAGCCTACATCGCCTTGGAGGAGTCGGTTCATGGGCAGTCCCGACGTCATATCACTCACAATCTCGTGGATCACACGTTTCTGCGCAGTAGTCAGAGCAAACGGGAGGCTATCCACCAATGCGCGAGCACGTGCGCTCTTAGCCTGCATGGGAAGTCCAGCTTCCGGGTTACGTCGGGATGTACGCCGTGCTGCAAGAAGCAGTTCGAATACGAACAGCTCCTCATACTTCATGCGATATCGAGCCCGTTCTACATGGGCCAACGATGATGGCTGATGAAGCTCCCTGAGTGCATCATGCTTCGACATCAACGATCTCGCCGAGAGGATCGATGATGGAAGGGGCTCTGTGATCTCCGCAAGTGTAGATTCGAGCACCTGCTCTACGATGGAGCGCATCAGACGCATGTTCACGCCCGCATTACGCAGTCCTTGCGTGAGTGGATATTTTGGAAGCGTGGAACCAGTTCTGAATTGCTCCACTTCTTCTGCGTCAATCTCTTCGAGTTCCGGGTGATGAATAGAGAGTTGATTCCATCGCGGTTCGTAGTCGGGCACGCCGCTTACAAGGAATGTCTTTCCTTCCTTGAGGAGCTTGCTGTAATACTGCACCATGTTCCAGAACACCAGCTGGGCAGTGGCTCCGGAACCATCGGCTATGGTTAATGCGAGCATGGATCGCCCCTTACCGACTGTCTTTTGCCGGACATCAGCGATGGTGGCAATGATGGATATCTCTGACGTTACCTTCACGATGTGTGAAGCGTCGCCGTTCCATAGGTCGGGTACACGGTAACGTTCCACAAGAGCGGCGATACTCGGTGCTGCGGTGCGGTCTACGTAGCCACGTGGGACGTTCATCACCACGTCCAACGGTGTTACGATTCCTTCTTTGGCCAGAGCTTCTGCTCTACGTGGACCAACTCCCTTTACATATTGCAGGGGAAGGATGCGAGCGGTTGATGCAGTCCCGTCACTCACTCGGATCCATCCTTCCTTATTTCTTCAGCGGAAGAGGAGAAGAGATACACTCTAACAACACACTATCTCCATTCTTGAATACCAACAGCTCTCCATCTCGATCAACGGACGTTGTCAGTTCAAACGCCTTATAGAGCTGATTCTCTATATCGATAGATGGGCAGACCATCCGCGTTGAAATGAGGGGGCCGATCGTTACCTTCTTTTCGTCCTGAGTGAAAGGTCCAGCGAATTGATTGCAACCGCCATATCCCATCACTCTTCCCGAGTCCGGGATGAAACGAAACATCGGCAACCCACCTTTGCCTTTGGACCTGTCCACGTCAACGCCACCAATGGACTTCACCTCCCACGAACTGTCTGTGAGTATCGGTATAGGCACGCAGCCAATGAGGACGACAGACGTCGCCACGAAGGCCAACAGGGCATGGAGGAAGGAGGAGGGCATTAGATCTGCTTGTTTTATGTGGCAATTCCGTCAACAATATTCATCCAACCACGCTCATCAGGGAGCAGACCATA
>DATGWS010000266.1:0-4173 GCA_035299365.1 Candidatus Didemnitutus sp.
CAGTGAACAGGAATCGAGTGCTCTTGCTTCATCATTTACGCATACTGCGGAACAGATCCACCGTGAGGCTGATGCAGCTACACGAAACCTGAGTGTCTTCGTTCACGAGGCGCGTCAGCGTGCACATCGTCCTCGACGTGGTCTCTTCCTCGGTTTTGCTGCAACAGCACTCACAGCAGCCGCAGCAGTGGTCATTGTCCTGCGTGAGGATCCGGTGCCAACACAAGCACCAATTCCACTTCAACCAACAGCTATGAGAACCGAACACATTGTGGAACCGATTGCGTTGCCCACAGTTGTTGAAACACCTCAAAGAAGAACTACGGCACGTAGCGTTTCTACAACGGATGTTGCTGCTATTCTCGCCGATGCAGAAGAAGAACAGATCATCGAAACGATCACTCAGTCTGTGAGTGAGTCCGCAACGTGGACACTTCAGGATTCTGACGTAGACGTTCTACTGGGAGCACAGAACAATGGCCTCTAAACTCACGATCTTCCTGGTGATGATTCTTCTGAGCGTCACCACCGTTATTGCACAAGAAGATGACTTCGATGGTCCGCCCCCTCGCGAAAAGATGATGCAGAAGATCGAAGACCTTCGCAAGATGAGATTGCTCGACGTCCTTAACCTGCAAGGTGATCAGGTGGAGAAGTTCTTCTCCGCCTACAATCGCTATCAGGGGGCTGTGATCAATGCAAAGAAGGATCTCGATCGCAAGGCCATCGACCTTCGTGAAGCAACGGAATCAGGTGCCGAAGAGTCTGTCCTTAAGTCTAAGACAGAAGCCGTGCTCGCAGCAATGGAGGCATTTGAACAGGCAATCAATAAACGTCACGCAGATGTGAGGCCGCTGCTCAGTGTTCGTCAATACGCAACCTACATTGCCTTTGAAGCACGGTTCCAAGAAGAGCTTACGCGACTCATCATGCAGCGAGCACGGAAGTCCCGATGAAGAATCGAGTCAGCTCTACCTCACATTGACCTACAGAATCATCGTTCCGTGTCGATCAATACGTTTGCTTCGCCAAACGTAGAGCAGAGGAAGGCTGTATTCTCCTTTGATGTCTTGATTTTCATCATCGAGGAATATTGGCGCTTTCCATCTGGACGCATTACTACAAAGGAGAGGCTGTCCTCTGCATCTGACGTGTTACAGCGATCCTTGAGCTTGGCGAGTTGCTCATCGCTCACAGCATCAGGCCTGATACATACAACGTATCCCTTGGAAAACTTCTTTTCTGCCTGTTCCAAGGTGAGCACGTCATCAACCACCATCTTCACAGTGTCTCCGCTGATCTCACATTTGCCCATCATCACCACTACGGTGTCGGGCTTGAGTAACTCAGCAAACTGTTTGTACTTGTCACTCCAGAAAATACACTCAACCGACCCGGTGTATTGTTCAACCTTTACAAACGCAATGGTATTCTCGCGCTTATCCAATTTTGTACGGATGTCGCTGATGAGCCCACAAAGTCGCGTCTGTGAACCGGTCTTCTCGGGATCGAGTTTCGACAACAACAGCGTGCTGAAAGATTGCACCGCAAGGGCATATTCCTGAAGCGGATGCCCGGATATATAGAAGCTCAGGTAGTCGCGTTCCTTGCGCAGCCGTTCTCTTTCCGGCCATGGTTCCATACGCGGAAGTGCCGGCTCTTTTGGACGTTCAATATCCTCTGTGCCAAAAAGTCCGCCGGAACTCGATAGAGCATCGTCTTGCACTTGTGATGCATAATGAAGCGCAGTATCGATCACCGAAAACAACTGTGCACGGTGACCATGTTTGAGCGTGTCAAAGGCACCGGAACAAACGAGTGCTTCCAGAACACGTTTGTTCACAACCTTCTTTTCTACTCGAGCAGCAAAGTCAAACATCGAGGTGAAGGGGGCTTCACGTCGCGCTTCAACAATTGCTTCCACCGCAGAGATCCCCACGGTCTTGATGCCTGCCATGCCAAAGTAGATCACGTTCTTATCGGCAACGAAGGTGGCCATCGACCGATTCACATCGGGCGGAAGGACGTTGATGTTGAACCTTTTTGCTTCGTCGATCAGCGTTACGATCTTATTCTGATCGCTTAGTTCCGCCGTCATATTCGCGGCAAGAAATTCGGCTGGGTAGTGCACCTTCAGCCACGCTGTTTGGAACGCCAGATAGGCGTAGGCCGCTGAGTGTGATTTGTTAAAGCCGTAGGCAGCGAACTTCTGAATGAGGTCGAAGATCTCCGTGGCAAGAGCTTCGTCGATGTTGGCGTTGGTCTTCGCCCCTTCCACAAACTTGGATCGTTGCTCGGACATCGACTTTTCATCCTTCTTACCCATTGCCCGACGCATCACGTCGGACTGTGCAAGAGTGAATCCGGCAAGGGTCTGTACGAGCTGCATCACCTGTTCTTGGTATACGATGATGCCGTAGGTCTTGTTGAGGATTGGCTCCATGAGCGGGTGCAGATATTCGATCGGCTTACGCCCGTTCTTGCGGTCGATGAAGTCCGGGATGTTACCCATCGGACCCGGACGGTAGAGGGCGTTCATGGCGATGAGGTCATCAAGTACCGTTGGCTTGAGTTCTCTCAGAGCCTTTTGCATCGGGTCAGATTCGAACTGGAACACGGCCTGTGTCTGACCTCGAGCGAAAAGCTCATACGTTGCCGGATCGTCGAAATCTATCGTGTCGATGTCTACGTCAATGCCATGATTGCGCTTGATCTGCTCGAGTGTTTCGTCGATGATACTGAGCGTGCGCAGGCCCAAGAAGTCCATCTTCAACAGTCCGGCCTCCTCGAGGTCCTTCATGTTGTATTGGGTAGCGGGCTCCGTGGTAGGTGTCTTGTAGACCGGAACGAAGTTGCTGATTGGACCCGGAGCGATAACTACACCCGCAGCGTGCAACGAGGCATTACGAGCAAATCCCTCAAGCGTGAGGGCATAGCTGATCATGTCTTTCAGCTTTGGATCGTCCGACGTTTTCAACCACCGTAGTTCGGGCAGTTCCAGTGCATCCTTCAGGGAGTGGACCTTGCCGAGGATCACCGGGATTTTATCCGTGATGCTGTTGATGGTGGCAAGATCGATCCCCATCACACGGCCAACATCCTTAAGAACAGCCCGCGACGAAAGGGTACCGAAGGTAATGATCTGAGCTACAGAGTCGGCGCCGTATTTCTCCTTGACGTATTCGATCACACGTTCACGCTTGTCATCTGAGAAGTCAACGTCGATATCGGGCATCGATACGCGATCCGGATTCAAGAACCGCTCAAAGAGCAGGTCGTACTTCAACGGATCAATATCCGTGATACGCAATGCATAGGCAATCAACGATCCCGCTGCAGAGCCGCGACCCGGTCCAACACGTACACCCATTTCCCGTGCTGCTCGAATGAAGTCCCACACAATGAGGAAGTATCCCGCATATCCCATGCGTTTGATTACGTTCAGCTCAAATCCTACGCGGTCCAGGATCTCATTCGTAAGAATAGGGAAGCGTTCATCAAGCCCCTTCATCGTGAGTTCTTCGAGGTAGTCCTCTAACGTTGTGGCGTCGCTCTCCTCAGGGATGGGAAACTTCGGAAGCTGCAGTTCCGTGGGGATGGTCAGGTTAACCTTGTCGGCGATCTCTTGGGTAGACTCAATGCCTTCTGCAAAGTCTTTAAAAAGATCCTTCATCTGTTGCTGCGTCTTGAGGTACATCTCCGGTACCTTATAGCGCAGATCTGTACGCACATCAAAGGATCCGTCGCGAGAGAAGGACGTGTCCTTGTTGATGTGCAGCAATACATTGTGAGCTACGGCATCTTCTTTCTTGACGTAGTGTGCGTCATTGGAGACAACGAGGCGGATACCGAGTTCCTTGGCGAGTCGGGGAGCGAACTCAAGGACATGACGATCTTCAGGGAGACCATGATCTTGGAGTTCGATGTAGAAGTCGTCACCAAAAATCTCTTTTAACGTGATCGCATTCCGTCGAGCCGTTGCTTCGTCACCGGCCAACATCGGGGCGTTGATCGGTCCGGCCAAGCAAGCTGATGTAGCGATCAGCCCCTCATGATACTCGCGTAGCAAGTCCATGTCGATACGTGGCTTGTAGTAGTAGCCGGCCGTATGACCGATCGAGGTGAGTTTGATGAGATTGCGATATCCCGTTTCATTCTTTGCCAACAACACCA
>DATGWS010000267.1:0-2775 GCA_035299365.1 Candidatus Didemnitutus sp.
TCCCCTACGTCGATGAGTGATTCAACGTCTGCTTCGCGCACGGCACGCATGGTGGTGAGAATACCGCCGCCCTCTGCCGCAATCTCGGCGTAGGAAGCACCGGCGAGCCGACGTGCGAACTCACCGGAACGTGAGCCGGCAAAGACCATATGTGTATGCGAGTCAACAAACCCAGGCATCACGGTCTTGCCCGAACAGTCAACAACCTCTACTTCTGCTGATACATGCTGTTTTGCTTCAGATGATGGACCGATCCAAAGGATCCGCTCATCAAAGAGCATTGCAGCATTGGTGAGTTCACCCACGTCTCGCATGGATGGCCCGGTCTTGGACAAAGATCCATCGGCGCTCACCGTCACCAGTGAGTCGATATTCATCAGAAGGGTCTTCATGCGTCATCTCCTTCTGAGCGTTGGTGTTCTGCGCGGGTACGTGCCTTAGCGAGTTGACGTTCAATGATGAGATCTGCGATCAACTCGGGCACATCCGGCGGAATTGCTGTTGCGAAGATCTCATTCACCACGGCTTCTTGCACATCAATACGGTAGAGAATAGCCATGAGCTTTTCAGGGTTCGCATTCAACAGATGAATGATCCGACTCACAAGTTCTTCGCGGATCTGCTGAAGGATGTCGTGCTCCGTGAGACCATGACCTTCATCGAAATCAAAGGCAATGGCGATGCGGTCTGCCGCACTGCGCGCGAGTGCATCAGAGGACGTCACGTCTGCCTTCTGTTTTGAGTGTTGTAACGATCTTCTTCACATCCTGCGCGCGATCCTTTGGACAGATCAATGTTGCATCATTGGTGATCACTACTACCATGTCTTCGATTCCGATGGTGGTAACGATATGTGATCCGCTATGGGCATTGACGATCACCGAACCCTCTGTATCGATCACCACTGATTCGCCTTGCACAACATTGCGATTGTCGTCAAGGGGTTGCATACGTTCCAAAGCATCCCACGATCCAACATCATCCCATGGGAAAGAAGCCGGCACAACAAACACATTCTTTGCCCGCTCCATAATGCCATAGTCGATGGAGATATCCGGCATCTCTGCAAACGTTGCAGCCAATGATCCCCGATCTCCTGCGGCAATAAAGGTTGCCATTTCTTCGATCTTCTTTCCAACGTCGGGGAGCAGTGCGAACATGGCATCACGCAAGGTGTTGGTGCGCCAGAAGAACATGCCACTGTTCCACACATACCGCCCACTCAGCACATACTCACGCGCCGTTTCGAAGTTTGGTTTCTCCTTGAATGCTGCTACACGTGATACTTCACCTTCAGCGATACGTTCAGCAACGTTGATATAGCCGTAGCCCGTCTCAGGCCTCGTTGGCGGAATGCCCATCGTTACCAACGCATCATGCGCTTCTGCATATGCCAGCGCTGTGGATACATCAGTTCGAAACGCAGACGCATTCCCGATGAAGTGATCTGCTGTGAGGACGGCCATCAATGCATCGCCCCCTTCGCGCTGATCGATCACGCTACAGGCCAATGCTAAACAAGGAGCGGTATTGCGTTTTGACGGTTCGGCAATGACGTTGTTCGGCGGAAGTTTTGGCAGCGCGTCGATGATAGGCTTGCGCAGCACTTCACTCGTAATGATCAAGATCCGTTCGATTGGGATAAGGGGCTCCACACGAGAGATCGCCTCTTCCAGCATCGTGATGTTTGGAGACGTAAGCTTCAAGAGCTGTTTCGGACGCTGAATGCGTGAAAGCGGCCAGAAGCGTTCGCCGGATCCACCGGCCATGATCACAACATAGGAGTTCATTGTTGCTCTAGTAGTGTTTCAAGGATCTGAACCGCGTTTGTTGCAGCCCCTTTTCGAAGATTGTCGGCTACGATCCACATCATCACACCGTTCTCAACGGATTCGTCCTTACGAATTCGTCCAACATAGACCGGATCTGTGTTATTCGAAAAAGCAGGCGTGGGATAGACAGCATGGACGGGATTGTCCATCACCACAATGCCGGGTGTGGACGATAGAAGACTGCGCACATCAACATCGGTGCATGGACGCAACGTCTCAACCGCTACAGATTCTCCGTGACCGCCCAAGACCGGCACTCGAACACACGTAACGGCAAGGGACAGATCCGGCAGGTGCATGATGCGTCGTGTTTCGCGGATCATTTTTGTTTCTTCTTCCGACGGTTCACCAACACCGCCAATGGTGTGGAAGACCGCATTCCCGGCTAGCGTATGATCGGTGATGCGAACTGTTGGCTCATTACCCGCCAGTTCCGCATTGAGCTGGTCAAGTCCCTTTTGTCCAGCGCCACTAGGTGATTGATACGTACTCACCACAACCCGCTTGAGTCCAAAGGCATCGCTGATCGGTTTCAGAGCAACAACCATCTGGATCGTACTGCAATTCGGATTGGCGATGATTCCCTTGTGAAGGAAGGCATCGGATGCATTCACCTCAGGAACAACTAGCGGCACATCGGGATCCATGCGCCAAGCGCTCGAATTGTCGATCACAGTACACCCTGAAGCAGCAGCGATCGGCGCATACTCCTTACTAAGAGCACCTCCGGCGCTGAAGAGCGCTACGTCTACACCATGAAAGCTGTCAGGTTTGAGCTCTTTCACAACCAGATCCTTACCGCGGAACGGTATTACCGTACCGGCACTTCTGCCCGAGGCGAGCAAGGTGAGGGAGGAAAGCGGCGTTTCTCGTTCTTCGAGAACGCGGATCATGGTTCGGCCAACAAGTCCAGTTGCGCCTACGATAGCAATGTTCATAGCTG
>DATGWS010000268.1:0-53392 GCA_035299365.1 Candidatus Didemnitutus sp.
ATGCTACGGCCATCCGCTACCATTCTGACGGCATTCCGTTTGAATTCTTCATCAAATGTTCGTCGACTCTTTGCCATTTGAACCTCCAGGATCCTTGAAATTATGGATTCCAGAGTGTCCGTTTTTACCTGACCAGCTCAATACCACCCTTCCCAACAACAACAGTCCTTGCGTTAGGAAATGTTGCTTGAAAAGCTTTAAGTCCGCGCAGGTGATGAGTGCTTCCGCTTTTCACTTCGATACCAAGTATGCTGTCTCCGCGTTTAAGTACAAAGTCAACTTCGTCATCTCCTTGTCTCCACCATTGCAATTCAGAGCTCGACCCTTCAACGATACATCGCAGATGTGTTCCTACTGCGCTCTCAACGCACTGACCTCGCATTGTTTCGCTCATTGAACGTGACCACCCAACGCCCATTGCCGTTGGTACTGCATTAGCAAAGGCGAGGAGCTTGGGACTGGATCGTCTTTGCCTGACCATGTTGCCAGAGAACTTGGAGATTCCACACAAGAGCCCGGCATCTTCCAAAAGTGAAAGGTAGTGGGCAATGGTGGTAGTGTTTCCAGCATCATGCAAGGTTCCAATGAGCTTCGTATACGTTACTTCTCGAGTTGTCATGCGTGAGGCGATCTCCACGAGTTGTCTCAGGAGGTATGGCTTGTCGATACGGTTCATCTGCAGCACATCGCGGCTGATGATGGGCTCGATGATCGATGAGCGCACATACTCCGTCCATCTATCTACATCGTGTACAATGTCTGCCGGCCCGGGATAGCCCCCATAGATCAGATACGTATCGAGGTCCCATGAGAAGGCGCGTTCCATTTCCGAGAAAGTCCATGGCATCATGCAAATGCGTTCGAATCGTCCGGCGAGACTTTCGGTAAGCCCCCTATGAATGAATGTTGTTGACGAACCCGTGAGGATCACCCGGATGTCTCGGCCTTCAAAGGTGTCTTGATCCCAGAACTTCTTAACGCATTCACTCCATTGAGGAATCTTCTGGACCTCATCAATGACAAGAATAACCGGCCCTGTATCGTACGCCTCTCGAGCAGATCTCCACACTTGTTCTAGCCATTCCGTCGGGTTTGTGAGTGCTCCATCTGCAATCTCGTATATCACAGGGACCTGTACCCCAATAAGGGCCTGGCGGACCACAGTTGACTTTCCTATTTGCCGCGGTCCGGTGATGGCATGAATGAATCTTCTGGGCTCATTGAGCCTTTTCCGAAGAACATCAACCTCTTTACGTTCAAACACTTAGTCGTTCCTGGACAATTAACTCAATTCATTGAGTAAAATAACTCAATACGTTGAGTTAATCAAGGAACAACATCATATTGATAGTTCAGTACTGACTCATCAAGCACAGAGGCCGGAGTGTTCTTTCCGTTGGTTTTGAAGGAGAATGGCTCCATCACATCATTGAGATTTGAGCCGTGCGGTCCGCCGGTTGTGGGTGCATAGGTCTTGCCGTGACGTTTCATCCAGGCCGTCCAAAGTCTGTCGATGTTCGCATGATGTATCCAAAAGCAGGGATCGTTCGGAGACGTAGACTGCGTCATGTTTCCCGCTATCAATCCGCCGTTGTATGGTATAACGCCCCCTACCCAAATGTGGACCACGTTATGCATCTGACTTCGACGACGGGCCGTAGGAATCACGTCCATGATGCCATCATCACACTCTTCCCCTGCCGTACCGCGCCAACCTTCGAGTGAGTTGCGGAAACTGATTGCTGTGTCTACTGAGCTATCCCACGGTGCAGAATCGTATGTGGCAATACCGAGAGTATTCTCGATCTCAGCAGCCGATGGAAGTACTACCGTGCTATCCTTGAAGATCGTGAAGCCCCGTACCAGATATGGCACCGGGTTGGGATTGTTATCAGCATCGTCAAAGAGGGAGTCAATGTCTCCTGTATCGAAGATTCGAACGATAAATGAGTCCTTTTGAAAGGGGCCTGTGGTAACGGCATACCCTTGCGATGGATCTCCGTCTCCCCCCATAAAGTCCGGCGCAAAAATGGTACCTACACTATTCGGATCTATCCAGTCCCAATAGGGAATGGCGATGTCCTTGCCCGACACCTCTTTTAAAGCACTTTCGAAAAGATCGAGGTAGACACGGTGCCACGGTAGGAAGGCCGGATTCATGTGGGCGGGATACATCCCTTCGAGACCGTGTCCCGAGCCTGATGTGCAATAGAAGGCCTTCAGGTGCCAGTACACAAACTGGTCGTAGTAGTTCATTGATGCATCGTAGGGCGATGGTGTTGCCTTCAATTTTTTCAGTGCAGATACAAAGTCTGCTTTCTCCTGTGCACTTAATGCCAATACGTTCTTCCGCACACGAACGGCTTGTTCTGTGGCTGGGTCCGTGGTAGAGCAACCTATCACAAGGGCAAACACTGCAATGGCTATGGCAATCCCGTAGCGTTGAGTCATGCTCGTACTTTCTTATTGTTTTCTGAATCTACTGCAATCTTCGGCTCAGTCTCCTATGTTTGTCGCACCCGAGGGGTTCGGGAAATCTACGCATGCATTCAAGGGGCTCCTGCCATGTCCGTCCGCTCTATCATTGTTGGTGTGGTCTTTACACTCACATCATTCTCTGCTCTCTTTGCACAAGAAGAGCTTGTTCAACCCGAGGAGGTCCTTGCCGTTGATGGTGTTGTCAGCGACACACTTACGTTGGCGATATCGCCGATCACGGTTGCGGGGAAAACGCTTACATCCCGACTCTATAACGGTTCATCACCTGGACCTACCTACAGGCTGCATCGCGGTGAACTTCTTCGGGTTCTGCTGAAGAACCAATTGCCCCCTAACCCAGATCAGGATAGTGCAGACCAAGGGAACTTCCCACAGCGACTGAATACCACCAATCTTCATACCCATGGTTTGAATGTGTCTCCGTCAGACAGCTCTGACAATGTGCTGTTGGAGATCCTTCCTGGAACGGACTTCCAGTTTCACATCCAACTTCCAACAGATCATGCAGCGGGTACGTATTGGTATCATCCGCATCACCATACGTCAACCTACGGTCAGGTTGTGAGTGGCTTAGCTGGCACGATCATCGTTGAGGATGTGAATGACCCACTGGTAACGGACCCGGCACTTCTGGCAATCGAAGACCGCATCTTTGTGTTCTCGCTCTTCCAGTACGATACGGCAACGAACACACTTCCATATCCGGTACGAAATACGAGTGCTGCAACAGCATTCAGTCCATATGGCACGGTCACAGACTCCCCTGTTCTCGTCAATGGAATGCTCAACCCAAAAGTCACCTTCCGTCCGGGCGAGATCCAACGCTGGCGGATGATCAATGCCACGTACGAGATGAACATCGACGTTCGTTTCTTGAAGATCATCGAAGGAGACACAACGCAGGTAGTCCATCAGGCCATTGCAAATGACGGACTCTATTTCAACACGATGAAACCTTCGTCGCACGAGATCATACCAACAGGTGCACGCTTGGACTTCCTCGTTACGGCCCCGTCCGAACCGGGAGAATACGTGATGCAGGTGCTCACGCGTGATCGGCAACTTGTTGCACAACCCGATCCGCAGTTCATCACCATCGTTGTAGCCGGAGACCCTATTGTGCCGGCGATGTCCATGCCCACGAGACTACCGATCCCTATTGCGCAAGGTGATATTCGTGACGATGAGATAACAGGTAGCCGTACCATCGTTTTCAACGTTGGAGACTTTGCAGACCTTGCCACGGATCCTACAGTTGTCTCGCGCTCATTCACAATTGACAACGCGCCGTTCGATCATAACGTTGTGAATATCACGTTGCAATCCGGTGCCGTAGAAGAATGGACTATCATCAACAACAGCACAGACTTCCATCCCTTCCATATCCACGTGAATGAGTTTCAGGCAATTGAGAAGAATGGTGTAAAGTTTGATCCGCCCATCTGGTGGGATGTGATGCTGCTCGATACGATGAGCACCTATAAGATTCGTCATCGTTTTGGTCCAGCAAGTGGCAAAACCGTTATGCATTGTCACTACCTTCCTCACGAGGACTGGGGCATGATGAATCTCATAGACATTCTTCCGAAGTCTACGAGTATCGATGAAGCACCATGGACAACACCCGTAGCCTTCCCCAATCCCGTAGTTGGCAGAATTGATCGGGTGAACGTGAACATCCCTGAGTTCCTCACGGGTAAAACGCTGAACATTTCATTGCACAACGTAGAAGGAAACCTTGTTTCATCGCAGACTATTGATCCTTCGTTGAAGCGTCAAGCATCTATCGACGTGTCTGCACTTCCTGCCGGGACGTATTACCTCCTTGTGAATGACGGGGGCGTATACCGCGAGTCCGACATGATCGTGCTTGTTCGTTGATGACACGATTCATTCTCGTTGCCTGCATTCTTGCAGGTCTCTGCATTACCACTACATACGCACAGCGGGCGGTGGGATCTCTACCGCCCGTTCTGTCTGCGGACAGCGTGTCCGTAGACATCGTGAAACGGTCGTATGATCAGCCCCTTATCGTGATACGGTTTTTGGGTTCGCTGTGTAGTCACTGCATGCAACAGCTCGTTGCCCTAAATGAGAAGGCGTCTACGTTCAAAGACCTGAACACCCGCATCATTGCCTTCTCGAACAACCCGCCTACTAAGTGTGCCGAGGTTATGCTCGACTATAACATCGACACGTCGGTCATTGATATCTGCAGCGACACAGACAACACCTGTTCCCGAGCTCTCGGCACAACCATCACCGAGAAGGATGGCTCCACTACCGATCTGCATGCCTTTCTTATCCTCGATAAGGGGCAAGTAGTGCTCGAACACTATTCGGCTACTCCGCTTATGGGCTTTGCATCTGTGATGGACGTTCTGAGGCGCTTGTAGGGATGAACATTGTCCATAGGATTGTCCATAGGATTGTCCATTGAATTGTCCGTATTAATGTCCAGAATGGCAGTTAGTCGTTATGATACATAGGGATACGGAATTCGCTATATTGTCCATATGAGCGTCCAGATCGTATACCCAACGCCCTACATTCCAGAAGATCATTCGATAGGCATTCTTCAGGAGAGGGCCTCCGACGTTATCGTTAAGTCGCATGGCATAACAGGCATTGTTCCATCCGGATTGCAGGAGCCCCTTACCGTCCTTCTGCGAGCAATGAATTCGTATTACACGAATCGGATAGAGGGACAAACCACCACACCCAATGAGATCGAAAGGGCAATGAAGAGTGACTATTCTGGCGACAGGCGAATAGCTCAGCTGCAACGTTTGGCCATTGCTCACATGGAGGTGGAACGAATGCTTGAAGAGGAGAGTGCCGGGCTTGCGATTTCAGATCTATACAACCCAAGCGTTGTCCAGAATATCCATCGAGCACTCTATACTAGGCTGGAACCAGACGACAGAGTAACGACGGACGGCGCCCAGATTGAACCCGGGGCATTCAGAGATGTCACGGTTTACGTCGGCATTCATGTATCACCAGAACCTCAAGAGATCAGCGACCAGCTCCGTCGGTGGTCTGAGATGTATGGTCAACAGCGTGGTTTGGAGCGGTCATTGATCGCTGCTGTTTGTTCGCACCACAGATTGGCTTGGATCCATCCATTTCGTGATGGAAACGGCCGCGTTGCACGTCTTCATATGCATTCGGTTCTTCACTCGCTCGGTCTTACAAATGGTTTGTGGACGCCGGTTCGAGGTTTTGCTCGCGACGTTCATCAATATTATGCAAGACTAGCTGGCGCTGATCAACCTCGATGGAATGATCTCGACGGGCGTGGCAATCTGTCTCAGAAGGAACTCGTTCTCTGGGGGGAGTATGTTCTTGATACGTGTCTTGATCAGATATCATTCATCGAGCGTTTGCTACAGCTACGCTCTCTTCGTGACAATCTTGGACTCCTACTTCGGTCACTTGAAGCACGTCCATGGCAGATGGGTTCTGAACGATCCGTTGTTAGGATCGATGCACTCGAGCCATTGCTTTACTCCGCATACACAGGCGAGGTTGATCGAGCTCGTTTCATAAGCATGATCGGTCTTCCGCAAAGGACCTCCCGTAGAGTGTTGGCGTCGCTAATAGACTACGGTCTTCTAACATCAACAACACCAAAAGGTCCGGTACGTTTCGCTCTTCCGTTCTCGGCCCTCAGCATGCTTTTCCCTCGTCTTTGGCCAGAAGCCGGCGGTTTGTGATTGATCACATCGTTCCACTGTTCTGCGTCGCAGCAACGCCTGAAACGCTGAGTTTCCTCAGGAGGGAGCGTTTCTTTGAGTGGTGCTCTGCCATGCGATGAAGGATGTCGCTGAGAAACTGGACGGTGTCAACGATGTACGGACCTTTGTTCAGCATCACACATTCTGCTCGTACAGACATCGCGGCATCACTGACCTCTGCGCGAGAAGGAATGCCTTTTTGCGCCATACCTTCAAGGACCTGAGTAGCCCATATCACCGGTACGTGGGCGGCTTCACAAAGCCAAAGGATCTCTTCTTGTACTTCTGCGAGACGTTCGAAACCGATCTCAACGGCAAGATCTCCGCGTGCAACCATTATCCCGAATGGTGGGTGACGAAGTCCTTCAAAGAGGATCTGTGGCAGATGTTCAAATCCGTCCTGGGTTTCGATCTTAGCCACTACTCCTCGATCCGTAAGACCAAGTCTCTCCATTTCGTTGAAGAGCGAAGCAATATCACGTGCTGATCGTACGAAGCTCATGCCGATGATGTCGGCAAACTGGCCGAGCTGCTCGAGATGTTTCACATCGTCGTTCGTAAGCGCATCGATCTGTAACGGTGTATCGGGAAGATTGATCCCTTTTTCGGCACGTAGCCATGCTCCGCCGTGTTTTGTACGAACGATCTCCACTTCAAAGCCACCTTCGTTGACGTCGATCACACGTGAGGAGACCTTGCCATCATTGATCCACAACGGATCACCGATTCGAATAGCATCGAATACCTCTTCCGGTTCACACGAGAGCAGGATCCGTTCTTCTGAGGGAGATCGCAGATCACAGGCGTAACCATGGAGCCCCTTTGCAAATCGAATGATGTCACCTTTACGAACCCTTACACGCTCCATCGGTCCGAGACGGAACTTTGGTCCACCGAGATCGATGTAGACCTTGCACTTCTTCCCGGTCTGTTGTTCAGCTGCACGAAGATTGCTGATCATCGCCTTCCACGCACCAACGTTGTCGTGTGCAGTATTGATCCGCATGATGTCCATGCCCGACCGTACAAGTTCTAGCAAGTGCGACGGGTCCGTTGCTGCCTCGCTCGACATGGTAACCATAATACGCGCTGACCTCTCACCGTTCGGTGTTCCCATCAACGTGCGAGCGTGATCTGAGAGGTACAGCGGACCGGTTCTTGCATTCACCGTAGTCGTGACCAGTTCCTCTGAAGAGTATTCATCTCCTGCCATGCATTTCAACGCTGCAATGACGTTTGCAAGCGTGCTAAGAACACATGGTTCACTTCTCCCTAAGGCGCTCAGACCTAGGTAATGCAGTTCATCCTGCAACTCCCGAACATCTGACCGACGGAGAGCCAAATAGTGTGCAAGGTTGCAGGCCGAATCACGATAGTTCGGATGCACTCTCTCTATTGAGCCGGCAAACTCGTTCTCGGTCTCCAGGGCACTCGTACGTAACTCGGAGAGAGCATCGATCAGATCAGCAAGGTTGGATCTGGGTTCAAAGGTCATAGCCAAACCTAGGACTACCTAAAGGATTGGACTATGACTTTTGACAGGTTATGGATACTTCATATAGGGCGTATTTTGTCTGCGTAACACCGTTGATGCAGTGAATCATGCAAAACCTGCTCCGCAAATACGTCCCACCATCAGACCGCTTCGCAGAGATCCTGTGCGGCCTGATCATGCTGCTCACCTTCACCTTGGCGGGCGGGGTGATGGAGGCGTCACCGGATGAGCTTGTGCTTGGAGCTGTGAGCTGTGCGCTAGCATGGGGAGTGATCGATGGTGCGATCTTCATGCTGAACTCACTGTTCCAGCGTGGACGTCAGGAAAAGCTGGTTGCAGAGATCCGTTCGCTTGATAGAGCTACAGCTATTGCCCGACTCCGCGAGGGATTCGATCACAAATATTCCCGGGTTATCAGCCCCGAGATGCGCGAAGAGATCTATCACGACATCGTTGATGTGGCTCTGGAGACCGAACCTCATCGGCCATGGTTCACACGGGAAGAGGTCTATGGCGGACTTGGTCTTTTGGCCATCGAAGCCATTTGTTCTATCCCAGCCATCCTTCCACTCATCATTCTCGAAGATGATCTGAGAGCACTTCGATTTTCAAACGCTCTCTTGCTTGCCACGATGGCCGTGATCGGATATTACTGGGCCGGGTGGTCAGGATGGCAAGGGGCTATGCGGCTCGTCATCGCAGGTTTTGTCCTCGCACTAGGACTGGTAATGGTAGGTGTTGCTATTCTGATGGGCGGTTGAATACTCACAACGCTATGTCGAGCGTCACGATCCAATACTGATAGTCTGAGCCTGGACCAAGCCAGTGTACTGCTGCATCAACGGAGTAGACATTCACACCAAGCAGCGGACCATATGATAGATCCAACGCTTCATGAAGAACGCGGGTACGCTGTAGAACGGCGCCGACTCTAAGATTATCCGTTATAGATCCAGTGAGCTCTGTCCAACTATAGAAGAACGTCCCATCCGACGATCGCACATCAACAACGAATTCGTTCTCGATATAGACGTTCAATATCCCATACGTTGCTTCGGCCTCCACGCCAACACCCCATCCCATTGTGTTGCCGACCACCACACCTAGCATTGGAGTGACGTAGCCACTCACAGCCCCTTCCCAACTGAAGACCGGTCCAGCCCACAAAGAAGCGGTTTTGAAGTCCTCATAGTTGTAGCGCAACTCCAAATGCCATCGGTCATTCTCCATCATCGCCACCGGGATCATAAAGAACCCATCATCTGGCGTGAAGTAGGCATACGCCATGGCATGAGGTTCCCACGGTGCAGACTTGACCGTGTCCAAGGAACCTTCGGCGAGAAGGGGCGAGGAGTAAAGAACGACCGCAATGAAGGTGGAGAACAACGTCTTCATACGGCAACTTACCAAGGAGAAAACCACGTCGTTCTACGCACCGTAATTTGCCGCAATGAGAACTCTCATGTATGCCCTTGCAGCCTCTATTCTTTTTTGTGGCAGTGTGGTAAAGGGATGGGCTTCGCCGACCGATTCATCCGGCCGCATGGTTGTGAACGAAGGAACATTGTTCCGCGTGATCGGCATCCCGCCTGCGCTTGCGCCGGGAGAACTGGCAACGCCCCCTTTCCAGAAGCTCATTCTCACAAGTCGATACAACGCAACAGTTGTGGTCAATGGTAACCGCATCTCTTTGAAGGCGGACTCCATCGTTGTCCTGAACGCAGATGATGATGGACCGATCACGCTCGAAGGAGATCTGGCACCTTTCTCCGTCTACACGTATCAAGATCTCTACGGGAACGGGGAGATGGCCTATCACCTTCCATTTCATCCGGGATCAACGGAGTTCTTTCCGTTCTCGTGGTGGCAAGATTCCTACAGCGTAGAAGGCACAGCACGCACAACCATTGGTGCCAAGACCTATGTAGTGCCACTTACATCACAGGAGACGGTGGTACGCATCAATAGGCACGGGAGTACACAAGACACAACGATACGTGTTGACGAATACCTCGAGATAGACGAACCGATCGTAGAGAATGGTACGCGAAACACCGTCACCGACCCAACGGGCTTCTCGATCACTGCTTCATTGCCTGTTTCGGTTGTGAGCGGACATCCCAAGGCAGCAGTTCTCCGATATCCGGACGGATTGCCGTACACAGGACCATATGCACGTCCTGCCTCTCGGTCGCGAGGCAATCTCCATGATGCGATGCTTCCGTCGATGTATGCCGGTGTGACGTTTGTGACCGTTCCGTTGCTGTACACACCAACGCGTATTCGCGGTCTTGATATGACTGACCAAGGTATCGAAGATGATAGAGGTGATGTGGTTCGCTTTATCGGGCTCCATGATTCAACGCTGATCTACAAGCTTACCTCAACAGACACCGTGCTCATTGATACAATCCTTGGCCGTGGCGACACATGGTATTCGTCGCGAGTAGAGGTCCCATCCGTTTGGACCACCTCCCGTCCGGTGCTCTGCGCGCAATACGGCAAGTCCTACGGACGCATCACGTCACAAGCTACCGACCCGGCCGACGATCCGTCCGTGGATGCTGGTCAGCCCCTTCTTCAGGTGGTTCCCAACGTAGAGCGATGGACAGACCACAGTGTATTCCTCGCTCCGGAGGAGACATCGAACTTTCTCAATGTTGCCTGTCGCGTAGATGATGCGAATACGATCTTTGTTGATGGCCGTGCCATCGGCTCGGTGTTGCGCAGACACGACATCAGCGGCACGCCGTACACATCCTTCAGCGGACTTGTCTCGAGCGGTAGGCACATCATTACCACCACTTCGTCCGAGGCTCGCTTTGGTGCTTGGACGTATGGTTCGCTTGATGGACTCCAGCTGGGCAAGATCTACGGCTCCATGACGGGCATGGACTATGCAGTTGATTGTGACGATTCCCTGGTGGTTGATGTCACGGTTGTTGATGCAGACAGTGTTCGCATAACCTATCGTGCAGAGCCGCAAAGTCTATCATGCGCAGACATCGCCTATGCCGTAGTTGAGCATATCACAGGGGGCTCCTACCGTTCCAACGGATCGGTGATTATGATCCACCGTGATTCAACCTTTGCTGTTGACGGCAACGTTTTGGTTGTAGCACGCAGCGGTCGATTCGTTCGACGTTCATTCCACCTCGATGGGGTCACGTCGGTTCACGAGCAGGTGCCATTCAACGCATCGATCAGACCGAATCCTGCACCGGATATCTGTCATATCGCTCGTGCCGATAACCAACTGCTCACAGGTACGGTGGAGATCCTCTCCGTTCTTGGATTGAGGATGATGAGCTTTGATGTACGTGGTGTACATGAGCTTGTTGTTGACGTACAGTCTCTCCCACCAGGTGCCTACATTGTATCAGGAGCCGGCCTCAACGGTGTGATTCTGCATCCATAGGTTCGTCCGCAACTACCTTCATGTCTCTTGGCTCCGTCCTCACCGCACTCATTCCCGCTCTCGGCGGTTCCCTCACCACTGACCTCATCGCTCGCTATGAGCAGTCTCCTCAGTGGCGTGATGGTGAGTTTCGAAACGCAACACCTACGGAACTTAACGTTCATCTCCGCGATGCGCCGGGCCTTCTCAAGGCCATGCTCGCCCGCAATACAAAGCGTGAGCCGTCCGGTGATCTGCCGGTTGTCCGCATAGATCCCGCTTCACTACGTATACCGCCAACCGAACCTCGTCTCACCTGGTTCGGACACTCTGCAGTAATGCTCGAGATCAGCGGCATGTGCGTCCTGCTCGATCCGATGTTGGGTCGGGTGCCTGCCCCCTTCCCCTTCCTGGGAAGAAACAGATATAGCAAGGTTTTACCGATTGAAATAGATGATATGCCGGAGATCGATGTTGTGGTGATATCTCATGATCACTACGATCATCTCGATCACGGCTCGGTGTTGAAGCTTCTTCCAAAGGTCAAACAGTGGGTTGTATGCCTTGGTGTTGCTCGACATCTCATTCGTTGGGGTGTATCACCATCGAACATCATTGAGCTGGATTGGCGTGAGGCTGTGCAGATCAAGGATGTGACGTTTACGTGTACACCAGCCCGACATTTCTCCGGAAGGGGCTTCTGGGATCGTCACAAGTCGCTGTGGAGTTCGTGGGTGATCTCTTCACCGCAAGCACGCATCTTCTTCAATGCGGACAGCGGATACGGTCCACACTTTGCAGAGATCGGTCATAGGTATGGACCGTTCGATCTTGCTCTTGTGGAATGCGGCCAATACAACGCCAAGTGGCAAGCGATACATATGATGCCCGAAGAGTCCGTTCAAGCAGCGATTGATCTACATGCTGGTGTTGCCATGCCTATTCATTGGGCAGCCTTCACGCTAGCTCTCCATCCATGGTTTGAACCCGTGGAGCGGTTTACTGCAGAGGCGCAACGTAAAGGGCTTCAAGTGACAACACCGCGCATCGGTGAGCCGGTTGTTATTCGAGCAGCAATGCCCACTACTCCGTGGTGGGTTGACGTTAGCGTGTGATCTTGATGATTCGACTCATTGTTGTTCGTTCTGGAATGTTGGTTGTTGAGGGAGTGTACCAAGATTCCCTTTGGATCAAGCCAACACGAGGGGCATACCAGTAAAATTCGCGTGGCATCAACTCCATAGATGCGCCTTCTCTCGTGAACCACTCGTGAACGTACGAGGCGCACCGAAACGAACCGGCAGGTGTTGTAATCACCGTATCTGCTGTTACAGTCCGTATACGCAGATAGATAGTTCTGAGGGCCTGACCTGATTCATTGGTCAATATCATTGAGTCAACTCGATCCCAAGATTCGCCTCTGGACGTTGGGTAATATCCTTGAACTCTCCAGTTCGAATTCCCCGTTTCTAACCGAACGGCAAGCGTTCTACCCCACTGTCCTTTTGGGAGATGATTAGTCCATTCTTCAATGGTTGTATCTGCGTTCTTGAACGTGCGGAGAAACTCCTGGGTCGTTGTATCCAAATCAGTCTCCTCCGGATCCACGCTCGTGGACTCCCACGTCATTGTATTGCCCGCCACCCATGAGAATGAGTTGGTATTGACAATGTCTTCATCAACCGGGACCGGATCCGTTGTGCACGAAGACAGAAGTGCCATGACCAGAATGATCAGTAAATAACGAGGCGATGATTGGTGAGTACCCATTGTCAAACATAAAGAAAGCAACCATCCACCACTACAACCCGATAGTTATCCTTAGGGGGCAAGCAGAGTAACGATGATTGAACCACCGAGAGCAAGGAGGATACTGCCTAAGGCATACGTAACACCATAGCCGAGAGTAGGAACCTTACTCTGTGCTGCTTCTTGCACTGCTGCTAGTCCTGGGGCAGATGTGCCGGCTCCTGCACAGATACCAAGCAACACGCCTGGGTGCACCTTAAACACATACCGACCGATCAAGATCGTAACAAGGTGCGGAACGATCGTCACAGCGACGCTTCCCACAAGAAGCGCGATGCCGGATTGTTGAATCGAAGTAATGAAACTATAGCCAGCTCCAAGAGCTGTAACTGCGACGAATCCGGTCAACCCAACAGAATCAAAGAACCAGAGTACCGAGTCGGATATACGTGCACGTTTTGGATGTGTCGAATTCCACCATCCAAGGAATAGACCTCCAATAAGTATTCCAACACTCACACCGAGTCCAACATTGATCCCGGCGATATGCATGGCGGGAAGTCCGATGAGTCCGCCCAGGACGATTGTCAAACAAACCACGACCATATCTGTTGCAACGGATGTCTCCTTGATCGTACCAAGGAGTCGGGCAACTCCATCAACAGCCTGGGCTCTTCCTGATATCGTAAGCACATCTCCTAACAACAGTTGTGATGACATCGCAATAGGTAGGAGCTGACCGGCACGTTCATGCGCTGCGAGGAACACTCCACGCGCGCGCGTTTCTTTGGCCAGCTCACCGAGTTGCCTACCGCTATAGGTTGTTGACGCAACTACAACGCACACTTGTCGTGTAGGAATATCCAAAAGCCTTTGATTGCTGACTTCGCTCTGTACGAGGGGGTTTGCTGCACTCACCAGTACTTCGTCGCGTCCTGATAGTCCAACGAGATCACCCTCATGGAGTATAATCGTTGGTTGTGCATCAAACTGCACGCCATCAGCGATCACACGTTCAACAAAGACTCTGCCTTCAATGTATCGTGCTTCGAGATCGGCAACGGTGATGCCCGACATGGAGAGGGGTATTTTATACCCACGCATGACGATTGCACGATAGGCTGACTCTTCTTCTCGATTTGCAGACATAACTCCCATCTCGTCTTCGAGGGCATTGCAATCACGAGAAAGATCTGAACGCATGATCACCGGGCCAACACGCGAGAGAAACCACGTGGTAATCAACACACCAATAAGGTAGCTCGCTGCAAAAGCACTCGTCATGCTCGTTAACAGTGCTTGCTTCTCAGATTCGGCAAGGTGCATTTTTGCAACCACATCACCAGCAACACCAAGCGCAGCAGAGGCGGTTAGTGCGCCGGAATAGAGACCTGCACCAGTTCCGGCATCAAATCCAAAGATGATGGTGCACAGATAGGCCATGGTTAATGCCACACCAAAGAAGATCACTGTTAGTCCGATCTGCACAGCGCCACTTGTGCGGAGACCGTGGACGAACTGAGGACCACATTTGAAACCGATGGCAAACAGGAAGAGGTAGAAGGAGATCCACTTCACCTCATTGGCAATGGAAATACCTACCTGCCCTATAACAAGTCCAACAACAAGAACGCCGAGAACCGCACCGATGGGTTGTCCGCCAACCCTGATCTTGCCCACAAGGTATCCTCCTCCGAGTGTAAGAAAGAAGGCTAGCTCTGGGGTAGAGCGGAGAATATCCATGAGGTTATCGAGAATGAACATCAGGTTGAATCTCAGTAGGTATCAAAGATCTTTTGGATAGTCAACGGCTCGTTCGTCTTCAGCAATGCAAGCATCAGAAGAACGCGCGCCTTGGCCGGAAGGAGTTCGCCAGCCGCTACGAAGCCATACTTGTCATCGTCCACTTCGGAATTGCGCCACGTATGACCTGATGGTACACGTGAGGAACGTACAACAACAACGCCTGACTTTGCAGCTCGGGACAGCGCTTCGAGTGCGGGCGTGGTCATGTTTCCATCACCAACACCAGCGATGATAAGCCCCTTAGCACCATTCTTAACAGCAGCATCGATGAGATCGGGTGACATGTTGGCATGTGCATAGATCACGTCTACGCGCGGGAAAGCCGTAACACCGTCGATGGTGAATTCTGATGACGTGGTGTTCTTGCGGAAGGGGTAGCGGAAGAAGCTTTGTTTACCGTAGAGGGTTGTGCCGATGAGGCCGTATTGGGGCGACTCAAACGTTTGCACAGAGGTGGTGTTTGTCTTGGTGATCTCTCGTCCGCCATGAATGTTATCGTTCACTGCAACAAGAACGCCACGTCCGCGAGAGCCTGTATCACCGGCAACGGCTACAGCATTGTAGATGTTGAGTGGACCGTCTGCGCTGAGTGCTGTTGACGGACGCATCGAACCGGTGAGGACAACCGGTTTACGGCCCTTCACAACAAGTTGGAGGAAGTAGGCCGTTTCTTCCATCGTATCTGTGCCGTGAGTGATGACGATACCATCAACGGTATCGGCCTTGAGGATATCATTGACGCGTTTGGCGAGTTTCAGCCACACCTCATTGTTCATGTCCTGACTACCGATGCTGGCAACCTGCTCGCCGGAGATGCGAGCGATCTTTGTGAGGCCCGGTACGGCCTTGATGAGCACATCAACCGTAACAGCACCGGAGGTGTACCCAACCGATGTTTGACTCTCTGCTGAACCGGCGATAGTGCCACCCGTTGCCAGAATCATCACGTGCGGAAGTTTCGTTGTTTGTCCAAGTAGAGGTGTTGCATGTATGGACAGGACTAGGGCCAACGAAACGAGTAGTGTATTCTTCATGGTCTGATTTCCTTAGTGAATTAGAAGTCGAAGAACATTCCAAAGCTGATCCGGTGGGCCGGACGAGACTGATCGATAGATGTGACCACTTCGGTTGGTGTAGTGATGGATCCATCATGTGTGGACCGCTTGTATCCATAGTTGTACTCGAGACCGAGAATGAGATTCGGCACAGGATCGAACATGAGGTTTACGAGTCCATAGAGCATGTCGAGTGAGACCTTACTATCAATCGCTGTGTATCCCGGACCCGGGATCTCGTACCCAGCTATCTCTGCAGTTCTGAAGAGCGAGAATCCGCCAATGAGGTTGAAGTGCCATTTCTTGGAGAGGTAGTGTTCATAGGCAGCCCAGCCGCCAAAGGTTGGGATGGTCTCGATCTCGCCTTTCGCATTCGGTGCTGCATCGAAGTTGTATCCGCCGAATGAGGCGAGATACGTACCGATGCCGGCACCACCAACGAACTGGAACTGCAAGGTATTCGGTAACACTGAACTTGTTTTGATAAGACCGGAGACAGTAGCCCCATATCCCGGAACAGATCGAATATCTGTTCCACTGGTGTAGGTAAGGTTGCGGAAGATAGCTGTAGCGCGTAGGTGACCAAAGGATGTGGTTTGTTTCCACGCTGCAATGAAGTCGGGCAACCGTTGTGATGCGGATGAGATCGTTGGATCTATATCGCTACTCGAATACACTTCTGCCCCCGGAGAACCCAGACCTATATCAAAGCGAGAGTGTTCCGCCACA
This sequence comes from Candidatus Didemnitutus sp., assembly GCA_035299365.1. Taxonomy (GTDB): domain Bacteria; phylum Bacteroidota; class Ignavibacteria; order Kapaibacteriales; family Kapaibacteriaceae; genus UBA10438. The sequence continues at coordinate 16,471 of DATGWS010000268.1, forward strand.
TCAAAGTAGAACTTCAGTTCAGGTGCTCTGCGCCAAACGCCTGACGGAGGACCGTCCCAATCGAGCACATTCGGCCAGATGTCTTTGTCGCCAAAGAAGCTCCAGTCTTGACCGAAGTGAATGAACTTGAAGTCCACCCATGCATGGCGGAGTCGGAAGTGTTTACTTCCGCCCCAGAAATCGCCTTCGACATATCCGATCAGCGTACCCGCTTCTGTTTCACGTTGGCCGCGGAATCGGATCTGCGTTTGATGCATATCCATCCAGAAGCGGTTCTCATTGTTGGTGCCCCACACATCGATCTGTCCAACATTGAACGTTTCGTAGTTCTGGAGTCCACCACTGATGTCATAGACACCATTCAGTTTGGCCTTCACAAGCAGAAAGAAATCGAACGCCGGTTTTCCATTGATGGAGTCGTTCGATAGCAATCTGAGATTAGGGGGCGTAACGAATGAGACCTCGTTCCCAAAAGTCTTGCCCGTTGTTTGGGCAGTCAGCGTGGACGTGGCAACGGTCATCACCGCTGCGATACTCATCGTCCACAAGAAGAGTCGTACCAGTGAAGTCCTCATTCCAAGCCTCACGCAGTGATTTCACACACAGCAACCTAGCCCACGCGGCATTTGCCTTCTATGATGAATATCATGCTCAGCCCCTTATCCTTACGGGGCAACGTCTGTGATCCACGTCACTGTGCGAAGGTACTACGAAATGCTACTTTCGCATTATGAAGACCCTCCTCATACTCAACCGCCCACCGTATGACGCAACGGACATTACGTGGAATGCCCTTCGTCTTGCCGGTACCCTCCGCGACCAAGGAAACACCGTCAGACTCTTCCTCATGAATGACGCCGTTGATCTTGCCAGAAATTCCTGTGTGATGCCCCCGAGTTATGACCAAGACCTCGTTGGAATGGTCAAGTCTCTCATCGCCACCGGCGTAGAGGTGAAGGTCTGCGGCACATGTATGGCTCGGTGCGGGATGTACCGCAATGAACCCTATTACGAAGGGGCTCAGAGATCCACGATGGCCGAGCTTGGTGAATGGGTGGTCTCGAGTGATAAGGTATTGACGTTCTGAAGAAGGCCCTTGCCATAGGCACGCACATCAAACAATCCTGTCCGCTCATAATGGCCAAGATCGATCCCATCATCATCGTGAAGTCTGTGGCGTAGGAAGCTCCGCAGAACGGCAACAGAACCCGGGTGACGGGTGGCACGCGCCACGATATCAACGCAGTTCTCGTAGGCGAGGAAACTCGTGATATCCGAGAGGCTGCTAAAGACAGGGCGATCTCCACCGGCCCAGCGGAGTTCTGCATCAAAGGCTGGATCCGTAAGATCGGCATGCACGTATTGTATGCTGATCTCATTGAGTCGACTCTTGACCTTATGCAGCACATCCGTTCTGAACGACACCGGAAGGTATTGCGGCAGCATGCCTCGTAGATGTCCGGCAAAGATGAGGTGAGCCGTAGGATTCTGTCCGATGGTTCTATCTCGGATGCCCTTCTGGATCGAGAGTGCAATGCGACGATATTGAGCCCCTTCTCCAACAAAGGCCAGGTCTTTGTTCCCTGTTACGCGATAGGCAAAGGGCGTGGTAATGAACCATAGAAGGATACTGAGTCTCCGATGCGGAAAGCGTTTTGGCAGGTCGGGCGGCATACCCTCGTTCACCCACAGTGTGAACACGCTGCCCAGCCAGAGTCGAAGAGACGGTCGTATGGCATGGAGCCATTTTTCAAGCGCGCCCAGATTGACGAATCCGTGATCGGGGACAAGGGAGCACGGTCGTGGGTTCTCATTGGACGGGATAGGGCTGAGGGCCTTTTCTCCTACAGCAGTACAGACCCTGCCAAACAGCCACCGTCTTCGATCCGCAGATGCATGCAAGAACCCATTGAGTTCAAGATATTCATGCACGCTCAGGGCCCGCAGCGATTCGATCTTTGCCTTTGCCAGCTGCAGAGCGTGAGGGTTGTAGTCCACAATGATCACTTTGTGTATCTGGGGCGCATCCAAAAGAGCGATGAGCCTCTCTCCGCTACCGGCCACTGTCAGAAGTGTCTCGCCAGTCCATGTCGACAGCAATTCTCGTTCAGGAGTGCTGTCTTCGTTGAAATGACTGTACCAGATCATAACCACCTCAGATCTGTTGGTAACAGTTCAACAACCTGTTTGCCAACTTAGCTGGAATTCCGGCAGATTGTTCCCACCCTGCCTACGGTCTTGTTGCACCGTCTCATCGTCAGGGGGCATATTTTCTCGATCAATGAATTTCCGATGAAGCGTCAGATATTATGCTTCTCAGTATATTTGTAGCCCTTCTGGTCAGGTAGCTCAGTTGGTAGAGCAATGGACTGAAAATCCATGTGTCGGGGGTTCAACTCCCTCCCTGACCACCCAGATAAATGCTAAGCCCCTTGTAGGTCAATGACTTGCAAGGGGCTTTGTGCATGTGGGGGACATTCTGGGGTGACTTTGTCTAGGTTAGTTGAGGTCGTTTTGACATTTGTGCCACGACCAGGATTTAACTTCTGTAGGATCGAACCAGGTGTCTGCGTCCTTGTAGAGATCAATGTCTGCTGTACAACACCAATCGGTTGTGAAACTGATCCTGATCTTCAGACGTTCGATCTTAGGATCAGCGGAAGGTATCAAGTCCAAGATGTCGATGGATTCTGGCTTCCAAATTGGTCGAGATACTTCCAGATCCCTACGCTGGTTCATCGCTGTTCGACTTGTCAACTTCACCCTTTAGGTACGAAGGTAGATTCAATCCGGCCATGTTGAAGAGGTCATTAAGGGGCGGTACGGTTTTCATCATACCTGATATAAAGTTCGCAGTTGAGGTGCTTCCGTTATCGCTCTGTCCGTTGGCCGAATCCCAGACAGTAATCTTATCAATCTTGATATTCTTGACGGCTTCAACTTGGGTCTTGACAAGTTCAGGGAGCTTCTCAATGAGGAGGAGCTGGAATGCTTTGTTTGGATCGCCACCCGCAGCTGCTACAACTTCTTTGTAGCCCTCTGCCTGCTTGGTTAGGATCTCGAATAGACCCTTGGCTTCAGCTTCCATCTTTGCAAATATGGCGTCGGCTTCACCCTTAGCATTTTCTCGAATGGTCTCTGCGGCTGCCTGTGCTTCGATAATTGCGCGCTGCTTAGCGATCTCGGCGGGCACAACAATGTTTGCGATCTGCGTAGAACGCTCGCGTTCAGAACGAGCCAACTCAGCACGCTGTTCGGCAACATAAGATTCTTCAAGGGCCTTGGCCTGTTGCACTTTCTCAGATGCGAGTGCAATACGCAATGCTTCGGCCTCCTTCTCGCGTCGGTTTGCTTCAGATTGAGCAATTGCGATTTTCGCTCCATTCTCACCTTGGATGGCAAGGGCATTGGCTTCCGATGTTTTTACCCGCGTTTCCTTCTGCGCTTCGGCCTTGCCAATCGTCTCGTCCTTCAACGCGGTGGCAATGCTGATCTCTTTGTCCTTTTGGGTAATGGCAATCTTCACATCGCGATCACGATGTGTTTCTGCAATCTGTGTATCCTTCTCTCTGTCGGCTATGGCCTTTCCGGTTTCGCCTATCTTCTCTTGTTCTGCAACGCTGATCTTTGCTTCGTTAATTGCCTTGGCCGCAGCTTCTTTACCCAGGGCCTCGATGTAGCCGGATTCATCCTTGATGTCGGTTACGTTAACGTTAATCAACTTCAAACCGATCTTCTTCAGTTCACTGTCTACGTTTTTAGAGATGTTATCCAAGAACTTGTCGCGATCGGAGTTGATTTCTTCGATCGTCATTGTTGCGATCACCAAACGCAGCTGACCGAACAAGATGTCTTTTGCCAATTCTTGAATCTGCTCAGATGTTAGACCCAAAAGTCTCTCCGCAGCAGCATTCATGCTGTCCGGTTCGGTGGAAATGGCGATCGTGAACCGACACGGTACGTCTACTCGAATATTCTGTCGACTCAATGCATTGGTAAGGTTTGCTTCGATCGACAAAGGCTTTAGATCTAGGAAGGCATAATCCTGAATGACCGGCCAAATGAAGGCACCACCCCCATGCACACATCGTGCAGAGGTTCCGCCGGTGCGACCATAGATCACCAAGATCTTGTCGGATGGGCATCGCTTGTACCGTGAAATCAATGCAGTGATCGTTACAAACAGAACGACTACTGCTACTACGATAATGATGATTGGCGTCATGCTGGTGGTTTCAGATTGTTTCTACGATTAATATGTTCTTGTGTTCAATACGGACGACCTTTACGAATGAACCCGTTTGGATCGTGTCGTTCTCTGTCATGGCTTCGAGTTCGTGGAAAGCCCCCTTCACACTTATCAGGATCTTCCCTTTACCTGTTTTATTACCAGGTATGGTGAGATAGACCTCTGCGGTATTGTGAAGTGTGCTGTCAAGTCTAAAGGAATTGTCTTCTGCTAGCTTCTGTACCACGCCGATGATCATGAAGAACGCATACACGAACAATGCGCCAACTGCAACCGACAGCACGACCAGTATCGATGTGTTGGTGACAGTTGAGTACAATGAAATGCCCGTCCAGCTAAAGCCCAGAAGGAAGTTGATCAGGTTGCGGAACGAAAAGAGTTGAAACGGTGCGTCGGCACCGCTCAGATCACCATCAAAATCGGCTTCTAGTCCGTCCGTGGCATCGGCACCGATAAAAGTCATCACTGTTTGAATGATAAAGATCAAGCTTGATGGGATAGCGATAAACCACAAGGTCCTTAACACGATGTCTAGATTGTTCAGTGCTTCCATAGTTTCCTCTGTGTTTACCCTCGATCAATTGGAATATAGTGAAATGGGGTCAACGAGTTTCCATAGCCACATTGCAATTCCTGAAATGCGATAGTGACTCGTATTATTAGTTCACGATAGGCATCATCGTCCGAGCACCATCAACCCATCATTCCGATAGTTTTTCAAGTTCATGTGTATGAGACAATACACCAATCGCTGCTATAGCGCCGTTGTGAAATGCGAGAGGTAAGTGTCATTGTATCTTGCATTCACGAGCAGTTATTTAGCCATGTGTCTAACAATTCATTGCCAGCCCACCTCAATACCGCCCACCCCTCCACACTCGATGACACATTCACTCACGATGTTCATCGTATCGTGTGCTCGCGGAGCTACGACTCAGCTGTTGATGCGATCATGCGGTATGAGATCTTTCCGCCATGGGTTCTGTCCTATCAGATTGATACCAACGATGGACGTCTTTGTGAGAAGGCGATCATTACCCAGTGGTTCCATCTGCCGCTGATCAAGATCAAGGCTTTTGTGCGCGTGATTGAGGTGCGCGAAGAGGCGCACGTTACGTCTGTTACATACGTGACGACAACTGGACATCCCGAATGTGGCGTGGCCCGTTTCGAAGTCCGCCGAGTGTCGGAAGGTGTGGAGTTCACTATCGAAACGTGGTCAAAGCCGGGGAGCCCCTTATCACGGATCGGCAGGCCTTTCATGCGATGGATGCAAAAGAGATCAACCGCCAAGGCGTTGGAGCTGTTCTGTCGGTGACACATCCTTGTATTTTAGGAACCTACCTCCTAAATAACATGGTTGTCCATGCTCTCCCTCCTCATCGCCTCCTTACTCACTCTCGCTGCCGATGGGCCAACCGCAGAGCAACAAGCGGTGAACCTGTATCGACTTCGTGTGGCCTATGGAAAGGCAACGGAGCAGACTGTGCGAGATAGTATCCGACAAGAGGTTCTTCATGCTATCCCCAATCTGCGCGTGGATCAAGAGCATGGAGCGCAACAGGTGGAATTGTGGGATGCGTGTTGTTCGATGTGGGATGTAGTTGAGGTGTTCGAGGATGCTGCACATGTTGGTGCCTCCACATTGCCAAAGCTCACGATGTATGAAGTTGACGGTATAGAATTCTACCGTTCGGATACTACATACAATCAGGCACACGACACAATGTACCTGGCATCGAATGTTTTGCCAGGACTCGGCGGAGTGGATGTGTATTACTTGCCCCTTCACTACTACGCATTCATCAAACAGTACAAGTGGTTGTCTCCCTATAACTATGGCGACGGGATCAATACCGGCGCCGATGAGTATGGACTCACCAAGGAAGACTCTACTCTTACGTTCTTTCGTGCTACCAATGGCACTGTGCGTAAGTACCGAGCAACACCACGGACCATTGTGCGCAATGTTGAGTTGGACCTTACATGCTCAAACACGTCCTATATCTATCTCAACATTCTGAACTGCCGGGACGTAGCGGTTGGTAGTCTTGTCTTTGACAATGCCTCTCAAAACACTCTCCCGCAAGAGACTGCTACCATGCAGTTTCGGTGCTGTAAGGATGCCCAGCCACGTACGTTTGTTCGATGCAACGTTGCCGTCAACACGCTCTCATTGCTCGATACAGATATTCGAACGCACCATTGTAGATCAAGCGGTATCACAACAGTGAAAGGGGGCGAGCAGGTCTTTGGCTTCTCTGTTTACGAAGATCCTGTATCATCAGAGACTGCTCTACGGACGGTGATATCAGAAATGTTTGAAGGGGGCTCCGCACCCACACGTATACGTATAGAACGTGTGCCCGGACATCTCACACAACAGATAGACGAACTCCTGAACGTGCTTGCGATGCGTAAGGTAAAGGTAGACGTGTCTTCGTCCGATAAGGCGAGAACAACCATAGCATTGAAGATGGACTAAACAACGCTCTTCATCCATTGTTCTATGCGAACAAGAATCATCGCATTATGGCAACTCTGATGCCATTTTGCAATGCATTATGGCAACTCTGATGCCATTTTGCGACATACAGCCCCCTACAAGCCCTTTCTTTCGATCCTGACGAGGGACTCTTGCATTTGGCGGAGTTGCTCCTGCATCAGCTGGATGTCTGTGGTTTGTTCGGATTCTTCTTCCCGAACCGACTCCAACTCGGAGAGAATGGTGCCCACAAAGAAGTTCAGAATGGTGAGTCCGGCAATGAGGACAAATGAAAGGAAGAATAGCGGAGACAGGATGGGGAATCCCTCCGGACCGTTCATCTGTGTGTGCATGATTTCGGCAAAATCCCCAACTGCACACTGACACATGGCCAGGAGACTCAACCCAAGCGAACCAAAGTTCTCCGGGTCATTTGTGTGGAAGAGATTATAGCCCATCACGGCATAGGTGTAAACAATACAGCCAAGCAGGATAGCCACCACCGTGAGTTGCGGTATGGAGCGTAACAAGGTCTCGATAACAACACGCACACCCTTGAGCTCGGATGCGAGACGTAATACGCGGAGGGCTCTGAACGAACGCGCTAGCCTGAGGGCACGTAGGGCCAGTGCGGACCCAACTGCCCCCTGATCGTCCATCACGAAATAGGGAAGTAGGGTGAGTGCAAAGATCACCGCGTCAAATATGTGCCAGGCATCCTTAAAGTAGTCCCACGGACGCGGCCAGCGAAACGCCATTTTGAGGCCGATCTCCAAGCCAAAGGCGACAACGATGAAGACATCGAGCCAGGCGAAAAGTCCGGGCAGTGCGTCCGTGATCTGCGGACTAGTCTCTAATCCAACAACTACCGTTGAGATGAGGATGAGTATGATAACAACCGTATCAAGCAGGTTGCTCTCCTGTGCATTAACTGCCCTGCGAAGTTCCGCCAGCCAGGATCGTGAAGTCATTCGCATCCCCCTCGTGATAGAGTGTTCAACCGAAAAATACCTTAAAACAGAGGATAGAATTGACGGGATGATCTTCGTAGGTTCTACCGTCGTGATACCTCGTGTTACCATTCGCCCCTTTCACCGTGAAGATGACCTAGAACGTATCACAGAGGTCATCCACAGGGGCTATGCTGTACTGGCAATAAACGGACTTCGCTTCTGGGGAACACATCAGTCACCCGCAGACACCCTTGAACGACTCAACAAGGGGGCTGGGTTTCTTGCCATACTCGAGGGTGAAATCGTTGGCACGGTTACGATCCGTCCGCCAGACCCGGAATCAGAGGTAGAGTTCTATCGTCACGCAACCACATGGATCGTTAACCAATTCGCCGTGATACCAGAACATGCCGGAAGGGGTATTGGCAGTGCATTACACAACTACGCACTGGAACATGCAATGCAACAAGGTGCAACACGTGTTGCATTGGACACAGCCAATGGCGCAGAACATCTCATTGCGATGTACAAGCGATGGGGGTATGCAGTTGTTGGAACCTGTGATTGGCGACCGTTCACAAATTATGAGAGCGTTGTGATGATGCGCACGCTCTAACTCCTATGAATGCAGAACTCACTCTCGCAGTGGAAACTCTCAAAGCAGCCAAGAATATTGCTGTTGTAGGTCTTTCTCGAAATCCCGGCAAGTCTGCTCACGATATACCCCTGTTCATGGCTAGTGCCGGGTACAACATCATCGGTGTTAACCCCCACGCCACACCTGCAGTAGCCACCGTTCCCGTGGTGGACACTCTACTGGATGTCCCCTTTACAATCGATATCGTTAATGTTTTCCGTCCTTCTGAAGACACAGATGCCATTATTGATCAAGCCATCACACGTAAATCACAACGTGGAGACGTGTCCTGCATCTGGCTTCAACAAGGGATCACAAGCAAACACGGCGCTGTCAAATGTGCTGCAGCAGGCATCACGTATCTCGAGGATACGTGTATCTATGTCATTCAGCAATATGTGCATGCCCTCTAGGTCCCATGACATCGTCATGGGCCACCAACTCTATTCGCTATTCGCTGTTCGCTGTTCTCTGTTCTCTGTTCTCTGTTCGCTATTCGCTGTTCTCTGTTCGCTGTTCGCTGTTCTCTATTCGCTGTTCTCTATTCATGACTTTCGTCATGGTATGCCCCCTCCCAACTCCCTAGATTCCCTTTGTCATCTAGGAGACCCCTCATGAAACGCATTTTCACTACCGCTTTCGTATCACTTGCCGCGTCCGTATTGATCGGCTCATGTGGGCTGACAGATTCAGACCCCGCAGATCCCAATGATCCGGTAGGGGGCACTACAGAACTCGAGGACACAGAGCCCGGGGCACGGCACTCAGCCTATCCGGAATTGGGAGACTGGTTGCCGGATGAAATGACGCCTCGAGATAGCATCATCATCAAGTCGAGGAATAACGGCGTAGTGGTGGTGGATTTTAATGTGACCTTTGACACAGCATTCACCCTCCGACTCGACACGCTCCTGGGAACAACCATTCTACCCGTAGATGCCAAAAAGTCCCTGATCGATACCTACCTAGCTCAGTATGGGGCTACCCTGGATACCACCAACAAAGACCGCATGATCATTCATGCAGAACCCAAGTTCCGCGTATCCTCAGAAGGCATCCAAGACTTTGTAGCATCCAAGGGCGATGAGTCCAAGCCTTTCACTATCATCAAATACAACATGAACGTGGGAGACAGCTGGTCATTCACGCGCTCCGATGGCGTGAAAATCACTCGCAAGGTTGTGTATCACTCAACAGATGATGACTACGAAGTGATCTTCTGGAGACTCAAGGTCTTCAAAACCGAACAAGTTCAAGAGAACGACCCGCTGCTCTCAAAGATCATCTGGGTTACCAACCATAAATATGGCCTCGTTGGCGTTCACATCTTCGATAAAGCTGGCAAGGAGATCCCGATAACGATCGCTCCCCCATCGCTTTAAATGTCCCACAACTTCGTTGTGGGCTCTGTTCTCTGTTCGCTATTCGCTATTCGCTATTCGCTATTCGCTGTTCGCTGTTCACCAGGGTGTCCACGACACGGCCAACGCCGGCGCTACATTTGGACCGGGCAGGAGTGTAAGCCCAAAGTCGAACGTCATTGCAGTGTTGCACTGGCGGAGTCCAAGGAACAACGCGCTTTGAGATGGCCGTGTGAGATCTGCGTTCCACAACTCACCTAAGAAATGCAGGTCATGCATCTCAGGGAATCGCACGTCCATCATAAAGGCAACGCCGATGGTACCGTTGGCGTAGGGGAACGTAAAGGGATCAAAAAGAGTACCGCCACTCACAACGTAGGACTCCTTGCCGGCAACCTTGGCATGAATCATTGTGCTGATGCGCGTGCGTTTACCAGTGAATGTGGCAACGCCGTAGATGTGACCCATGAAGTTCACATCGTTGATCCACGAGCCGTTTACGCCAAAGGCATAGATCTGCTTGCCCCCTTCCACCAATCCATTCTTGCCCTCATACACAGTGCCCTTGATGTTCACGGTGCTGAATTGGTTCTGCCATCCAATGCCGGGCACAACTGTTCGCCCGCCGGTGATGCTCATGAAGTTTGCAATTCCTACGCCAAGAGTTGGCATCACACCTTCTACGAGCGCGATATAGTGGTCGCTCTTGATAGCCTCGGCTGTAGGCAGGATCAAACCTCTGTTGCGTGCACGATACGATTCTTCCAACAAGCCGATCCATGAGATTTCTGCTGCATAGATCTTCGCTCTACCAAACGGAGTCTTGATGCGGATATAAGCGCCAACGGAATCAGATGCTGTTTCGCTTACTGGACCCGAAACCACATCGCCGTTCACAAGACGTACGTAGTAGTCTAACTCGGTATCAAACTCATACTGCTCAAGTGCGTCGTCTGACATGCCCTGCTGTGCCGTGAGTGGTGGTGCACCTACAAGTGTGCATACCAGCACGATACATCCGAGTATGAGTTTGTGCAGGGGGCTCATTGGCCCGCCCCTTCTTGAGAGAATGCGAGCTGACCGCATGCTGCGTCGATGTCGAGTCCGGCAGACGAACGTACATTCACTTGGACATCTTCTGCACGTAGACTATCGGCAAACCATTGAAATTGCTCCGGTGTAGACGGCTTGAGCGACATATCAAACCCTTCCGGGAGTGCGAAGTCGATCTCATGGAAGGGGATCAAATTCACACGTGTTGGCATCCGTCTTGCCAGCTTACCCAACCGCTTCACATCGGCAAGGCTGTCATTGATCCCATTGAAGAGAATGTACTCATAGGTCACAGACTTGCGTGTCTTCCGATAGTAGTACTCAAGTGCCTCGATCAATTCCGGCAGTTGATGTTTCTTTGCAATAGGCATGAGTTCTGCGCGCACATCCTGCACCGTTGCGTGCAAGGACACGGCGAGCTTGATGATCTGACCTTCGTCGGCCATACGCACGATCCCAGGCACAACACCTGCCGTAGAGATGGTTACGCGACGAGGCGCTACCATCTTTGTTCGCTGATCCGTAAAGATCTGTGTTGCACGCATCACTTCATCATAGTTATTCATCGGCTCACCCATCCCCATGAACACAATGTTCGTGATGGGCTTGGTAGAGAATTTTTGCGCTTGGAGAAATTGATCTACGATCTCACCCGACGTGAGATTACGCGCCAATTTTAGCGACGCTGTGGCACAGAACACACATCCAAGATTACATCCTACTTGAGTAGAGACACAGAGCGTAAGTCTTCGAGGGTGCTCACCATCCGGTACCATCTCACTTGGGATAAGTACACTTTCAACTGCTCGCCCATCCCAAAGCTCAAAGAGAAACTTCTTTGTTCCATCAGCAGACTCTTGCACGGTCTGCAGCTTCACACTTTGCGTACGATACTCAGATCCAAGTTTCTCACGCAACGCATGCGGCAATAGCGCCATCTCCTGCACAGTGTCCAGCCGCTGGATGTAGATACCATCGTAGACCTGCTGCGCACGATACTTGCGCTCGCCCGCATCCACGAACATCTTCTCAAGCTCACCTAGGGGATGCCCCTTGAGCTCAATCGGTCCGTCCACTATGTCCCGCTTTGCTTTTGCCATTGTTCTTCCTCTTCACAATTTCACTCTAGCACATTAGCACACTAGCACATTGCACGGCCACATTCGACGAAATCGCTACACCCATTCCATTGCATCCAAAGGCTACCACACAGTGCGGTGAGACGTTCCCAACATACGGTTGTTTTGTTGCCGTAAACGCCATCGTACCCGCCCAGCGGTGCTCGATCTCCAGTTCCGGATGGTTTGGCAGGATCACCGTGCGAAGCATGTTCTCCAACACCGCCTGAATATGCTCCGTTGTCTGGTGCGACGTAGTGCGTTCCCCTTCAAAGTCCAGGTTCCGCCCGCCCCCTAACAACACCCTGTTTCCAACCGATCGGAAGTAGTAATAGCCCTCATCGGCATGAAAGGATCCCTTGAGTTTTAGGTTGGTAAGGGGCTTGGTGACGATTACTTGACCTCTTCCGGGGAGGATCTCAGGTAGAGTTGCAGCGGGAACGAGACTCGGAATCATTGCGTTGGTGGCAACTACTGTTTGTCGGGCAGTAATCACAATATCCTGATGAGCAGTGCGAACATCAAGTTCTACAGTCGTATCAGTATCACGTATGGACACAACCTCTGCGCCGGTTCGAATGTGCACACCGGCACGAGTAGCCAAGTCCCACAAGGCACTGATCAGTTTGCCGGAATGCAGCGTTCCCTCAAAGGGAGTGAACATCAACGTAGAGACTGCCGGGGTTAGACCATACGCTGCAATGAGGTCATTACGTTGTGTGAACGCAGCACAACCAAAAATTGGAGCAAGCAGATCATTCACTTCTTCTAGACGAGAGAGCGACGGATGATCTTCGAGGAAGATCTCCGAGCCACCATCCTCAGTATACCCAACATCATAACCAGAGCACCGTTCTCGTAGGAGTGTAAGTCCATCAAGACGTTGTTGCACGAGGTTGCGTGCGGCATCGGTGCCCATGAGGTCGATGTCCGAGGCGATCTCGCTCAACGAACCTACACAGGCAAAGCCTGCATTGCGCGTTGAAGCTCCTGTAGGCAGCAGATTGCGCTCTAAAAGCAGAACGCGCCACTCGGGGTGGCGCGTTGCACATTCAATTGCTGTGTTGACTCCGATGATACCGCCGCCGATGATAACTACGTCATACGTCAGCCACGATTCATGTTCCCAAAAACTTCTCATGCGTATGTGTTACTGTGGGTTTGTTGGGCGCACACGCGAAGGGCTTCGGGTTTTGAAGACTGCGCTATGCAAGGTGAGTGTTTCACCAACAAGCGTTGGACTTGCAATGTTGAAGCCGGGTGGAAACGGTTGAGCAATGGAAGGTGTGAATCCACGTGGGAACATAGCCTTGAGCTTACCATTGACATATCCACTGTAGCCAATGATATCCTCACCGTTCTTGCGGACTTCGGTGATCGTAATGGTTCCACTGACTGGGGCGTAGAGATTTCCGGAAATGCTAACAAATGCGCCTTGATCGCTTGTTGGAACGAAGGTACCAGCTCCAGGAACAATCGTAGCAGCAGTAAATGCAAACGATCCAGGACCCGTTGGTAGCGTCTTAAAAACGAGACGAAGTGTAGGCGTGGAATTAATGTTGATGTTAGCTGTGCTCAAATGAATCTCATTACTGAAGATTGAATCCTTCGGCAACGCCGTTGATGTCATCGTCACCACGGGTCCTTGAACGATCATCTTGCCACTAACTTCAACTAGTATGCCCGTCACCGGAGGCGCATCGTAGATGAGGCTCAGTTCTAGTGATGGATGTGGTCCGGTCGGTCCGTCTTCGCAAGACGTCACGAAAAGAGCAAGAACGCACATCGAAAGTATGGTCATCATCTTCATAGTTGTTGCCTTGATTGTTGATGTAAAGATCACAGACCGAGCTTGAACTGATAGCTCAGGCCAAGATGAACCGAGATCGGCGTGAGATTGATCACGTCTGAGGGAGTAGCACTAGGATCTGCATTACCTACGGCCGTTACTGGGACCCCATTGGTATACATTCCGTCCTCATAAAGACCAGTTACCCAGTACTTGGCAAGCAGATCGATCGTAAGGATGCCAAGTTTCGAGTTCCAGACGTTGATCGCACCACCCAGGCGAATATCAATCGCCATCTTCATCGTGTTCTTATCGACGGTGAATTTGTTATCTGCACGCTCAGGATGCCAGATCTCGCCCTTCATTGGAAGGTTGAAGCCGGCACCGAACATTATGCCATAGAGACTTACCTGGGGAGCGATAGAGAAGTACGTGTAACGCTCAATCGTGTACCCCTTCCAATCAGTCTCACTGTCGTAGAACTCATAAGGCCTTGTGCGCGTACCAACAGTCGCGATGCCGATATCAAGCCGAGCACCCATCGAAGAGCCCTTTGTGAAAGGGGCAAAGATCATCACACCATAGTTTTGCATGAACCAAACATCCGGGTTCACCTTACGTCCGTCGGCATTCTCCATAGCGATACCTCCGGAAACGAGGCCCAAGGTGGGGCCTACTCGAAGAACATACTGCTCCTTCGGTGGTTCAGCTGGAACAATCAATGTTGTAGAAGGTGGCTCTGTTGAGTCAACGGCATTCACCGAAGACTCCATTGCAAAGGCACTCACAGCAAAGACCAGACTCGCAAACACGAGAACCATTGATCTCATAATCCCTCTCCGTTGATTTAGTACGTATTTTCTCGTAGCCCCTGCAAAAATACGATGGAATTGGACCTGTAACGCATATGGGGCTCGGGGTTTCTTCCCATTGTCACTGTGAACGATTGGACATGACGTATACCCTCCTAACCGATGAAGAGCTGTTTGCGCTTGTTCGCGACGGCAATGATGAACAGGCCTACAGGACTCTGTTCAAGCGATATGACAAGCGGGTCTACGCCTACTGTTTGCGGGCACTTGGTTCTCATGACGATGCCCAAGACATGTTTCAAACGATCTCTTTGACGGTCTTTGACAAACGGGCGTCATTCTCTGATGGATCATTCGCAGCATGGTTGTTCACGATCGCTCGCAATTTCTGCCTCAAGGCACTGCGAGGACGGAAACATACAACTGAGCTCACCGATGACATCCTTCCGATCGAAGAGGATGAGAGCCGAAGTCAGGACTTCTTACTCCGACAAGCTCTTCACAAGGCGATCGGTGGTTTGCCTCAAGAATTTCGAGAGGCCTTGGAATTGAAATACTTTGAAGACCTACCGTATGAAGACATCGCCAAGGCCCTAGACATCACGGTCTCACTTGCAAAGGTGAGGGTGTTTAGAGCAAAAAAACTGATCCAGCAATCAATGTCCACGATAATTGACGAACTACGATGACGAATCAAGAACTACTCGCCGGTTTCCTCGATCGCTCTCTGAGCGAAGATGGCCTTCTCGAGTTCGAAGCACGCAAGACCGCGTCGCCCGAATTCGCGAGCGAAGTACGTGAAATGCTTGCCGTTGAGGATCTCCTCACTGCTGCTGCCCCTCGCGTACGGTACCCGGTTGAGTTCCTCGCCTCGGTCGAATCAGCCATTGCCACCAAGGTAGCGGCCGGTGCAACTGCATCAGGATTCTTTGCAAGTCTGGCACAAAGTGCCTGGACGTGGATCGCTGGCGGAACGGCAGCGGTGGTGATCGGTGGCGGTGCCATCTATCTCGCCACTACGTCCACCACAGTGCCAATTCCTCCAACACGTGCAACGATCTCAGCGCCGGCTACGGTACCTGGCAGCGCACAAACGACGGCAACTCCAAAGCCTTCGACTGTTGTTGCAACTTCTCCGGTGGTTTCGCGCCCGAGCGCAAAGACGCAACAAGCTCTCGCTCCTACGGAGACAACTCAGAGTAGTGTTGAGCTCAATGCGAACACGTCAGAACCCGACCCAGTAACGAAGCAAATCATTGCGGAATACGAAAAGTGCAAGGGTTCGAATGATCAGGTGCGTTGCGCACAACTCGCATTACAGATCGGTATCAAACTGCGTAAAGATGATCATGCTTCAGAATCTCGCCAGTACCTCGAGGCTGCTATCGGACATGCACGAGCACTGAAGCTTGCAGAATTCGAAATGGATGCAAACGGCGAGCTTGGACTGCTTGCTCGCACCGAGGGTGATGAGCAGCGTGCTGCAGCAGCGTTCCGCCGCGCAATCGACATCGGCCAGGCGCAACAGAAGAATACGCGACGCTGGTCAACAGCTCTTGAGGAACTAGAAAAACGATAAATGCCCTGTTATGTGTGTTCCAAGGACGGCGCCCGGATCCCTACGGTCGCCGTTCTGCTTTTATGTAAAGCTCTGCGCGCTGGTAAAAGTCTTTTTCTGGACCAATAAGTCCGCGACGGAACCACACATCTGCATTTACAGCCTTGCGCGAAACAGGTGCAGAGGATTGCAGATACTCTGCTTCATCATTCGGCGCAGCAGGATAGAATTCAATGGATGTAAAGGCAGGAGCCCCATAGAAGAGCTCTGCATCGGGCGTTGCTAGGAAGTCAGGGGGCAATACCCGAAGTACTTCAACACGTGTGGATGGTACACCGGTTGCATCTGTCACAGACTGTGAACGAACAACAACCCTGCCTGGCTCACTCTTTGTAGTAGCACCCTCTTTGTCCTGAAGCTTCAGCTCTACGAGAATCTGCTGCGATAACACGGCATCAGTCTCGAGGTTATCGTTCATGTTCCAAAGGATGGACTGAGGAACAGCTCCAGTATCGGCAAAGGTGCGCACTGCACGTCCGGATTGGAACATCAACACAGACCACTTTTCTATGCCCGCTTCACTCACAACATCGGGCATTACTCGCACACTTGGAAGCCGTGTCTCATTCTGAATGTTGGTGGCAGAAAGTGGTCTCACCAACAAACGACTTGGTTCAACAAACATCACCCACGCTGGTTGTGATGCTTGTCCGCGTTTGACTTCAACTGAGAGTCTGCGTGCGGATACATTGAAGGTCTCTGTGAGATAGGCTCGAACGGCTTCGCACCTACGTTCTGCTAGCCCCCTACCCTGATCCGTACCATCGTCATAGGTAAGCAGGGTTACGGTTGCCGATGGATTCACCCGCAAGCGAAATCCAATGATATTGAGAACGTTGTATTGCCAATGTGTTGCAGCGTCTACAAGTGCAGATGTTTCCTTCCAGGTATTGGCAGCAGCAGCGGAAAGCTGTACATATCGAGCTGGTAGTGTTGAAGACGTATCATCGAAGATAACGAGCGGCATAAAGGGCACCGTCCGTTCCAGTCGCACACGCTGAGCACTTAGTCGTGCATCTTCGCTTACCGTTCCATCATCGTGGACAAATGACAATCGCAATGATCCACGAAGGACAGAAGGGGGCTTTGGTAACAACGTGCGATAACTCTCGCGTACTGTTACGCGAACAACAGAGCCATCAATAAGAGAATCCGTTACTGTTGATGCAAGGGAGGTAACTGGCTCGCGAACTTGGGCACTGAGATCTACAGTTGTATCTCGAATAACAGTTACGAGACGTTCTCGAACCGGTATCACTTCCGACGTTTCGATGTTGGTTGTTGCTCCAAGTATGTAACGAACACCAACACCAATGGTGAGACTCTGCGCCGTGAACGCACCATCAGCATTGATAGAGTTGAACATACTTGTAAAGCCAACGTGCGGAACGAGGAAGAGATTCTCTGCAGAGCTGAGCGGGAGTTTTCCTTCGGCACCGAAGCTTACACCAAAGATCGTTGAGGTGTTGGGAATTTGACCCTCACCCGACACTTGTTCTATTGACCCGTCTACAAAGGGCAACCCCTCGGGATCGGTGAACCGAACCGTTTGCATGTAGTCTGTAGAAAGCGCAAACGATACCGGGATGCCAACTCGAAGGCTGAGCCATGAAAGTGGTTCGAACCTCAAATACGGCTGAATCTCAAAAACCGTGAATGTGCCACGAAGTTCGTGGGCCAAGGACGCACGGTATATCCCTCCATCTTCGGTAGCAATGGGAACCGTCTCTCCTGCCTGATACGTAAGCGACGCATATGCTAGGTTGAGACGCAAGCCCCCTCGCAACTCGTTCACAACAGGTAGGTCTGCACCCACACCAAACCACCAACCTAGTGATCCACTTGTTGGTTCAAACGTGAGTTGTCCTGGCGAAGATATCCCAGGCACCGAGAGGAAAGTGCCGCTTGGAGCCACAACACTAACGCCTGCAAGCGCATCGAATGCAAGAGGAAGTGGTGCTTCCTGTGCAGCAATTCGAACCGTGGCTATGGTGAGGAGGACAAAAAGGAACCGTGGCATCGGTGCAAAATAGGTCTACTGCACCACGAATAAGCGAACAACACTATTGATCGTGTTCCCCGCAGCCCCCTCAACCACTAGTCGGGCATAATACGAGCCGGCCGGAAGAGCTATATCTGCCGCACCGGAAGAACTAATTGAAAACTCTCGGATACCTGACCGGAGTTTTGTGGTAAGGTCTACACGGACCTGTCCAAGTGCATCAATTACATCCAGTCGCCCATTCTGTGCCGGGACATTTGCAATCCTCAGAGTCGATTGCGAAACAACCGGATTAGGGTCCACATCCGCCACAAGCGTCCCCTGCATCGGGTTCACATATCGCGGACGTCCATCCTGATATCTCCAGACATTGGTAACGAGTACCACGGATGAATGTGGTTCTACGGGCCTAATTCCATTGTTCGTTGTGATGGAGGCTTCGGTGATGGTAAGGGGCGTGCGGTCCGCATCACCCAGGACAATTACACCACGAGCCTGACCTATCACCTGTCCGCTGCTTCCGATAAGCACGGAACCATTAAGCCCCGTCTTACCCACTTTGAGGATGGACCTATCATCAATCACATCACGTTGTTGGCCGCTTTGCAAGAGCGCAACGAACATCGTGGGGTTGTAGGTAACGTCGCATACAAAGGACTGCAAAGAAAGGGGCACATCAATGGGGTCATCTGTGGTAACCACTACGTCAAACGTAGCAGTGTCCCCAATCCGATGGTAGAACGTATCTGCTACAAAACCCATCGAAAGGGTAACCGGACGGGGTACCATCGTGAGGTTCACAACAATATTCGTAGAGTCTATGGCATCTCTTCCGGGCAGTGTTCTGCGCAGGACAAAGCCATATCGTCCGTCGCCAAAAGTTGTTGGCGCACACGTTACCTCTACCAATATCCGGTTCTCCTTTGTAGGGTTCTTTGTGAGGAGGAGGGCGGTAGTAACTGTACTCTGTACTTCTTTTGGCTCAATGGCGTACGAAAACTCCTGCGAATGCACCTGTGTACCAAGTTCAACGGCAATTGTATCCTTGCGTACTTGACCCACCATCATGTTGGTAAATACTGTAGCCTTCTCTGCGGGCATCCGAACACCATTGCCCATAAAGTAGACAACGATGGTGTCAAGGGGCTTCCCTGTCTGCCTATGAATCCGAACTAAACCAAGAGAATCAATTCTCCGCCCTACGGTATCTGGCTGGTAAGAGAAGGCAAAGGCCAGTGTGTCACCTAGTTCAGCAGGAATGCGGTTGAGGAGTTGGAATGGCTCTTCCAATGATCCATCGATCTCCCATCGGGATTCATCAGCCAGATCTTTGCGGATGAAGACCAGCCTTCGATTAGAGTCACCGATAAGCACGTTCCCAAATTCGATCTTCTCATCACGAACCAATCGGAAGGCTGTGCCAAAGAGTCGGAGCCGGATCTGGTCATTAGGGGGCGGAACAGCCGGACGTCTCTCGAGAATGATCTCGTCACGGTAATCCTTTGGATCGAGAGGAGCAAACTCAACACGTATCCGAATCTCGCCGTCGGATATCATCAGATCCTGGGGTTTGGTCTTCATCGTGTACGGTGAGCGACAAGAATCCACAACGACAAAACCACCGGTGCCCACAAGCCCGCCAATCCGCACCTCAAGCTCCTTCCGCGTACCTATAGGCATCGGCGGGAAGTTCATGGACTCATTGATGACCCTAACCGGCTGCGCCTCTACAAGGGCCGGAAGGGCGCTCAGAATCAAGAATAGAATGATGATGTGTTTTTGCATGGTGGGCGTGGAGGAGAAACCCGTGAGGGAGAGACAAGTTACTAGTTACTAGTTACGAGTTACGAGTTACTGGTTACGAGTTACGAGTTACCAGTTACTCAGCGTAGACGATACAGGTTTCGCCTTCCCATTGTTGGCGAACGACTCGCCCGGATCCTTTGATCCGTACATCGTAGCCGGCGGCATGGAGGACGGTAACTGCGCGTCTGAGGGGGAATCCGAATACATCGGGGTGCTGGTGAGCCCCTTGTTGTGCTTGGCCTTCAACCTTTACGACTGAGCCGCGCTCGAGTCTGGAGCCGTTGGCGGGGGTTTGGCGCATGATAAGGCCATTGCCGGTGGGCATCTCTGCGCGAAGGCCGAGTCTGTGGAGGACGCTGTCTGCCGTTTGGAGAGCAAGGCCCCGCACGTCAGGAACGATAACAGTGTCTGCCTCGGCTGAGGCGGCAATCCGTTGTTGAGTAGCTGCGTCCAACTTCAGCATCGTCATGGTCTTCTGTACGATACGCCGAAAGATTGGTGCCGCTGTTGTTCCGCCATAGATGCTGGTTGTAGGTCTGTCCAACATCACGATCATGGCCACGCGAGGTTTATCTGCCGGGTAATAGCCAACAAAGGAAGCGGTATAGTTCTTTCGGCCGTATTCGCCCTGCGTTAACTGTTGGGCTGTGCCTGTTTTTCCCGCGATTCGCACTCCGGTAATTCGTGCTTCTTGACCTGTGCCTCGTTCAACAACACCAACAAGCATTTCTGTGAGGATGCGAGCAGTCTCTGTGCTAACAACTCGACGTATCTGTTGCGGTGGTATCTCTGATGTGACCTTACCATCGCTGGCCAACAAGGCCTTTACAACGCGTGGCTGCATCAGCACACCTCCGTTGGCAATAGCCGCATATGCGTCAAGAACCTGGAGTGCCGTAGCACTTACCTCGTATCCGAAAGACATGTATTGTTTTGTTGATTGATCAAACTCATTCGGACGTTTGAGTCTGCCTCGCACCTCACCCGGAAGGTCTATGCCACTAGGAATGCCGAAGCCGAAGTCGCGCACGTATTTGTAGTAGACGCGGTCATCAAGCTTGCGCGACAACGTGGCGAAAACAACATTGGACGATTGCTCCATTGCACCGGCAAACGTTGTTTGACCCACGGGGTGGTCGTCCTTGATCTGCACGCCCCCTGACATCATCAGAATTCCATTTCCTCCATCCACCTTGTCTGTTGGAGCAAGTTTCCGTTCCTCCAACAGGGCAGCAGCGGTTATGGCTTTCATCGTTGACCCGGGCTCGTATTGGTCTGTTACGGCACGAATACGAATGGCATCGTCATTAGCCTTATCCAATCTGTTGGGATCGAAACTTGGATACGAAGCCATTGCGAGGATCTCACCTGTTGATGGCTCGATGGCTATCACTGTTCCGGAGAGAGCGCCGCTTTCTCTAACACCACGTGCGAGTTCTTGCTCGGCAACACGTTGCATTTCGAGATCAATCGTGAGTTGTAGTCCCTGACCGTCTCGAGGTGCTTCGCGTTCGGGATCTACGCCCGGACGGAGTCTTCCCCTACCGTCGCGTTGCATAACAACAAAGCCGCTCTGTCCACGGAGAATGCCATCGTAATGGAGTTCAAGTCCCGTCAACCCATTGTTATCTACATCTGTTGTTCCTATCACCTGCGCGGCTAGCGGTCCATGAGTGAAGGACCGTTTTGGTTCCTTAACCCGGATAAGCCCCCTATCACGGATCGTATCGAGAACAGGAAACATCACAGTGTTCACACCGCGTGCAAGCCATACAAATCGAGCCTGTGTTGAGCGGAGGCGGTCCAGATAACTCTGTGCAGATTCACCGGCGGCAGCTGAAAGAAGCTGAGCACACATCTCCGGATGTTCTATCATGCTTGGGTCTGCAGCAAACGACGTGGTCTTCATCATCGTTGCCAGGTCTCGCATTTCGCGGTCGAGCAGTCTACCGCGCTCTGCACGCAACGGTACCCTGCTCTCGTATTGCTTCTTTGCAAGATCTCTATACCGAGCCCCTTCTACAACCTGCACCCAGAAGAGTCTTCCGAGAATGATCATGAAGGCTACAGAGAAGACCAACGTGAGCAGGCCCGACTTCCATCGAATGGGTTCGTATGGTTGGGACTGTTCGTTCACTTCTTCTCTGTGTCTTCCAACACTGTAGGCGCTTGAGGGGGCGGAATGAGTCCGAGTTTTTCTTGCGCGATACGGGTGATGCGCTCTGCTGACTGGAGTCGATACGACTCCGTTCGCAGACTCTCGTTTACCGTACGCAATGAGTCGATGCTTCGCTTGAGTGCATCCGTTTCAACAAGAAGTTTCTTCACTGCAATTACATTACTCACGTACAACACAGTGAAGATGGCACTTACGAAGACCAGCGCGAATATGCTCCAGCGGTTGAGGAGCCGACGCTGTTTTACAAGTGCCGTTGGCTCCTTGGTAGGCAATAGCTCATCGATCGGCGGTTCGGGTATGATCCCCCGTGCTGCCATCAGCGAACCTCTGCTCCTGCACCTATGCCGGCATCCGATGGAGTGACCAGAGTGAGCTTACCTTCTGCATTGGATGCAGCCAGAACCATGCCCTGCGATTCCATACCCATAAGTTTGGCTGGCTTGAGATTGGCAACAACAACAATGGTCTTGCCAATAAGATCTTCGGGCGCGTAGTGTTTTGCTATTCCGGCAAGGATCTGCCTGCGTTCAGTGCCGATGTCTACCTGGAGCTTGAGCAGCTTCTCTGACTTTGCAACTCGCTCTGCTTCTATGATCACTGCGGTGCGCAACTTTACCTTTGAGAAGTCATCGATGGCGATGCGGTCATCCGACTCTTCTACCACGCTTGGCGTGACGGGTCCGCTCGGAGTGACGGAGCCAACAAGTTTTTCGATTTCGCGTTCAACCACGTCGTTCTCCACCTTCGTGAACAGGATAGTAGGCTCGGCAAGGGGCGAACCTGCCGTTAACTGAAACTCGTGGGAGTGCGACCATAGATCTACGCCAATCTGGCCCTGTTTTGGTGCGCCTACATTCTCCGGAAGACCCAACATGGACTGCATGGTTGCTGATGCAACCGGGCAGAAGGGGGCAAAGGCCATGGATAGTGTTCGAATAGCCTGGAGACAGACATTCATCGTTGAGGCGCAATCAGCGGGATCACTCTTTATGGTCTTCCACGGAGCTTTGTCATTGAAGTACTTGTTGGCAGCACGTGCAATGTTCATTGCCTCCGTTGCAGCATCGCGGAAGCGATACGCATCAAGGTTTAGTCCTACAGCGTTGTGTCCATCACGTAGGGCCGCAAGCAATACTGTTTCATGTTCACCGTGCTCAAACCCGCTAGCAAGATCGGGAACAGTGCCATTGAAGTTCTTTTGCACGAACTGCATCACACGGTTGACGTAGTTGCCAAGGATTGCAGCCAACTCGTTATTCGTGCGTGCCTGATAGTCTCTCCACGTAAAGTCACTGTCCTTTGTCTCGGGCATGTTCATTGTGAGCACATATCGCACGATGTCTTTATGCTGCGCGTCGGGAAATGCAGCGAGATACTGCATCACATCAATGGCCCAGCTTCTACTTTTTGAGAACTTCTTGCCTTCGAGATTCAGAAATTCATTGGCCGGCACGTTCTCCGGAAGTATGTAGCCTTCTTCGCTTCTTGTGTTGAGGAGAATCGGAAAGATGATGGTGTGGAAGACGATGTTGTCCTTACCAAGGAAGGCTGTGTATTCCGTTTCTGCATCACACCACCATCTGCGCCAATCATCCGGTTTTCCTTCGTTGATGGCCCATTGTTTTGTGATGGAGATATAGCCGAGGACGGCTTCGAACCATACGTAGAGAACCTTCCACTCTGCACCGTTCACCGGTACAGGTATTCCCCAGGTCATGTCTCGTGTTGCAGAACGTTCTGCCAGACCCTGTTTGAGCCACGATCTGCTTTGCTGAAGAACATTGTCCTTCCATTGTCCGGCATGTGATTCGATGTACTGCTCACACCACCGCTGGAATTCATTGAGCTTGAAGTACCAGTGTTTTGTCTTTCGAACAACCGGTGTCTTACCGCTTACAAGAGAACGTGGACTCTTCAGATCCAGCTGATCGTAGTAGGCACCACAGTTGTCGCATTGGTCTCCACGCGCCTTATCGTATCCGCAGTTTGGGCAGATACCTTCCACATATCGATCAGGCAGGAAGATCTTTGATTCATCATCGTAGAATTGGTCGTCCTCGCGTTCAACAAGAAGCCCCTTCTCCTTCCATACAATAAAGAACTCTTGGGCTGTTGCTGCATGGATCGGGTTGGACGTGCGATCATAGAGATCGAAGTTGATATCAAGACCCATCAATGCACGTGCATTTGCCTCGTGATATCGATCAATCACTTCCTTAGGTGAGATCCCCTCTTTTTCGGCAGCGATAGTAATTGCAACGCCGTGCTCGTCCGAGCCGCATATGGAGAGCGTGTCTCTCCCACGAAGTCTGCAATAGCGTGCATAGATATCCGCCGGAAGTGTTGAACCCACAACGTTTCCGAGGTGGGTCACTCCGCTTGCATACGGAAGTGCCGAGGTTATGAGGTATCGTTTCACTGGTTCAGGTCAATTGTTCAATGTGGTGATGTTATTCGTACATCACAATGTCGGTAGCAATTCTTGTTGCTGTTGCTTCATCGGCCAGTTTCCGAATAAGTGCAAGACAGAACTCAAAGGCAGTTCCGGCACCTCTGCTCGTAACAATGTTTCCATCGATTGCCACACGCTCAAGAGTATAGGTGTAGGGGGCTAGCACATCCGCAATGGACGGATGGGATGTTACCACAGCCCCTTGATGAAGTAGTCCAAACTCATGCAACACCATTGGTGCAGCACAAATGGCACCAATAAGACCCTTCTTTGCCATGTGACGAAGAAGGATCTGCTCCAAGGCATGATTGTTCAGAAAATTACCAACACCTTGACTGCCGCCAGGGATGATGATCGCATCATAACGCTCATCCTCTGTGATGTCCTCGATGATAATGTCCGGCACCATTCGTACGCCACGCGAGCACACAACAACATTTCCGTCTCCTGCAATGGTCACCTCCATCGATGCACGCCGTAACATGTCGATGATGATCACTGCCTCCATCTCTTCCGTGCCGTTGGCTATCGGAACTAAGATCTTCTTCATGGTCAGTCGTTATCCTCTGCAGCCGCTGGAGCTGCTACATTGGACGTCATATCCGGACGCCGGATCTTGCCCCCTTCATGTCCTGTGAGACCGATCTGAATAAAGGCCCCGATGGCCACAAGAACAAAGAGTATGGAGAGTGTGCTGGCTATACTCTTGCCCTTCCACTGTGTGAACAATGCCGCTGCACCTACCGCGGCTGCAACCAACATAATCCACAGAGAGAGCTCTGCCATTTCTTCGTGAGACTCAATCACTGTCTCGCTAATGCCGGCAATGTTCTCAATACGCTCTTCTGCACCTTCCCCACTGAGATAGGTAGGGATTACTGCTAGGGCCATCACGATGTAGACAGCAAGGCCGGACATCCGAACGGTGTTGTTCTTGATAACAACGCCGATGATCACCACAAGCAATGCAGCCAAAGCGCCGAGGATCGGCACGTGGTTTAAAAACAGGTGGATCTGTAGCTCATTCATGACTTACTCCCATTCGATAGTGGCAGGGGGCTTCGACGAGATGTCGTAAACCACTCGATTGATACCTCGAACTTCATTGATGATGCGATTGCTCATCCGTGCAAGCACATCGTAGGGCATGTGATACCAGTCAGCTGTCATACCATCGGTACTTGTTACAGCTCGTAGTCCACATACGTGCTCATACGTGCGCTCGTCTCCCATCACACCAACGGTGCGAACGGGCAGCAACACGGCAAAGGCCTGCCAGATCTCGTTGTAGAGTCCGGCATTACGAATCTCCTCTAGGTAGATCTCGTCGGCTTCGCGGAGAATGTTGAGCTTCTCCAGAGTGATTGCTCCGGGAATACGGATGGCCAATCCAGGTCCCGGGAAGGGATGGCGCTCAACGAACCAATCCGGGATCCCCAGTTCTCTTCCCACAGCACGTACCTCATCCTTGAAGAGCTCTCGGAATGGCTCGATGAGTTTGAGGTTCATCTTTTCCGGGAGTCCACCAACATTGTGGTGCGTCTTGATGGTCTGACTCGGCCCCTTGGTGCTTACAGATTCAATCACATCCGGATAAAGGGTTCCTTGAGCAAGGAACTTTGCATCGGCGAATTTCTTGGCTTCTACATCGAAGAGATCGATGAATGCACCACCAATGATTTTCCGTTTTCGTTCTGGATCTTCAACATCATGCAGACGAGATAGGAACATCTCCGTTCCATCAACGAGGTCAACTGTCATCGAAAAGTGCTGCTTGAACATCTCTATGATATTCTCACTTTCACCCTTTCGCATCAGACCACTGTCTATGTGAATACAGTGAACCTTGTCACCGATGGCTTTGTGCAGGAGAACTGCGGCAACAGTTGAATCAACACCACCGCTCAACGCGCAGATCACACCACCGTCTCCAACCTTGGAGCGGATCTCTGCAACAGCAGCATCGATGAATGATGTAGCATTCCATGTTGTTGCACAGCCACAGATCTGCGTTACAAAGTTCCGGAGGATGCTTTTTCCTTCCGTGCTGTGATGCACTTCGGGATGGAATTGGACGCCCCAGATCTTCCGCTGTACGTCTCGAATAGCACAGATGCCGGCGTTCTCTGTGTGAGCGATCCGCTCAAAACCTGGTGGGATCTCGGTTATGTGGTCACCATGACTCATCCACACTTGTGTTGTGGAATTGAGTCCCGTAAAGAGGTCGCCCTTGTCATCAACTTCCAACATAGCTCGGCCGAACTCACGTCGTGCAGCCTTATCTACTACTCCACCGAGTTGATGTGCGATCAACTGCAGACCGTAACAGATACCAAGTACCGGAACACCCATGGCAAAGACATCAAAGTCTGGGATTGGCGCACCATCTGCATATACACTGGAAGGTCCACCTGATAAGATGATTCCTCGTGGTGATAGATCAGAAAGGTCTTGACGGGAGATGGAGTATGGATGGATCTCTGCATAGACGCCAACTTCGCGCACCTTACGTGCTATAAGCTGTGTGTACTGCGATCCGAAGTCGAGAATGATGATCCGTTCTGCATGTGTCATAATGCAAAGTTACCACCTTCGCACTCTGCTTGCAGTATCTCGTCTACTCCTCCACGTAGTCAAGTTCCTTACCATATGTTTCTTTGAGGAACACAAGTCCGATAAAGGCAATGAGCATTGTTACACTGCCCACAATAACGGCACTGGAAACAAGGGGCTGACCGGCAAACAACACGGCGTCTCCCTTGCGCAGGGCAGCAAAGACCAGCAAGGCCGGAATCAGGCCGCCACGGACCACATTGGGAATGGTGGTGGCAACGGTCGCACGCAGATTGGTGCCAAATTGTTCAGCCGCCGTGGTTACGAATACCGCCCAATACCCAACCGTGAAGCCCAATACTCCGGTTTGCAGATAGGTAAGCGTTGCAGATTTGGCAGGCGTGAAGAGGTACCACGCAACAGCGGCCGAGGTGAAGACAAGGAAGAGGAGTATTGTTCGGCGTCTGCTCTTGAGGAACTGACTGATGAGTCCACTTACAAGGTCGCCCGCCGCCAGCCCAACGTAGGCCCACATCACTGCCTGTCCGGCTAAGATCTCTGTGGAGCCCCCTCCCTCCTTTGTGAATTCCGGGGCAAAGGTCACAAGAATGCCTATCACGTACCAGATGGGAACGCCGATGGCTACACTTGAGAGATATGTTCCGATGCGTTTCCGGGTGAAGATCATGAAGACATTTCCGCGGGAAACGGGTGCGTCTTCGATCTTGTTGAACATGCCAGACTCTCTAACCCGTACGCGCATCACAAGCAAGCACAGACCCATCACACCACCGATGATAAAGGCTACCCGCCAATCCGAGAGCTGGTGCACTACGTAGGCTCCTACAGCGCCAAGAATACCCATGGAGGCAACGATGGTGGTTCCATAGCCGCGGGAGTGTTTCGGCATCACCTCGCTAACAAGGGTGATGGCTACTCCGAGTTCTCCTGCTAGACCTATCCCCGACAAAAAACGAAACATCGCATACATTGGCACACTGGAAACAAAGGCGTTTGCAATGTTCATTACGGAATACATGAGGATGCTGGCGAGCAGTACGGAAAGCCTGCCTCGCTTGTCGGCCAAGGCCCCAAAGATCAGACCACCCAGGAGCATGCCCACCATCTGTGCATTGAGAATGATCTCGCTGGCGTCCTGCATCTGCGTAGGTAATACGCCAATGGCCCGAAGAGATTCGGGACGTACAATGGAGAAGAGGATCAGGTCGTAGATATCTACGAAATACCCAAGGCCACAGACGAGTACTGTTAGCCAGATACGCGATGATGTTTCAGAATCCTGTGAACGAAGGACCATAGGTGACGGTTGTGATGATCAGAGAGAATCGGGACCAAAGGCATGAGGAAGCAGATCGGACAGATCGTACCACACGTCGTTTCTCTGGAGTGTGGTGCAAAGGATGGATAGAGAGCCGGAACACTCGCTCAGGACCTGTCTGCATGCTCCGCAGGGGGCTGTGGGGGCCTCCGTATCGGTAACAACCACACAGAGGATCAGATCTCGACGTCCGGCTACCGTTGCAGCCGCCACGGCGGCTCGTTCCGCACAATTCGTAAGTCCATAGCTTGCATTTTCTACATTGCAGCCAACATGGATACCGCCATCGACATCAACAACTGCTGAGCCAACGCGGAATGCAGAGTACGGAGCATAAGCTTGCTCTCTGGCGTTCTGCGCCGCGGTAACGGCGGCTTCCACAAGTTGCGGATCTATCTCCCTCTTCATTTTGCCAATCTACGTATGGATCATGCACGTTCGCTTCTGCGTTGGTATAGGAAAAACGGGAGAACGTTTCCATGGCGTTCTGGAAAGCTAGACCCATATGTGGTACTCGTATCCGAGATAATGCTGCAGCAAACGCAAACGTCGCGCGTTTCGGAAGCACTTCCGCGGTTTCTCCGGCACTTCCCAACGGTGTTTGATCTGGCCCGTGCAGGCAATGGAGAGATTATCCGACAATGGCAGGGAATGGGCTATAACTCGCGCGCTCTCCGGCTTCGAGATGCAGCTAAAACAATCGTCCTGGAATATGATGGGGTAATCCCGTCCTCCCCTGAGACCTTGATAGAACTTCCGGGCATTGGCCCATACACATCTGCTGCCGTGGCGTGTTTTGCATTCAACGCACGCGTAGTGGTGCTCGATGTAAACGTCAGGCGGGTTTACTCGCGTCTGGTAAAACGTCAGAAGTATACAACGGACGTGGAGCCAGACGATGTGCTGACACGCTTTGCCGAGTCCGCAATACCCCAACGCTACGCTGCGCAGTGGCATCATGCTGTAATGGACCTTGGAGCAACGATCTGCACTGCACGCGCTCCGCGATGCACAGTGTGTCCACTTGGAGGACTGTGTCCATCCAACAACGCCCTCCACTCGGTTTCGCGTACGCGCAAAAAGGAACCTGAGTTTCGTGGAGAACCACAGAGAATCTGGCGCGGACGATTCGTTGAGGTTTTACGAGGGCAGAAGAGTCACGCGCATCTACGTCCTGCCCAACTCTTTGCACAAGCAGCACAAAGCCCGTTATCAGCGCACGAAGAGGAATGGTTCACGGCCGTCTTGAACAGACTTGAAGCAGATGGATTGATCGTCCGGACGCGGTGGGGGGTGCGCCTTGCCGATTAGAATTGGAAGGACAGACCCGCTGAGAAGATATTGAACGTGCTTACGTTATAGTCGAGCGCTAAACGTACGGGACCATAATACACGGATGCGCCAATGGTCCACTTCACGTTCGTATTGCCGGCGGTAACCACAGACGTTTGTGGGTTCTGATCTCCGGGCTGTTCTGCTGTTGGTACAGCTGGCTCACCGGGTGGGGGTTTGGGTAGCAAACCCAATTCGATCTGTGTTTCCTGCGGAAGAACGTAGGTATAGGTGCTGGTAACAGAAATGGTTTCCCATGCTAAGCCTGTATAGACATCAACCGCATCCCAAAGATTCTTGCTCGCGTGGATATTTGCGCTGAAGATCGTGGCATCAGCCTCAAGCTTTGATTCCGTGAAGCCTACGGTGTTACGAAGAGACGTGCCTTGATAGATACCCTGCACGGCAAGATCGAAGTATCGTTCGGGGAAATACTGTGAAAGGCTATGCTTGAGTCCAATTCCCCAGAATGAGAATTTTCCAACGTTTGGATCGAACTCAACTGGAGGCACGTACCGAAGAAGGAGCTCCGTTCCAAAGATGGAACCGATCTCTATCTGAGGCACGGCAGCAATGATTTTTGACATGTCCACACCGGGAGGCAACGTAAGGAAGCCAACCAATTTTACGTTGGATACAAGTCCCTCGAGTCCGGCCTGACCAGCGCTGTCGAGGAGTTTGTATTCAGGTCGGTTACGCAGTACCGTCAGCAACTGGTCATTCGTTGGGAGTAACACCTTGTTATCGGGTTTATAGCCAAAGAGCGTAGCAGCACTATCCGGCGTAACGATGTAGCCACTGTCTTGGCAGTCCCTGAAGAGCTCCTTTACGAGCATTGTAGCAAGTCCGAGTGTGTCCTGATAGGAGTTTCCTATCTCAAAGCGCGGACCGCTTGGGCCTATGATAATACTACCATACTTCGGGAGTTCGGTGAAGACATTCACACGTGGACCGAGATCTATGGTTGGTACATACCAACGTTGATCTTCGTTGATATAGCCAACCATGCCATTCACACTTACACGTATGTATGGTTTTTCAACAGACTTCGGAACAAAGGCCCTATCGTAAAACCGCGCATTCGATGTTGCATTGATCGTATTTACCATCGGCTGGATATACGGAACAGCATTACTCTCAAAAAGATCTTTGAGGATGGCTCGCGTCAGATCCACTGCCAGCGGGTTGTACAATTGTTGTGCATTGGCCGAGATGGCCACCGCTAACAGTACGAGTATGGAAAGGGGCCTACGCATCGTTATCGCAGCAGTTTTGCTCGAATGACAAAGTAGATCGGAACTGCGATCAATGCAATGAGCACAAATCCCATCAGATCAAGCGCAAGCGCAAATACGTGTCGAACAATCCACCACAATACTTTGAGAACAATATATCCTACGGCGAGAGCGAGGATGATTGCGAGGATCTTCTTGAAGTTCATGGACGTTGTAATTCGTGTAACATGCTTCCGAGCTGATGGGCTGCCGCACGGCGTTCATACTTGACGATTTCCGTCGTGTTCGGGTGTGTGATCTGCTCGCCCCTTTTCCATCGATCAAGAAACGTGCCGATGATCTTGGCAATGCCTTCAATATCGTCTTGTGATGCGCTGGCACCGGCGGATGTTTCGTTGATCAAGGTTGCAATGGCGCTTTCTTGTGGGGCAAGGGCAATGATTGGACGCCCAACGCCTAGGTATTCGTAGACCTTTCCGGGCACGATTTCGGCGCTTTCCTTTGCATCATCCACAATCAGGAGCGATGCCTCACTCTGCATGAGGTATCCAATGCTCACATCGTGTGGCACATAGCCGATCCTCTCTATGGAGGGGGCAAAACGCGACGTATCAAGCATTTCGTGAACCTCATCTCCAAACCGTCCAACAAATCTGATGTGAACATCTTCAGGATGAACGTGACCTTGGTCGAGGAGTCTGTCCAAGGCTGCAAGGAAGGACTTTGGCGTGCGACGTCCATACATTGAACCGGTATAGGTCACGGTGAAGCGTTCGTTGCGGGAGTAGGAGACCTTTGGGAAATCCGAGGCATCGAAACCATTGGGTACGTGCCTGAAACGCCTACGGTCGAGCTCGGGATACTTCCGCAGCGCATCATCGATGATTCCGGTCCAGGCGCATTCTATGAGATCGGCTTCCCGAAAGACCGATCTCTCGAGTGAACGGTCGATGGCCGCCGGAAGAAACCATCTGTCGGGGGTTGTGAGAAACTCAGTCCATGGGTCTCTGAAACCAGCCACCCAAGGCAACCCGGTTTTGCGTTTGATAGAACGTGCGATAAGTGCACATGTGTAGGGTGGTGATGAGCTATAGATAGCGTCCACGTGATGTTCTTCCACCATCTCCAGCCCCTTCTTTACTGCAGTTAGGAGCCAGCCTACGCGAGCGTCGGGAATAAAGAGTGTGGCCCTGATCCAGTTGGTGACGTGTTCCTTCCAGCCCCGTTGCTCAGATCTTGCCTTGTTTACGTTGACATCGATCGCCGCACTCTTATTACCCATGAACCTGCGGTAGAGGTCATAAGGCTCAAGGATGGGTACACGAACAACCGTGATGTCAGAAGGAATCTTTGCAAGGAGTGATTCGTCCCGCGCCGGGAAATCGCCATTCTCAACGGTTAACACAACCGGACGCCATCCGGCTTCTCGTAGGTAGGTAACGTGTTTCAGTACGCGTTGGACGCCCGGACCGCCGCCCGGGGGGAAATGGTAGGCAATAACGAGAACGGTTTTCATGCAGGCAACTGAAAGACAAAGGCTGCTTCCATCGCAAGTGCGCGCACGCCGGGTATTGATCGAAGTGCTGTGATCTCTAAACTTGGAATGGGACGCTGGTACTTCCAACGGAATACTGGACGAAGTCCGAAATAGCGTTCCGAGAGGACGCGGAGTCCGGACGCATGGGCAGAGGACAGAACCTTACGCGCAGAACACCTGATGGTGTGAAGTCGCTCGAGCTCTTCTTGATTCACAGGGTCTCCGCCCTTTACAAAGCCCCCAAACACGGACCACGGCAACATGTGAAGGAAGGGTACGGAACCAGCCTTGGTTCCCATCAATTGTTGATGTCCGCCAAAGGCCGAGGTATACGGTGGAAACGTCACAAGCACAACGCCGCCCGGCTTGAGTAGACGCGCAATATTTTTCAAGGCAATGGCTGGATCATCCAGGTGTTCTATCACATCACGTAGCAACACAATATCAAAACGAGCTCGCCATTCCTCCGGAATTGCCTCGTAGATCACATCGTGCTGCGTGAACACCATATTCAGTCCAAGCCCCTTCCACAACGGATCACTGATCTGTGTAAGAAGTGCCCCTTGAATATCAGTCCCCAGCATATAGGAAGCGCCTTGCTCTGCAAAGGCAGCAAGTACTCCACCCTCAGCACAACCGATCTCGCACACTGCGGCCGCGGCCGGCATATGTCCAAGGTCCTTCAGCCAAGGAATTAGAGTGTGTTCTGCCAGTCGGTACTGCATTCGCACATTACGGATCGTGCGGGGGTGCAGATCCATCTGTGCTACGAGGTTAACAAGGTCTTGAGGTAGGGGGCTCATGTAACGTCAAAGATAGCACGGAGCGCCACCGTATCTTTGCGCACCTTCTATGAAGTACTCCATCATTGTGGCCGTCTTTAACAGGCCGGACGAACTCGACGAGCTCCTTGAGAGCCTTACTTTTCAGTCGTTCACGGACTTTGAGATCATCATCGTCGAGGACGGCTCTACGGTAAGCTCAGAAGCCGTGTGTGCCCGATATGCCGGACGGCTTACCATCCGTTACTTCTTCAAGGACAATAGTGGTCCTGGACCATCCCGGAATTATGGTTGTAGGCGTGCCTCGGGTGACTATTTCCTTTTCATCGATTCCGATTGCACCGTGCCCCCTCACTACCTCTCCTCAATAGATGCAGAGGTTTCTGAGAAGGGGCTTGACGCATTTGGGGGTCCGGACAGGGAACACGAGCGTTTCACTCCCGTGCAAAAGGCCATAAGCTATGCGATGACATCGTTCCTTACCACCGGTGGTATCCGAGGTGGCAAGGTTCGTGTTGGCGGTGTCTTTCACCCACGCTCATTCAACATGGGTATCTCACGCGAAGTCTTCAATGCTACGGATGGCTTTGCCCGCATGCGTTTTGGGGAAGACGTGGAGTTCAGTATTCGCATGATGTCCATGCGATACAACGTGCAACTCATTCCCAACGCATGGGTCTACCACAAACGGCGTACAGATCTCAAGAAATTTTTCAAGCAGGTCCACAACAGCGGCATAGCGCGTATCAATATCACGCTGCGTCACCCCGGCACGTTAAAGATTACCCACTTCTTCCCAACTGCTTTTACCCTCTACGTGGTACTCGCACTCGGCTATACCCTCTTTGCGCCATACGGCTGGATAACACTGATTCCATTAGGCGTCTACACACTTGCCCTCTTTATCGAGAGCTCACTTCGTTATCACTCTGCCATATCCGGACTTCGATGCGTCCAAGCATCCTATGTGCAACTCATCGGCTATGGCACCGGCTTCATCCGCGGCATGATCTGGCGCGTTATCCTAAACAAGCCTGAGCAAGGGGCTTTTGAGAAAACGTTTTATGAATAGCGAATAGCGAATAGTGAATAGCGAATAGTGAATAGTGAATAGTGAATTATAAATTTGATTCTGAATTCGCTATTCGCTATTCGCTGTTCTACAGGCGTACCTGCACCATGAACGTAAAGTTCAAGTGATAGACGATGCTTTCTGCTGGTTCGTTCAGGGAGACGGGGGTAAGGAGTTCACCACGGCCGCCTTCTGAGGTAGGTCGATCGTCTCTACCGAGGATGTTCATGGCTCCCCAGCCTACGCTGGTATTGATGAACACCGGATAGTATACTTCGCCTTCGATTCCTAAGCGGGCAAGAGCGCCGAAGCGTGTTGCAGAAGGCTTGCCGTTATACATTTGCGAACTGGATTGAATAGTATCGCCAACAACTACATTACGAGTGGAAGAGATCGTGTTTTCCCCTACAATCAAAACACGAGCTTCAGCGCCGATGTATGCACGAGCGAATGCCCATGGGAATTCAATGAATGACCATTCAAAGCCCGTAAAGCCGGTATAGAGTTGATTCGAATGTGTCACTCGAATGTTGAATAGTTCGCTATTGACGGTCTGTGTTCCACTGAAGGAGAAGAAGTCGAAGCCGAGCGGGATGCGGAACTTCTTTTGTTTGTCGAGATCGGCATAGGCACGTAGACCCCAGCCCAT
The DNA here is from genome assembly GCA_035299365.1 of Candidatus Didemnitutus sp. Lineage (GTDB taxonomy): Bacteria > Bacteroidota > Ignavibacteria > Kapaibacteriales > Kapaibacteriaceae > UBA10438. The sequence continues at coordinate 51,484 of DATGWS010000268.1, forward strand.
TTGAGCACCGTCAAATCCGCCCCCTGCCGTCACCTTATCGTCGGGGAGTTCTTCTCCGGCGCTAGCGATACGCTGAACGGCGGGATTATCATTCGTGATCCAGTCCGTGGAGAGTCCGGCTGCAATGCGGAAACGTACTTGACCCTCAGCGGAGGTGGCAAGTATGAGCGTAGCAACAAGCAGGAGAAGAAGATTTCGGGTCATGTGTTTTCCAATATCGGGCGGAGTTTTTGAATTGACCGTTCGAATGGAGGAAGGTTACGTGAGTCGTTCGCGGACGCTGAATCGTTGGTGTTCGAGGTTATTCTTCACAATAAGCTCACCGATGAGACCGATCGAGATGAGTTGCACACCTACGATGATCATGGCAATTCCAAAGAGGGCAAGAGGACGATTACTGAGGGACGTAAGCCCCAGGAACCACTCAACAACAAGATAGAGGTCCGTTACCAATCCAACGATAGCAAAAAGGGAACCAACAGCACCAAAGAAGTGCAGGGGGCGCTTAATATACCTTGTGGTAAACATCACGGTCAGGAGATCGAGGTACCCTTTCAGGAATCGGCTCATTCCAAACTTCGAGGAGCCGAACTGGCGAGCGCGATGTTGAACAGGAATCTCGGTTACGCGAAATCCCTCCCAATGTGCTAGAGCCGGAATGTATCTGTGCATCTCGCCGTATACCTGTACACTATTCACAACGTCTCTACGATAGGCCTTGAGACCACAGTTGAAGTCGTGGAGCTTTATGCCACTCATGCGCGAGGTAACGGAGTTAAAGAGCTTCGACGGTATGGTCTTGTGCCAAGGGTCGTGACGTTTGCGCTTCCATCCCGACACGAGGTCGAAGCCTTCTTCGAGCTTCGAAATCATAGCCGGAATTTCAGCCGGATCGTCTTGGAGATCCGCGTCCATAGTGATCACGATGTCGCCCTTGCTCTCAGCAAAGCCAATCGCTAATGCGGCAGACTTTCCATGATTTGTACGGAATCTAATGGCCTTGAAGCGGTTGTTTCGAGTATGCAGGTCTTGGATAACACCATATGAATCATCCGTAGAGCCGTCATCGATGAAAAGAACCTCGTAGCGTCCGCGGGCAACTCGTTCAAGGACCGTTTCTAGTTGTCGGGCCAATTCGGGAAGTGACTCTGCTTCGTTCAATAGCGGTACTACGACCGACACGGATGAACTACCAAGGTGTTCTGTCCTAGTACGCCGATCGCCCCGTTGGTTCTGCGGCCGGGATTGCTCTCTACGCCCATGATCGTGACGTGACGGTTCAGAACGTGGTTGCTCGGAACGCTGCTGTTCGGAACGCTGGTGTTCAGAACGCTGGTGTTCAGAACGTGGTTGTTCGGAACGTGAATACTCAAATCGCGATTGTTCTACGCGCGGTTGTTCAGGACGTGGGTTCTCTGCTCGTGGACCTTCGGAAGCTGCACCGTCCGGTCTTCTACGTGGTCTACGCCTGCGCGATGGTCTGTGGCCTTGTTGTTCTTCACTCATGATTATTGCTTCCTTTGATTCATCACTGACGCATGATGATGCGTGAAGTGATGCTTCCGTCCGGACCAACAACGCGAACCCCATAGGCTCCCGGCGCAAGTGTGGAAAGATCCAAACGAACCACACTCGACGTGGCCTGATTCGTTGAATGTGTCACACCATGCAAGCTAAAGACCGATATAGTGGAGCCTTCAGCAACGCCATTCAACACTACAACGTCATTTGTCGGGTTAGGGAAGAGTGTAAGTTTTGACTCTTCGAACTCGGCTACGTCAGAAGTAGTACCGTTGTACCAAACCAAAACCTTGAATCGGGTGAGAGCCGGATTGTCTGTAGAAAAAGACGTTCCAGCCTGAATTTTCACCTTAATAAAGTTGTCTGGGAAGTCCGTGATTACGTCAAC
>DATGWS010000269.1:0-11613 GCA_035299365.1 Candidatus Didemnitutus sp.
GCCGTCTACCAAAACGCCGTCACGGCTACGTCCGCGAGGCCACAGTAGGTGGTCATAAGGTCTACCTCCGCACTGGTGAGTTCGACGATGGGCAGCTTGGTGAGATATTCATCGACATGTATAAAGAAGGTGCATCGTTCAAGGGGCTCCTCAACTGCTTTGCCGTTTTAGCCTCAAAAGCGCTTCAATACGGAGTGCCACTGGACGAGCTTGTGGACACCTTTACATTCACTCGATTTGAACCGGCCGGGTTCGTTGATGGCCACGAAGCGATCAAGAACGCCACATCCATCGTGGACTACATCTTCCGCACATTAGGTTATGACTATCTGAAGCGGACTGACTTCGTGCATGTCAATGCCGTTGACCAGCCCACTCTGCCAAAGGGAGACCAAGGCACACCGGGAGGTCAGCCAGCTGGAGATGCACCTTCTGACATCCGTGGAACCACGGACGAATCAACATCCAGCGAGCCCCCTGCCACATTTGACGATGTAATGGAGGCCGTGAGCGGTAATGGAGATTCTCAATCTTTGGCGGACGGTACGGACCCTAAAAAGTTCGATGCAACCAAGTTCGACCCAAAGAAGATGGGATATACCGGGGAATCTTGCTCGAAGTGCCAATCCACCCAAGTAGTGCGGAACGGGGCTTGCACTATGTGTCTTAACTGTGGAACTACAACGGGTTGCAGTTAGTAGTCATACCGAGAATCTTAATGTCGATCCCATTCTGAGACTCAGAATGGGATCGTTTTTTTTCCAAGAAGGGCCAACAATCACAATATGACTGCTCTTGGCACGGAAATTCCTTTGGAGAACAGGCAGTTACGGCCTATTTTTCGAGCCGTTTGAATAAAAGACAACGTAATTCAACATCGATACAGGAGTTCGGCATGAAGATCCGCATGATCGCGATGACGGCAATTGTTGCCGCCGCATCCTTCGCCGTTGCAACAGCTGGTGTGAAGTGTGACGAAAAGGCATCTGCAAAGAAGGCAAAATCGTCCTCATCGTGCTGCAGCAGCACAACTGCAGCCGCCAAGAAGGTATCTGCTAAAGAAGACCATTGCTCCACAACGGCAGTGAAGGCAACGGAAGGCGCAGAAGGCGCTACGTGCTCAACAACCAGCGTTAAGGCAAAAAAGGTCAGCAACTCATCGTCGTGTTGTTCAATGAAGGCAAAGGATGTGAAGTCCGCAGCCGTCACGCCATCCACCGAAGCCGCAGTTGTTACTCCGTCCACGACGGAAAAGTGACGATATTGACTATGTGAGACACACGGGAATCCTGCTAAAGTAGCAGGCTTCCCGTTGCTGTCCTGAACGGAGGGATCTGTTCACCCATTACCTAGAGGAACGCCATGTCCAAGGGCGGAGCTGGCAAAGTTTACTTTGTATTGTATCTAGCTGTTATTCTCGAGCTCCTGATCATCATCGTGGAGCGAGATGAAGCCGAAGAGCACCTTATTGCAAAACAGAAGGAGTCGATGCGCATCGTCGAATCGATCCTTTCACAGTTGCAGGTTGGTGCCGGATCTGAAGGTATCAATACAAGACCTCAGGATCAGATAACCATTCCCCCTCCTGGCGTAAACGTCAAGGAGGCCATTGGTGCTGATATCAAACCTGAGCGCAAGTACCTCGTTGAGGTTGGGATCACTGACGTTTCATCTGCCTTGAAGATGACGGAAGTTGAAGAACCCGAAGAATATCTTGATCGTATCAAGCGATTCCTTCGCTTGTCAAACGTATCGGATATCAAATACGAGATCCTCTATAACAATGACCAAACTGACGAGCAGGTACCTCAAGACCCTGCTACCTGGCAGCCGAAGATCGTTCAAGATCTGAAACTGAACTATCAGGAGATGGAAGGTCAAGTTGAAGCACTATACGAGCGCAACAAGACCAACCCACAAGCATTTACGGACGGCATGTTGGCCGTACTTACTGCGGCATCCTACAATGTTCCGCAAACGTCGATGTTCAAGCCAGGTCGCGTAACCGAACCGGAATTCTATTATTCCAAGGATGAAACCGTTAAGCTCGGTCCAGTGGTCTCCAAGAAGAAGCGTTCCTTTGTTGTGAACTTCGAGCCAAAGGAAGCCGGCTGGTACAAACTCCGATTCTCGTCGCGCACAAATAAGATCCTTGGTGTCTCCATCAAGGAAGGCGCGGGGTTCGAGATCGACCCGGAAGAAAAGGTGAACATCGGTACAGTTCAGCTCAAAGTAAAGGACCTGCTCAAGGTTCGCGATCAGCTTGTGAAGCATACTGAAAATCTGCCAAGTCTCGAACTTGCCAGAACGGACCTTGATGCATTCGATCAAAAGCTTGATGAGCTGACTAACGGTACAGATGACATCAACGAAAAGAGTCGAATCGGACTTTATGGTGCCATCATCAAGCTGACAACTCCGGGCATAAAGACAGAAAATGCCTTTAAGCAGAATCAGGGCGAGATCGAATTCAACATTCGCGTACTGAAGCCTGCTCCTCAGATCACAGATCCAAAGATCGCCGATCTTAAAACTGTCGTTCGCGTCTTCGACAAGCTTGCGTCGCTCAAGCTTCCAATGTCTGTTACGCCGTCTAATGGCCAAACAGTCTTCCTGAAGAACCCGGGTAACGCCCAAGTAGTTGGTGGAACGGCTTCTGCCTCCGCATCTGGTGGTGGTACAAAGTGGGTCAACAAGGATCTAAGCATTACGGTAGCCGGCAATCTTACAGCGCGCGATGAACCGTATGTTTTTGAGCTTCAACAAAAGAATGCATCTAAGGCATCTGAGGCGGTTCAATGCTCGGTCTATGTGTATAGCTCTGGCCTTTCCAATGCGGAAGAAGTGAAGAGTGCCCTCGAAGCATCATGGGGCGATGCACTTGAACTTGTTGCGTCTCCAAATTCTGGGAACACGATCAAGCCGGATGAGTTCATTATGAACTTCAATCTCGGTGCAGGTACGCAAACGCCGCCGATACGCAAACTTTCAATCGGTCAGTCTGACAATGTCAAGGTTCCTGCGGGAACAGACAAAGTCCAATTGACGATTTCTTGGAAGGATCCGAACTCTGGAGACGTGGTTGAACTCTTCAATGGCAGTGGTGATGTAGGACTGAAGAAACCACTTGTTCTTACCCAAGACATCAAGATCGATCCGATCATGAATAACAGTGACCCTGAATTCAAGGTTCGTGGAATTATGGTCAAACCACCACAGATCTCTGATGCAGAGCGTGCTGAAGTAGGCGACGTGGAAGTTCAAGTGTCAAATTCAAATGTTCGAGATCTCAAGACCAACACTACATATAAGGTTGTTGTTGTAGGAAAAGCACGAAAGATCTCCGGGAACGAATATGAGGTAACATTGAAGCTTACTGGTGGAAAGTTGCCATTGACCAAGGGACAGGTCAAAGGAAACATTCAGCTGTCAATCTCCGCAACGGCACGTTCGCAAGGTGCAACGTCCAAGCCACGTATCAAGACGCAGCCGATACAAGTGGCGAACTAAAAAACGAATTTGAAGATTCGAAGCATGTCAAGGAACACCATGACTTCCACGAGGATAATCATCTGCACATTTCTGGTTGCTACCATCGCTGTGGGGACGATGCAAGCGCAACAGAATTCGCAGGTGTCCAGTATTCTGGACAAATACAAAAACTGGCGGTACGGAATGATCTCCGTGTTTCGTGTGAACGAAGAAGATGGTACGGTCAACAAGCTTAACATGCTTCTTGGCCCTCCAGAACCCGTCATACCTGAAGAAGCAAAGCTGTGCAACAAGAAGGACGAGATCGAAGAATACGTCCTTTCCGGCGGAGAAGGTGCTGATGAAAAGGAATACCAGAAGTGGATGCGTGCCGCAGGGTGCAAAGCCTACGAGCGATATTTTTCTCAACGTATAGCGTGGGAAAAAGCGCAGTTCAAAAAGGCCTTTGTTGTCACAACACGGTATCAGCCGGGTGAGCCTTTTCGTGTGATCGCACTCCTTGTTCAAAAGAATACCGAGAGCTTCTATGGACTGCGCCAAGATCTTGATCCACCTAGTGGCAAGTATTTGGCCAATGAACTTGAAGCAAAACAACTAGACGAACAGATCCTTGTGAGCGGTGTTGCCAAGAAGGGTCGTGAGATCCTCGAGACAACAACAGCTACTCTGTATGAGTACCTGACCAATCAGGTCGTACAAGGTAATCTCGAAAACGTAACACCGGAAGCACAAGGTATTGGCGAAGAGGGCATTCGATTCGTCAAGAAAAAGTATGGCACAACTGAAGGCATCAACGAAGATTCGTCGCCTCTTTATATGCGCATCACGGAAGGCCTTCCGCAGAACTATCAGAATAACAACGAGATCATTGTGAGTGCCCTCGACGGTGTTTCATACCGCCGATTCGAACGCCCTGTGATCAATGACGGAGAAATCGATTCTGCTGTACCTACGAATGCCTACCTGCCGAAGTATGGGGTGGAGCTGAAGTACGGTCTCGAAGACATTAACTATCCGTCGATCTGGTCGGAGCGTCTCACGCTGAATGCGGTGTGGGGAGCTTCACACCTTGGTGTAGTTCTACCAACCAACGGTTGGTCCAACATCTCTAAAGATCTTGGTGCTACGCAACGTATGACAACGGGTGGCATGGGTATTAATGGAGCCTTTGACTTCCCAATTCGCGTGATCTCTGAGTCCGGCGTGTTCCACGTTGGAGGTAGCTATGTGTTCTCCGATGCTGTTAAGACAGACCACCAAGTGTACAACATCGAGTCGAACCTGAACGAAGATTACCTCGTGCGCTTCCACGCTACGATGCAATACACCTTTGCAATTCGAATCGACGAATCCTTCATGTTCCGGATGCGCCTTGGCGGTACGATCTACAACATGGAGTCTTGGGCTACAACTGCCGGACAGGATCTCGACACGGCCGTTATCTATCGTAAGGTGGACAATCAGACAGTTGGCGGACTCTCCGGAGCCGTTGACTTCATGGCAACCGCATGGTCGACTCCCGTCGGCTTTACGTTGTCGTACTTCGACGAAACGATCCTTGGCAAGGCATGGCTACAAGTGCCGATCATGGATCAATTTGCCGTACGCTTCGATGCGCGCATCTTCGCTCCGGTGTTCCGCGACCCACGTCAGTGGGAGAACGACGCTGTAGTGATGCCTGCCGTGAACTTCATCTTCAACTTCTGACCCAACGCGCAACGAAGGAAATAGCTTTATGCAGATCATGTACCGTTTGACCCTAAGCGTCGTTGTTGCGTTCGCATGTGTAGCCGTTCCGGCCCACACACAGACGTTCGCCGATACGGCACTTACGGCCCTGAAGACGATCGACCCAGAGATCCTCCAGTATTTCCCTCGCTGGAGAGTTTGTGAACCGGACCTACAAGTTCAAATCAAGCAATCGTTTGCCCTAATGGGGTATACGAAGGCTAATCTTGATGACAAATCCATTGTCGTGACCGCTGCACCTGTCAAGGAAGGTGAGCAAGGGCAAGACTTTGAGCTCATTCTTATTGAGTGTGGTTCAGAACGAATGGTAGCCTCTGAGATTTCATCGAATATGAAGCGACTTGCCATGCGCCTTGCAGATGGCAAACGACCATATTGCTACAACGAGATCCCACCATCGGCTCCACCATCAGCACCTCAGATTGCGGAGATCATCAGCTACATGGAGCCAACGAATGTGACACATTCGTTTACGCTCTCTGCATTTGAACAGTCTCTGAAGATCGGTACGTCGGGCTTTTGGCTTAAGGCTTCGTTGGGTACTGACCAAGTTGGTTATACCTTCTGGTCATCCGGCGAAGGCCGTGTGTTTCTGCAACGCCCCCTGTATGAGAACTCGGATCCTGATACACGTAAACCAATCCCGTATCTCATCAACGCCCGACTTGGATTCGGATATCGTATGACGGGTAACCTGGATGGTCAGAGTCGTTTGCTCGATTTCATACCTGGCCGCAAGCTGAATGGCTCGGCCGGTGGAAAGATTGTAGGTGGACTCGACTTCCATATGCCATTCCACCCGCAGTTTGGTCTCGGCTTAAATGTAGAGCTTCCATTGCAAAGCATTGATCCAACGAATACGATCGACGTTACGTCCTACTACATCTTCGACATTGGAAGTCGTAGGGTTACTGCTCCGTCGTACGACGTCGATCCATACGCAACAACAGCGGTTATGCGTTCTACTGGTCAGGCAACGTTGTTCTACAACCTGTGGCTCAACCGTAAGATCCCGGAAAACTTCTTCCGCTTCGATGTTGGTATTAGCTATGCCGAGGTTCAAGAAGCAGCCGTGTTCCTCGACACCCTCGACGGTAAGAATGAGCAATTCCTTGGTCGCGATGGTGTGAATGGACTCGTCACATGGAAGCCAAACGAAGCTCTCGATTGGATCTATGCCAAGGTGGAGTATCGCAATCAAGCGGCATTCCCATTCGGCATCAGTCTCCAGTATTCGAATCAGATTCTTTTGGCCCGTGCCTATATTCCTGTATTCGGAGATTGGTTCTATCTCGAAGGTCGCTATTCAACGCCATTGCGTGATGCACGCCCATTCGAAGTTGAGAACTTCTTTATGTTCTCGCCCGTTCTCCGACTCAACTTCTAACGATATATCATGATCGACAAAAGCCCCTTTCATGTGGATTGAAGGGGCTTTGTCGTTTTCAGCAATGAGCAAACGTCTACCATACTTCACACTCTTGGTCCTTGCGTCCTTCGCAATGTCGAGCGTTCTCGTGTCTGGACAGGACTCCCTCGATAAAGCACGCAAGGTTGCCGAGGATGCGCGTGTGAAGTCGTCCCTAGATGGTGTCCGGATGACCATCCAAAACGTAGATATCACACGGTTCCCAACGATCAAACTGATCGTAGAAGTTCTCGACGATAGTGCACGCGTCATGGATACCATAGATCCGAAGACGTTAACCGTTGTAGAGAACGGTGTGCAGAAGCCGGTGATTAACGTCGAGAAGGTTACGATCCAAGAACGTATCCCTGTCGACTTCATGTTCCTCGTTGACATTACGGGCACGATGCAGGCTCACATCAATGGGGTGAAGGACAATATCGAGGGATTCGTAGAGGCGTTGAGAAACAGAGGGATTGAGTACCGCCTAGGTTTGGTGCTCTTCAGCGACTTTGTTGAACGGTCGTACCAACCCACATCCGACGTAAAAGAATTCCTGTCATGGATGGCAAAGGTCTACGCTAGTGGTGGTTTCGATGAAAAGGAAAATGCCCTTGAGGCCATCAAGGATGTGGCTCGTACAAAGTGGGTGCCGGCTGCCAACCGAGTAGCAGTGATCATTACCGATGCCCCCTATCACCAGTTTGGGGAGAAGGGTAACGGTAGGACATACATGACAACGGAGACCATCGTTCCGTTGCTCAAGGACAACAACGTCCGGCTCTTTGCCATCGTACCACCCCAGCTCGAAGAATACAAGCTTATCGCTGAAGCAACGCGTGGTGCAGTGTTCGATATCAAACAACCGTTCTCGCGCATCCTCGACCAATATTCTACCCAGCTCACGAATCTCTATGCCGTTACGTATCGCAGTGATTCAAAGATGGTGCGCGATTCGATCAATGTTGCCATTCTCGACGAACGAAAACGGGAGCTCGTAAAACAGATCATTCCAATCGTGGAGATCGGCAGAAAGTTCATCATCGAGAACCTACTCTTCCCAACAAGCAGTGCTATTCTCCCATCACGGGTGGAAGAGCTCGAAGTGCTTATGGAATTCATGAAGAGCCGGCCGGCCGTGCAAGTACGCATCGAAGGCCATACAGACAACACTGGCTCATTACGCGCTAACAAGGCACTTTCCCTAGCCCGCGCAGAAACCGTTAAGGCCTACCTCGTTCAACGCGGCATAGATCAACGCCGCATTCAAACAGTTGGCCACGGCCCATCACGCCCTATCGCCGACAACACAACCGAATTCGGTAGGGGGCTTAACCGCCGCACAGAGATCGTCATCATCGCCAAATGAACATCCGCTATTCATAGTCCTACGACTTCGTCATGGGCTACAGACTTATTCGCTGTTCGCTATTCGCTATTCGCTATTCGCTGTTCAAACGGAAACCCCTTCTCTTCAAACAGCCGTGCGTACCCCTTATTCGCCGCGGCGTCTGCCGGCCACAGATACGAAACAACCGAGACCGGTCCCATGATGTTTGAACGCAATTCAATTGCGGCCACAGTCTTTGCAGTGCGCTGTGCAATGGGACGCACATCTTCGCCATTTATACGTCCAACCAGGTAGACTCGTGCCGGAAGCTCGTTCTTTGTCAGCAGGCCAGCTACCATTGAAACAACGATGGATTGTTTGCCGATGGGCATGTCCCTGGTTTCTGTCATTGCCTTGTGGAGGTTGCGTTTGTATTCACTGATCGACGCACACCATGGATCTGTTACCGGCGAGCCAATGATGAGGTCGGCAGTTGATGTATCGGCACCAAGATCCTGCACGATCTCGCGAATGATACGTTCTGATTGGGCCGCATCGATCTTGCTGAATACGATGGTATACACAACACGGGTTGCAGCCTTGCGCTGTGCCTTGCGGATCACCTCACCAGGTTTGGTGCTGTCTCTGTATACCAAGGACAACACAAGCCCCGTAACAGCCAAAAGTCCGATCAGGGCAAATACAATCTTCCAACCGTTGCGCGACGATGGCGGCAACATAGACTCTTCATTCATTACTCAATCTTCCGTTGCGAGTTTGGTTGACGCAGGATCTACCTTTACTGGGTATGAGCCCGTGAAGCAGGCCGTGCAGTATCCTATGCCCGGACCCTGCGGAACGGCGTCCATCAATCCTTCTACGCTGAGGTAACGAAGCGAGTCGGCGCCGAGTTCCTTGGCGATAGCCTCCTCTGAATCATAGTGATTCGCAATAAGCTCCTCACTACTTGGGAAGTCCATCCCATACATACAGGGGTGTTTCACAGGGGGCGATGTGATCCGTACATGCACTTCGCGTGGTTTCGCTTCACGGATGAGATTTACCAGAGATTTGGACGTTGTGCCACGAACGATTGAATCGTCTACAACAACAACCTTGTTGCCTTCCAACACACCACGTACAACGTTGAACTTTGTCTTCACCTTAAACTCGCGCTTGTCCTGTCCGGGCGCAATGAACGTACGGCCAACATAGTGCGATCGAATAAGTCCAATTTCGTACCGTGAAGGATACTTCTTCTCGTTCACACGAGCGTAGCCGAGGGTTGCGGTATTGCCTGAGTCCGGGACTGCTATGACGACCACTTTGTCGTCCTCGGAGCCTTCTACAGGACTCTCTTCAGCGAGATTCTTTCCGAGCTTACGGCGCACCTTATCGACAGGTGTACCAAAGATGCGCGAATCCGGACGCGAGAAGTACACGTATTCAAAAATGCAATTGCGTGCTTCGGTCATAGACTCATTGATGTAGTACGATGTGAACTCGCCTGTCTCAACGGTCTTCTGATCGATTACGAGGATCTCGTTGTGTTCAACATCGCGGATATACTCTGCACTGATGATGTCAAGAGCGCATGTCTCGGATGCCACCACATAGGCATACCCGCTATCATGCTTGATACGGCCAACACATAGTGGTCTAAAACCATGCGGATCGCGAGAAGCATAGAGTGCGTTTTCAGACAGCATCACAAGTGAGTAAGCACCCTGCGCAGTCTGTACAGCCTCTCGGATCTGTTCGATCTGTGTCTTCTGTTTGCTGCGTGCGATCAGGTGTAGAAAGAGCTCACTGTCCGTAGTTGTCTGAAAGATCGCTCCGTCTTCCTTCATCTTGGCTCTGAGGGATCTCGTATTGGTCAGATTGCCATTATGGGCAAGAGCAAAGTTTCCACCCGTATAATTGAAGTGAAACGGCTGGATGTTTGCCAAGGAATTGCTACCCGTGGTGGAATAGCGATTGTGACCAATGGCTGCCTCACCTCGCAACGTCTTCGTGAACACGTCGTGTTCAGAGAATACATCGAGGACTAAACCTTCACCCTTATGAACACCGAAACGTTTCTTGTCCTTCACACCATCGTGATACATCGTTACGATGCCTGATGCTTCCTGACCTCTGTGTTGCAATGCATGAAGGGCATAGTAGGAGAGGACCGCTGCCTGCGGGTGGTTAAAGACGCCAACGATACCGCACATTATTCGCTTTCATTCATATTGTGGAAGACGTTCTGAACATCGTCGTCTTCTTCAAGTTTGTCGATGAGTTTAATGATGTCTTCAGCCTGCTCATCCGTGAGCGTCACGAGGTTGTTTGGGATTCTTCGAAGTTCTGCGCTTGTTACCGCGATGCCCGCTGTTTCCAGCGCTCTCTGCATGGTGATGAAGTCTTGGAAGGATGTGTAGGCGATAATGTCTTCGTCGAGCTCTTGAATGTCTTCAGCTCCATTTTCAATGAGCGTCATTTCCAGCTCATCACGATTGATACCTGCGGCTGGGATCGTAAACACACCTTTACGATCAAAGATGAATTCCAGGGAGCCCGACGTACCGAGCTGACCGTTTACTTTGTTAAAGTAGGAGCGAACATTGGCAACTGTACGTGTTGGGTTATCCGTGGCAGTTTCCACCCAGACGGCAACGCCGTGTGGACCATAGCCCTCGTAGTTGGATTCCTCAAGTGTAGCAGCGTCTTTGGCAGACGCTTTCTTGATGGCATTCTCAACATTATCCTTTGGCATGTTGGCAGCCTTGGCGTTCTGGATGATCACGCGCAGGCGAGGGTTCAACTCAGGATCCGGTCCACCCTGTTTAACAGCAACGGATATTTCCTTCCCAAGTTTGGTGAAGGTTTTCGACATGTTCGCCCAGCGCTTTTCCTTGCGTGCCCGGCGGAATTCAAAAGCTCTGCCCATTTATAAGTCCTTGTCGTAGAGTCTGTATGTGCGGTAGCGCTCACCATTCATTGTTGAGGTAAGCCCCTTATTCATCATTTCATTGCTTTCGAGGATCCAGCTGGCTTCTCCGAGCATGATGCCACGCTTCTTTGCACGTTCTCCGATTTCCATGTAGATAGCAGCATCAATACCAGTGTTGCGGAACTCCGGCAGTACACCGAGGACGATGATACGGCAGAGATCGATCTTCTTGCTCTTGGTGAGAAGGTGATACACGCCGGGTAGAAGACTACCCTTTTTGTTGTGAATGAGCGCTTGATTCACATCAGGAAGAGCGAGGCAAAAGCCTGCTGTTCGCCCCTTACTCTCTACGATGAAGACGAGGTTGGGATCTGCGATCTGTTTGAGGTCGGCCGCCAAGAAGTCGAACTCTTCATCCGTGAACTTCACAAAGCCCCAGTTCTTCTCCCATGCTTCGTTGTAGATGAATTTTAACGTCTCTACATCGCGTTTGAACTTATGCTTGTCCTTGAAGTCGAGGCCGCGGAAGACAAGCTCGTTGCGCTTCACGATTACGTCAAAGAGGCGCGTCATTTTGTCAGATGCGTAGTTGGAGTTCCGAAGGAGGTAGGCGTAGAGATCTTGCGACTTCTCGTATCCGGCATCTTCGATGAGCTGTGCGTAGTAGGGCGGATTATAGGTCATGAGGACCACGGGCGG
>DATGWS010000270.1:0-15473 GCA_035299365.1 Candidatus Didemnitutus sp.
TTGGAAATCGGGGAGTTCACATTGAACATTGTGAGGGCGTTATTCTCTACATATCCCAATGCGAGGTCTCGAACAAACACGAGTAGGACATCTCCCGTGGGTGTGCGCGGCCACACGTGTCCAAGCAACTCGCCGGGCCAGGTTACGGCAAGAGGTCCGCTCATCGAACGTAGTTCTGACGCAGTGTTTACGGCAAGTCGGTCTGTGGTAAATGAGAGCCCCGTGATCACCTGAGACGTACCGATACGCATTTCAAATCGACTTCCATTCCATTCTACTGCCGAATAGTCTGTTGTTGCAGCAACGGTTGTTCCGTTTGATCGAATGAAGTTCACACGGAAGACAGACAGACCGGAAGCCGTATCAAGGACATTCCACACACTCGGCAATCGTAACGTTTCTACGTTGAGCGGGGCAATGGCAACACCAGAATCGGTAGAAGCCCATAGGGTGTCGCGAAGGATACACAGACTGCTCACGCGACTCTTTTCTTGCAGGTCGCCAATTCTATCAACAGTTTCAATAAAGGTTCCGTTTCTTGTGTTGTAGAGAACGATCCCAAAGTCTGTTGCTATAAAGAGTGAATCTCCGCGCATCGCAAAATCGTTGATCCGCCTGCGGGTGTATTGTGTTGCTCTGCGAATGTCCGATACGTTCGTCCACCTCCCAGAAGAATCTGCGATGTCCAGAGAGCCATCACTTCCGCCCACATACGTTACGTTCTTTTTTTGATCGCAGATTAATGACGTGCAATCGAGTGATTGCAACGCGTCAACATTCCGATATTCGTCGATGGTGCCGTTCTCCCGATCAATCACCATCACGCCACCCGATGTTGCGGCCCAGATCAGACCTCGGGAGTCGATATCTGCATCGCGGACAGTGCGCAGGGAGGACATCGTGCGCCAGTTCGACAATTGGATCGACTGCGCGGAGAGGCCGAAGCTTCCGAGAATGCACATGATCGCAAGGCTGAGGATGCGGAGCATAGGGTATGGTCTGAGTTGAACGATCGGTACGTACCGTAGAGGAACGATACTGCTTCGATTTTAGGGTTTTTGCGTGCGAAGTCGGTCCATCACGTCGGCCATTTCCAATGCGCCTGTTGCCGCCTCAGCGCCCTTATTGCCATGAGCACCCCCAGCACGAGCCATGGCCTGTTCTACCGAATCTGTCGTGAGAACGCCAAATAGACACGGAATACCAGTTTCGACAGCGATGTTCATGAGGCTATGAGCTACCGGGGAGGACACATATTCAAAATGGGCTGTGTCTCCTCTGATCACAACGCCAAGGGCTATCACAGCATCAACGTTTTGACGTATGGCCATGGCCTTCACGCAGACAGGGATTTCGTAGCTACCCGGAACCCGTTCAATCACCACATTATCGTCATGAATGCCGGCAGATCGCAGTGTGCGCAGAGCACCATCCAATAGAATATCCACGATGTCTGCATGCCACCGAGCTGCAACGATTCCGATACGGCGAGTAGCGCTAGTAGAGACCACAACGGTTTGCGGAACAGACGTTGATGTTGTTGCCATCGTTAGCTTCCTCTGCGAATTCGAACAACGCGAGTCTGGATCCTATCGAGATGATCTGCCGTTACTCCAAAAGATCCAAAGTTTCGCTCATCATAGTCGCGAGAGCCATGGAAGTCAGAGCCCCCTGTCATAAGAAGTCCATGTTGATCGAAAAGAACGCGATAGAACTCACGCGTTACGTACCAGTGGGATGGGTGGTAGACCTCAATGCCATCGATGCCCGTTGCCACCAACGTCAAGAAGGAATGTGGATCGGCATAGTGCCTGCCTGGGTGAGCAACAGAGGTGATGCCCCCTGCTCGATGGACCATGTGAACGGCCTCGGAGACAGGGAAGGGGCTTTTTGAAACGTATCCGGGTTTTCCAACATCGAGGTAGGCGTCAAACGCAGCTTGGATGGATGACACGATGTTGCGCTTCACGAGTACGTCGGCAACGTGTGGTCTGCCGATTGGAGCCTTACCAGCAGATGCAGCAACCTCGTCAAATGAGATGTTCACGCGTGCAACCTTGAGGCGGTCTACCATTTCGCGGGCGCGACGTTCTCGGTCGTCCCGGAAGAAGGCTTCATACTTCTGGATCTCTTCATTATCTGGATCGAGATAGTAAGCCAAGAGGTGTACCTCTCGTCCGGCTTCAAAACATGATATCTCGATACCCTCCACAAGGTGCAACGGGCCATTGTAGCCCTCTGCACGCAACATGCGGAACGCATCCATATTATCATGGTCAGTTATGGCAAGGGCTGTCATACCGGCCTGCTCGGCCTTCACAACAAGTTCTTGTGGAGTGAGGATACCGTCGGAGCGGTTCGTGTGTGTATGCAGATCGCCGATCAAGGTTGGGTCGGTCACGCTGTGTTCTCCCGTACGAACCATGCGCGTGTGATCATGCCGTTCTTGCACTCATAGGTAGCAACAGCATGAAGGGAGGAATCAGGGTGAATGCCGGTAACATCTTCTTCGTCAAACACGAAGGGTGGGCAAACAATGCGGCTAACGAGTCTGCAGTGCAACTCAGGATGTTCGGCAAACATCGGACCGTAGCGATCGATCAGAGCTTGGCGGCCGTTGCAAAAGACGGTTCCGGTAGCAAGATCGATGCATTGTATGTCGTCGGCATATACGGATGCAAATCGCTCGATGTCACGAGCATTATACGCGTCCAGCTGTTCCTGAGCACATTGTTCAGGTGTTCGAATGAGTTGTGTGGTCATGCGGAGGCAAAGATAGCCCCTTATCGCGAGGTCGGGGAATCAAGCATGCGAGCAAGCATAGATTGTAGTACGATCAGGGGGTCTGTTGAGGTAGATTTTAACGTTGCCTCAGCCGTGCGGAGGATAGCCAAACCACGTTCGATGCGTCCCGGGCCTAGCTTGTCGAGGGCATCAAAGGCATCACCGATCTTGAACGGGGGAATACCGGCTGTTCTTGCAATCTCTCCCCGGTCTGTAACGCCTCGTAGGTCGATGAGACGGAAGAGCGAGGTGAAGTATCTGGCGAGCATGCTGATAATGAGCATTTCTTGACGGTCGGTCTCCATCATTCGCGTTGCAATGGTCACAGCTCTGGCAGCATCACCTCTTCCTACGGCGTCCTGTAGTTCAAACACGTTGAATTCTCGCGAACTGCCAACGATAGCCTGAATATCATCCGGAGTGGCTTCGGTGCGATCGCCAAGATAGGTAGCGAGCTTTTCCATCTCCATTGAAAGATCACGTAAGGATGTCCCGGTTTTAGCAATGAGAAGCTCGGGTGCTCCCAGTGGTAGCGTGATGCCAAGTTTTGTCGCCCGTTTTTTTAGCCATGGACCCACCTGTGACTCGCGAAGTCCAGGATATTCTCCGTACGAAACACTGTTGAGCAAAAGATTAAACGGATACTTCAGAGCAGAGATTTTACGTTTTGCTGTTGCTGCATTTTTCGTGAGCGCGGCACTGATTCCGTCTGCTGAGGGCAATTCTGCCGTCAACAACAGAAAGGTGGTTGTTGATGGCGCGTCCAGATATTGCTGCATCGGATCAGCGCCTTTTTTCCCTTTTGATGCAGAGAGTTTGTCAGCACGTCGTACCCACACTACTCTTCGCTCAGACATCATAGGAAAGGATCGAGCAATAGAAAGCACGGCATCGAGCGTCATGCCCTCACCATCAAGGACATCGCAGTTCATACCCGTGATGTCTAAAGCAGACGCCGCATCAAAGAGTCTCTGCGCATCTTCTTCAACAAGGAGATCTTCCTCACCAAAAAGCAACAGCACGGGCGGAAACGATCCGCTTTTGAGGATGGCGTCGATCATCGTTGAGACGTCTTTGGATCTAGTGCATCACGGAGCCCATCACCAAACACGTTTAATACAAGAACGCCGATGGCCATTGCAAGGCTCGGAAACAAGGTCATTCCCCAATTTGTGCCGAGAGCGATGTATCCGTATCCGTCCTTGATCATCTGTCCCCACGATGGAGTAGGGGGCTGAACACCCAACCCAATGAAACTCAGTGATGCTTCTGCAATAATGGCTGTGGCAAAACCTGCCGTTGAGAGCACGATGATCGGACCTGCGGCGTTGGGTAACATGTGGCGGAAGATGGTGCGGAGGTGACCGTATCCAAGTGCCCTCGTGGCCTCTACATATTCTTGTTCACGGATGGAGAAGAATTGGCCACGCACAATGCGCGCAATGTCTACCCACGAAGAAATACCAATGGCCACAAAGGTCTGCCAATACCCCTTGCCGAGGATCACGCTGAAGGCAACAACGAGGAGAATGGTAGGGAAGGACCACACTACGTTTACGAGCCACATGATGCCGTCATCTGCCCAACCGCGGAAATATCCTGCCAATGCACCAAGAATGATGCCGATGGCCAGAGCGATGGATTCAGAAATGAGCCCAACGCTTAATGAGACGCGCATGCCATAAACAAGGCGAGTGAAAAGATCTCGTCCAAAACGGTCTGTGCCAAGGAGGAAGAGTGGCTCGTCGTAATATTCGTGCGGAGCTGTGCCGATAAGCGTAGACCGTGCAACTCGATAGGGCTCACCAGCCGGATCGCGGTAGAACACCGAGTCTCCAATCTCTTCGTACGAAGAAACAGCAAGGATCGACGGAACATCTGCGTCGGCCAAGTTGCGCTTATAGATAACCTTGCCTCGGAACCCGGCCGGCTTTACGCTGTACTCGAGGATCTGCGTTGACGGGTCGAATGGTGTTACAAGCGGAGCTGCGATGGCCATGATGACCATGATGCCCAGAACGATCATGCCAATAACGGCACCACGGTTCTTGCGAAGTCTGCGCCATGCCAGGCGACTCGGGCTTTCGCCGGTTGATGTACTCATGAGAGGCGCACCTTGGGATCGATGAAACCATAGACAAGATCGGCGAGTGTATTCACCGCAACAAAGACAACTGCCGTGAACAACACCGTTCCTTGGATCATGGGATAGTCGAGCTTTTCAATGGCATTGAATGCAGCAAGTCCAATACCAGGCCAATTGAAAATGAATTCGATGAAATACGTTCCGGCAAGGAGTCCGGCAAACCACGCACTTACAGTAGTAACTACGGGATTAAGGGCATTCCTCAGCGCATGTTTCAAGAAAACGGTGCTACTGGAAAGCCCCTTAGCACGGGCAGTTCGCACATAATCCTGACCGAGCACATCGAGCATACTTGATCGTGTAACACGGGCAATGATCGAAAGTGGCCTAATGGCCAATGTCACCATCGGCAGAACAAGGAACTCCGGTCCTCTGTCCACATAACCGCTATTGGGGAACCATTCCAAAACAACACCAAAGAAGAGCACGAATAGCAAGCCCACAACGAAAGCGGGTAAGGAGATGCCTAACAGCGAGGTAGACATCGTTAAGGTATCGATCCAGGTGTTTGGACGCCAGGCAGCAATCACGCCAAGCAATATTCCTAAGACCGTTGCTATGGCAATAGAGGTAAGAGCTAGGAGAGCCGTTGCAGGTAGTCGCTCAATAATGGTTTCTGTTACCGACCTGTTCGTTGCGATTGAGCGCCCAAGATCTCCCTTCACCAGGTTCACCATATACGTTCCAATCTGGACGGGAAGGGGCTTATCAAGTCCCAGTTGCTCACGCATGGCGGCAACGGAGGCAGAATCCGCGCGCTGCCCAAGCAGCACACGGGCTGGGTCGCCCGGTGGACGGATGAAGAACGTCACTACCACCACGCCAACGAGGACGAGGATGGTGTAGAGGACCTTGCGAAGGAGATAGGTGATCATCTGATGTCAGGTGATAGTACGAGGTGTTCAACATTAACACGAACCGGTTCATCCACGGGCATTCCAAGAAACTGCCGAGCCAACATCGTAAATGCCGGTGTATGATCTGTAACATACAAGGAGATCAACGGCATGTGAAGTGGTTCCTGCGGTCCGGATTCTAGCACACGCAACGCATCAACGGCGGCGCACTCTCCACAGTCAATAAGTTCTACTCCGGGAAGGATGGCTGTTAGCACTGTGTTGAGCAGTGGGTAGTGAGTACATCCAAGGACGAGCGTATCGATACCATTGGCAATCAGCGGTCTGAGATATTCTTCTGCGACGAGTCTGGTTGCGGGAGAATCCAGCCACCCTTCTTCCACCAAGGGCACAAAGAGCGGACACGGTCTGCTGTGGACGTCCAGGGTCCGGCCGTTAGAATACCGCTCGATAGAGCGAGCATAACTATCGGAAGCAATGGTAGCTCGTGTACCAATAACACCAATGTGGCCATTACGTGTACGTTCTGCGGCTTCCCGTGCGGCAGGTTCGATAACGCCGATCACCGGAACGCGCACCATGGATCGCAACACATCGAGTGCAAGGGCAGAGGCCGTATTGCAAGCAACCACGATCATCTTTACATCATGCGTGAGCAGAAATGCAGCACATTGTGATGAATACGTCCGGACCGTTTCCGCTGATTTGTTTCCATACGGAACACGGGCCGTATCTCCGAGATAGACAAACGTCTCCTGTGGCAGGAGTCGCGCCAGATGTTTAAGAACGCTTAGACCTCCGATGCCGGAGTCGAAGACGCCAATGGGTCGTGGGTCGGTTGGCATACGGCAAAGATAGAATCATGTGCGCGGTCCGCGCGCCGTGTGTATGTTCGGCACGTGAAGTTCACCCTCCGAGCCCGACTCGCCCTCATGTATGGCGCCCTTGTGGCCGTAACATTGATCGCCTTTGCGGCCATCGCCTACGTTACGGTTTCCAGTGAGCTGTATCAGAATCTCGACGCTTCGCTTTCCCGGGCGGGGTCTTCGTTACTTGCTGTATTGCGTAAGGAGCAGGCACAGGCCAGGAAGCCCCTTGTTCCGGTGAAGAAGACCAGAAGATCCCCACGCGACAAAGATCTCTTTTCCGTTCTCCAGCAGACGTCCGTTCGAGATTTTGTTGGTCCGGTTGCCACTGTCGATGCACTCGAGCCCGAACAAGACCCTGTGTGGTCTGCAGTTTATGAACACATGCTCCTCAACTCCTCCAACTACGTGATGCAGGTGGTGGACAAAAAGGGAACCGTTGCGTGGAGATCCGACAACCTTGTTGCGGACAGTCTTCCTCCATTTCAGTGGTTTGCCGAGCAAGGGGCTCCTGTCATTGAAGATCGCATCTACACCTACTATTGGCTACGCGGTGAGAGGTACCGATTGGTGCTCACACGTGGTGATGTAGCAGATGTAACGGCCGCATATCCTGCTGCAGAGGTTGATGTTACGCTCCGGCGATTGTTCTCGCTGATGCTGTATTCGCTGCCTGTGGCCTTGATCCTTTCCGTAGGTATGGGATGGTTCATTGCCGGTAGATCCCTGCGCCCGGTAGATGTGATCACTCGGTCGGCACGTCAGATTACAGCTAGTAACCTGGGGCTGCGCCTCCCTGTTCCTCCATCAGATGACGAGATAGCTCGGTTGACGGAGACGCTCAACGATATGATCGCACGCTTGGAAACATCCTTTGCACAGATACGCCAGTTTACCTCCGATGCCTCACACGAACTCAAGACGCCCCTTGCCATACTGATGGGTGAATTGGAAGTGGCCCTACGCAGGCCCATGCGCGAGGACGAATATCGAGCAACGCTAGCGAGTTGTTTGGAGGAAGTTGAGAGGCTCACCCACGTAGTACAAGGATTGCTTGAACTTTCACGTGCCGAGTCAGGTCAGGTAACCATCGAACGTTCGCCGATTCGATTCAGCGCACTTGTTGCCGACGTATGCGATGACGTAATGCTGATGGCAGAAACAAAACACATTGATGTAACAACGCACATCGAACCGAATATCGCCATAACAGGGGATAGAGTACGACTGCATCAGGCACTATTGAACGTGATTGAAAACGCCGTGAAATACACGCCCAACAATGGCAGTGTACGTGTAGAACTCAATGTTTCTGAAGACCGCGCACGACTTGTGGTTGCCGACAGTGGAATGGGCATTCCGGCAGACCAGCTCCCGTTCATCTATGATCGGTTCTTTCGTGTAGACAAGGCGCGATCGAAGAATATTCATGGAACAGGACTCGGCCTCTCCATCGTAAAGTGGATCGTTGATGCACACGATGGCACCATCGAAGCCATGAGCGCCGAAGGCAAGGGAACCACCGTTATCGTCACATTTCCTTTGCGCAATGGAGCTGAGGGATAGCCCCGTTCGTTGGTTCTGCTGGTATGGCTCCGTAACTTCGTGGTTTCTAAGAACTTCAGTGACCCGTAGCGACCATGTTTGAACCCCTGCCGGACGATTTTTCCTATCCACGACTCGAAGAAGACATTCTCTCGTACTGGGAACGTAACGACGTCTTTGCCCGCACACAAGCAGCTCGCAAGGATGCAGAGTGGTTCAACTTCAACGAAGGTCCACCAACCGTTAATGGGAGGCCGGGTATTCACCACGTTTTTGCCCGCACCATCAAGGATGCCATCTGTCGGTACAAAACCATGCGTGGATTCTATGTTCGCCGTCAGGCAGGATGGGATACACATGGTCTACCCGTTGAGCTCAGTGCCGAAAAAGAACTTGGACTCACAGATAAGTCGCAGATCGAGGTCCTTGGTGTAGACAAGTTCAATGCCGCCTGCCGAGACATCGTGTATCGCAACATTGGTCAGGACAACGGCTGGAGAACAATGACCCGCAGGATGGGACATTGGCTGGATCTCGATTCAGCCTATATCACCTGTACAAACAACTACATCGAATCCGTTTGGTGGGCCCTTCAAAAGTTCTTCGATAAGGGGCTTATCTATCGCGGCTACAAGGTTGTACCCCAGTCACCAACCCTGGGAACGCCCCTTTCCTCCCACGAACTTTCACAGAACTACAAAGAAGTACGCGATCCGAATGTCTACCTCAAGTTGAAGCTCACCAAGTCACCGGTGGCTGCAGCCGAGGGAGCACATATCCTTGTTTGGACAACGACGCCTTGGACGCTGTTCGCAAATGTTGCCTTGGCCGTAGGCCCAAAGATTGAATATGTGATCGTACGGAACACGCGTGTTGTTGGCGAACGGTCGTTTGATGAAAGACTCGTCTTGGCGGAATCTCGACTATCTATTCTGGATGGTGAGGTAGAGATCCTCGGACGTTGTAAAGGCGCAGAGCTTGTTGGTTCTGCATATGAACAGATCTTCACTGATGTTGAGCTTGATGCTTCGGCCTTTCCAGACGTGTTGCATCTGCTGCCTGGAGAATTTGTGACAACGGAAGACGGCTCCGGCGTTGTTCACTTAGCGCCGGCATTTGGACAGGACGACTTTGAGATGTCAAAGCGGTTCAAGCTACCTGTGCCCCAACCCGTAACACCGAATGGTCATTTCACAGGTGAGATAAAGGACTTTGCAGGCCGAGCAGTGAAGACCTTTACGTATGCAGACCACACGGAAGAGGGGGCTGATCGAGATATTGTGAAGTCGTTGAAGATCAGTGACAAGATCTATAAGGCAGCATTCGATTACGTGCACAGTTATCCGCATTGCTGGCGCACGGATAATCCCGTGATCTATTATGCTCGAGACTCGTGGTTTATCACATCGCCTACGTACCGAGACCGACTCGTTGAGCTCAACAAACAGATCAATTGGCATCCGCCGGAAATCGGTGAGGGGCGATTTGGTAATTGGCTCGAAGAAGTAAAAGAATGGTCCATTTCTCGAGACAGATATTGGGGATCACCACTTCCGATTTGGGTACATGAAGAGTCGAAGGACATGTTCGCCATCGGCTCCATCGAAGAACTTCGCACAGGTTTCTATGAGATGGAAGACGGTTCTCTCGTTCCTGTGGATAACTCGGGAGTAGAGGTGGATCTGCATCGGCCGTTCGTAGACCGAGTGGTTTTTGTGCGAGATGGAAAGACCTATCGTCGCACACGCGAGGTTGTTGACGTGTGGTTCGATTCCGGAAGTGTACCATTTGCTCAGTTCCATTATCCATTCGAAAACGTTGAACTTTTCGAGAAGGCATTCCCGGCAGATTTCATTGCTGAAGGGATTGACCAAACACGCGGTTGGTTCTATACAATGCATAACATCAGTACAGCATTGTTCGATCAGCCTGCGTATCGCAATGTTGTTGTGAACGATCTTGTTCTCGACAAAAAGGGGCAGAAGATGTCCAAATCAAAGGGCAATACCGTAGACCCCTTTGAAGTGATGGAACGATTTGGCGGAGATGCCGTTCGATGGTTTCTCATGGCGTCATCGCCCGTCCACAAGCCGAAGCTGTGGAATGAAGAAGACATTGCAAAGACCGTTATCGCCGATCTTTTCCGGTCTTTCACTAACACCTATGAGTTTTTCGCAATGTATGCGAACCTCGACGGGTATTCAGCAGATGATCCGATCGTGCCACTAGATAAACGTGCAGAGATCGACCAATGGATCATATCGCGGCTCAACACAGTGATGCGCGATCATGTGACGGCGATGGACGATTATGACATCACACGTGCCTGCCGATTAGTGCAAGAATTTGTGATCGAAGATGTGTCCAATTGGTACGTGCGTCGCAACCGCCGTCGGTTCTGGAAGGGCGAGTATGACGAAGACAAACGTGCAGCATATCAGACGCTTCACACCGTGTTGATCCGTGTCGCGGAAATGATCGCACCCGTTGCTCCGTTTCTGGCTGAGTCAATTTTTCTTCGATTGAATTCCAACAAAGAACATTTCACTGTTCATTGTATTATATTGCAAACGTGCGATGAGGGATTGATCAACGTTGATCTTGAACGTCGCATGTGGCAAGCGCAACACATCGTTTCACTTGCCCGTTCTTTGAGAGAGAAAGCGAAGATCAAAACGCGCCAACCTTTGCGCAGGATCTTGCTTCCAGTTGATGGTCCGGCGATGCGCCGACAACTTCAATCCGTTGAAGACATCATCAAGGAAGAGATCAACGTTAAGGACGTCGAATACGTATCGGACGACACAAACATTGTCCGACGTAGTGCAAAGCCGAACTTCAAGATCATTGGAAAGAAGTACGGCGATACAACACAGGCAGTGGCGCAGGCGATCAAGTCGCTGACTCACGATCAGGTGCGAAAGCTGGAGCAGTCATCTGTATTAGCACTCACAATGGGTGAGCAGACAGTGCAGATCGACTTTGAAGATGTAGAGATCGTAAGCGAGGATATCGAAGGGTGGTTGGTAGCGTCAGACAGCGGACTAACTGTGGCCTTGGATACTGAACTTGATGACGCTCTTCTCCGCGAAGGTCTTGCACGTGAGTTTGTGAGCAGGGTTCAGAAGATCCGCAAGGATTCTGGGTTTGAGGTAACGGACCGGATCAGCATACGGTACGTTACAGACGATGAAACGTCCTCAGCCCTAGAAACCATGCGATCGTACATTGTAATGGAAACGCTGACGGAAACGCTCGAGCGGGGGGAACAATCCGAAGGGGTTGATCTCGAGATGAACGGGCGTCAAGTCAACGTGCGCGTAAAGCGCGTCTGACGAATGTGCGCCAAAGTGGCGTGCGCGTTTTCATGTTTCACTATATCAGAGGTACTCTCTATGGCAGCAGCAAAAAAAGCCGCCAAGAAGCCTGCAGCGAAGAAGGCCGTCAAAAAGGCGACCAAAAAGGCTACTAAGAAGGCTGCAAAGCCTGCGAAGAAGGCCGCGAAGAAGCCTGCAGTGAAGAAGGCAGCAAAGCCTGCTAAGAAGGCCGCCAAGAAGGCGACCAAGAAGGCTACAAAGAAGGCCACGAAGAAGGCTGCAAAGCCTGCTAAGAAGGCCGTAGCAAAAAAAAAAGCCAAGTAAGGGTACTCCCGAACAAGGCTAAGAGCCCAGCAACGACTTCAAACAATCAGACATCGGCGTCGAGAAATAGTTCGGCAAATGCCAAGAACGCTCAGTCAAAGCCAGCAGCAAGTAGGAATGTGACGAATTCGAAGTCTGAGAAGTCAACTGGGACAGTCGCATCTGCATCGGCGGTTGTAAAGACCGCCGGTGCAGTTTCTGTTTCATCCCAAGCTCCTGCACCACGCAGTACAAAGCAGATGCTCCCAATAGCACCAAAAAAAGGTTTGAAGTATCCTGAGAAGGACCTTTCATTCTTCCGCACGAATATTGAAAAATCAAAAGAAGAGGCTCTAGAAGAGCTCCGAATGCTCCGGGAACGCCTCGAAGATCTTACGAGTAGTGAGAACAACGAAGACAGTGCTATCTACTCTATGCACATGGCCGAACAAGGTTCAGAAGCCGTAGAGAAGGAAAAGACGTATGCACAGATCCAGCGTATTCAGGATTATCTGCGTAAGCTCGATGAGTCACTGGCACGAATCGAAGACAAGACGTATGGTATCTGCCGTATGTGTGGGATCCTGATCAACAAAGAACGTCTTCTTGCTGTACCGATCACAACGCTATCGGCATCATACAAGATCCATCAACGTTGTCCGGAAGACGGTGTAGACCGTATCGTAGCTAAGAACCCGGATGCACTGAAGTAAACAGCGCGAAAGCACTGTGTCCGATGTGAACGTCAGGCAATCAGCATATCGCCCCTTCATTCTCGTTGCCGTCCTGGTTGTCCTAGACCAGCTCACGAAACTTGCAGTGAAGGGATTTTCCGCGTTCGGTTTCTCCCACACAGGAATGGAATTAGGCGAGTCGCATCAACTTATCGGAGATGCCGTTCGGCTAACGTTTGTGGAGAACCCCGGAATGGCGTTTGGTATCAGTTGGGGAGACGGTAAGCTGCTCCTCACACTGCTCACCATCGCAATTGCCATTTTCTTGGTCTATTACGTCATTCGCCTTGCTCATGCCCACTGGGCTCCTCGGCTGGCTGTAACATTGATCTTGGCCGGTGCCGTTGGAAACCTCATAGATCGGGTATTCTATGGTATCGCCTATGGTGAGCAAGCCTTGTTTCACGGTAAGGTTGTGGACTTTATTCAAGTCAACATCCCAGACGTAACATGGTTTGGAGAACTCTACACACACTTCCCGGTATTTAACATTGCCGATTCATGTGTATCGATCGGTGTAGTTCTGCTCATATTGACGGGCGGTAAACTACCGCAAACGTCGGCAGCACACCCAAACACCGCAGAATCGGAGCAGACAGATGGACGAGCAGAACACTGAGCTCGCCGCCGAAGATCCGAACTATCCGACGCGTATTGAACACGTCTATGAATTCACGATCTCGCCGCGACAAAAACCGGAACGCCTTGATGCTTTTATCACAAAGAGCATTCTCCACGCCACACGAACACGTGTTCAAAAGGCAATAGACACAGACACCGTTCTGGTGAACGATAAGCCATCAAAGGCCAATTACAAGGTGCGTCCGGGAGACGTGATCCGCGTGACCGTGATGAAGCCCCCTCCCTTGCAACTTATCCCGCAAGACATCCCGCTTGATATTGCCTTTGAAGATGAACACCTCATGGTGATTCATAAACCACCGGGTATCCTTGCTCACCCCGGACTTGGCAATCGCTCCGGTACCCTCGTAAATGCGGTTCTCTATCACTTGGGATTCCGCGAACCTATCGACGTCCTCAAGCGCCGTGAATCTTGGGGAGATGATGAGACTCAAGTTGAAGGACCTGTTGTGGACGACCCGGATACGATGGTTGACGACGAAGAGTTCGGACTTGTGGAAGATGTCAACTTCGATAGTAATGGCATGCGTCCCGGGATCGTACACCGACTCGACAAAGACACGTCGGGCATCATGGTTATCGGCAAAACATATGAGGCAACACTTGGATTGGCAACACAGTTTGCCAACCGCACTGTGTCACGCGAGTACATTGCATTAGCTTGGGGTGTGATCAAGGACGATGCGAAGTTGATCGAGGGTGATATCGGAAGATCTCCCAAGGATCGGAAACTGCGTGCCATGGTGCAACGTGGTGGCAAGTATGCAGCAACAGATGTTACCGTACTCGAACGTTACGACTGCGCTTCTCTCATCGCATGTAAGCTTCGGACGGGGCGCACACATCAGATCCGTGTACACCTCGCTTCGATCCGGCATCCACTTGTAGGCGATCCGGACTATGGCGGACGTGAGTCTCATCTAACGGCCATCCACCATACGTTCCGCAAACGAGCGCAGGTTGCCCTTACACTTATCAAACGTCAAGCCCTACACGCACGACTGCTGGGATTCACGCATCCGATCACGAATGAGCGGATGACCTTTGAGAGCCCTATACCAGCCGATATGCAGGCCTGTATCGACCTACTTCGGTAGTGCAACACCGCGCATGCGACCACGAATCCAACCTGCACGTTTGCGTGTATAGGAACTTGGTTTCACCGCACTGAACCGTCGAGGATTAGGAACGATCGCACCCAACAGCGCTGCCTGCTCCGGCGTAAGCACAGCTGCTGACGTACCAAAATTCTGTCGCGCTGCCTGCTCTATCCCATACACCCCGTCGCCCCATTCGATCATGTTCACATAGACTTCGAGTATCCGCTTCTTTCCCCATAACGCTTCGATGAGGTAGACGAAGTAGACCTCAAAGGCCTTGCGTATCATCGATCGCCACGGTACAAGAAAGACGTTCTTCGCCGTCTGCATTGAGATCGTACTAGCTCCAAGAGGGGGCTTGCCTCTTTTCACCCGCGATGCATTCACCTTCTTTGCTCGCTCAACAGCTTTCCAATCCACGCCCTTGTGACGTAAGAACCCGGCATCCTCTCCACCTACCACTGCGCGAAAAACAGCGGGGGAGATGTTGTTGTATGATACCCATTGATGTCTCGTAAGCACTACATGCCCAGTGAACGGTGCCTGCACGATTCTCAACACCATCAACGGCGTTATGGCCGGCGGCACAATTCGAAAAATGGCTACAACCACAACCGAACCGATCAGGAACGCAACGCCTGAACGGGCTACCCAGACAAAAATATTTTTTATCATGATGTTGGTTTAAACTTTCCAATCGTTAAGTTTGCGACCAGAATACTTTACGAACGGCAATATACTCGCAATGAAAGAACTCGACCGGCAAATATGTGCACTGTTGCAGGATAATGCACGACTGAGTCTTAGCGAGATCGCCGAGCAGGTTGGGTCATCCGTTCCAACCGTGAGTGAGCACGTAAAGAAACTCGAAGCAGACGGAATCATACGCGAGTATACAACAGTGCTCGATGCCGTGAGTTTCGGGCTTGATGTAACGGCCTTCATTTTTGTCGATCTCGAATCGAGTGTGCATTACGATAACTTCCGCCGGCAATGCAGAGCACGCCGAGAGATCCTCGAATGTCATGCTGTAACAGGCACAGCGTCTCATCTGCTCAAGGTTCGCGTTCGCACCACAGGCGCTTTGGAACAACTCCTAGGCGCTATCCAACAATGGAAAGGTGTTAGCAAGACGTTCACAAATGTTGTCCTCAGTTCACACAAAGAAACGCTCTCCAT
>DATGWS010000271.1:0-3580 GCA_035299365.1 Candidatus Didemnitutus sp.
CTATCGAATGCATTCCAGAGTGCTGGCGTGCGATTCCGCTGCGTACTTTGCCGGCCAACTCACTGCTCACTTTGGCGCGGAATCCATTGCTCACTTTGGCGCGGAATTCACTGCTCACTTTGACGCGGAATTCACTGCTCACTTTGACGCGGAATTCACTGCTCAGTTAGCAACGGAAAGAGGTGTTCACATTACGCGGATCTTCCAGTATAGCACGGCAACTAGCGAAATCATCAACACAATGATTCGGTTACGGATTGCCCACGTTATTGCAAGTGCAATCATGTATTGAGTGCTATGCTAATCATCCACGCTGTCAGAGACGGTGTTATTCACCGCGAATCATCGCAAAAACTGTTATACTCTCTGGGAGGCTAACCGATACAAATGTGAGATGCGACGAAACTGGGCGAACTCTACGTGGACTATCTTGTTGCTCCTCTAACTCAATTGCTCTACCAGATACATCGAAAGCAGAAACTGTGGCGTTATCTGGCACTTCAGCCCATTCGGAGTAGAGTAGCATGTTCCGAACATTATCTTTCGCGACCAATAGTCCAGATTGACTGCTGACTGATGTTACTGCACCTACCGTCATTGCAACGTCAAATCTGCCATCATTGATGGACGTCCAAATAGCCATTGATGTTCCATTTGGAATTTCCACCGTGTAACAACTCGCGTTGCGCTTGATAAATGGGTCAACAACACGCGAATCGAATGTTTCGCCACCATCTCGCGATACTGCAATTCGGACACCATTCGAACTTTCGTGAATTACAGTTACGATCTTTCCATCTGGCGAAACACTCACTGATGGATAGTCAGCATCGTCTGAAACACTTGTACTTAAGTCTACATTACGCGGGGTAATGAGACTGCCAACGGCACACTTTGCATAGTACACCACTGGACGAAGAACAGCATCGCGGTAATCGCGCCATGAGATATGGGCAGTATCCTGATTATCGAATTTCAAGTTTGGACCCGTGCTCGGGCATCCAGCAATTGTCCACTTCCCATCTTGAATCAATATCGGCGACTCAAATGTGGCGCCATTGTCACGAGAAAATGCGACGTGTACATCACGAACGTCGTTTCTATTTGCTCTAAATGCCACACCCAGAATGCCCGTAGATGAATATGCAATTGAAGTCATGCAGCACTCACACGCATTACCTTCCCAGTTTGGGCTCTGTGTATTGGCGCGCACTGGGTCTGACCAATTCACACCATAGTCGGATGATGTTACCACGTAGAGATGTCGACCAGAACTCATGTTATCTGCAGAGATAAAAGCAATTGCCAATCGCCCCCTGCCATCTGAAGCCATGCTCGCAAAGTCTTGCATATCCGCTTGAAATCCTCGGACTACTGCAAGGGGTGTGGTCCACGGAGCTCCTTCTGATACACAACGTGTGACATAGACGCGCGGCATGAGATCGCCAACTTTTTGATCTTCATACGTGCACACGAGCGATCCGTCGTCACTTTTAACAATCGTTGGCCTACGCTGCAATCCAACCATTGATGCCCGCATATATGAGATACTATCGATTTCTCTCCAAGCTCCGCCAGCATCACTGGAGATGGCCATGCCGATGCGATAGCCAGAGTGAAGCGGTGTTACAAACGAGACAACGGCGTCGCCACTTGGGCTTATCGTAATCATTGTATTCTGCCTACTTTTTAATGATGCTGGCAGCGGGTAGGCGTGCTCGTCTGCGTTGGCAACGCCTGTAACAACGAACACTAACATCACACAAAGCGAATTTCTTCTGAGTACTGCAAGGCAGTTGTTGAAGCTACACATAAAAGTTACCGTTGTAGAATGATTGTCTTGGCAAAAGATCCAATTCTGGCCACGTATGTTCCATTTGCCAGATTCGTAAGTGAGATTCGTGTCTCACCTTCGTTGATGGAGGTTGATAATACAGCTCTTCCGTGAATATCTGACAATTCGATGTTTTGTTTGCCTTTTTTATTATGGCGAATTATGATGCTATCTGATGTTGGTTGTGGATACATTTCGATTTCAACATGATCATCGTCCAAAACTCCAGTAGCTGCACTAACCATGATGTTTAGCATCATGCCATCATCTTCGTGTTCGAGGTTGTGGCAATGAATGAGCGAGAGGCCAAGGTACGAGCTTGCAGTTACCAGAATTCGAACTGTTTCTGATGGATGTACGAGTATTGTGTCCTTATAAGCCTTTTCGTGGGGAGCAAGTTGACCATTTGTGCGTGAAACAACTCTAAATTGTGGACCATGTACATGAATCGGATGAAACATGTCTGTCTCCATATTTCTGATCTCCCAAACTTCAGTTGTTCCTGCCGCGAGTGTGAAGTCTGTTCGAAGCATTTCGAAAGTATTTCCATTTATCGTGTGCTTCATACCTCCAGCCATCGACATCTGAAGGTCAAACTTCCTCTTTGTAATTCCAGTAAGGGGTGGCAGTGGCGGTATTGTTGAGAGTACAGTTGGTAAAACAAACGTGTTATCGTTTTGACCAACAATCCTAAACTCAACAACGTTGTATGCAACTCCTTGTGGGTATTGACTATCTCCCATGTGCCCTCCGCCAGGTGCATTAAATGCGCCTGATAAGAGTGTTACCGTGCTACCTGAATTGTACCGACTGAAGTCTACCAACACGTCTGCTCGTTCTCCAGGAGCGAGCATGATGGAGGAAGCAGTTTCCGGCACTTCCAAGAGACCACCATCACCTCCGATTACAACCATATCGCTATTGTCTGATAGACGAAGGTTATAGATGCGGGCATTTGAACCATTCACGAGGCGCAGTCTGTGATACGTCGGAGTTAGTTCGTGATATGCTTTTGGCGTGCCGTTGGCTAGGACTACATTGCCAAGCCATCCCTGAACCATGTCAACAGCCATGGGTGTATAGACAATCTGTTGGCTGCTATCAAACCGCACGTCTTGAATCAAAATTGGAACGTCGCGCTCACCGGACGGTAGCCCAAGTGCTCTCTCTTCATCGTCGTGTACGATAAACAAACCAACGAGTCCCTTATTCACCTCGGGACCTGTACTCATATGGCTATGCGAATGATAGAAATATGTACCCGCCCTGTTCAATACTCTAAAAGAATATTCTTTTGATGTACCAGGAGCAAAGGCGTCTTTTGGATGTCCATCCATATCACTAGGCACATCTAATCCATGCCAATGAACTGCAACAGGTGATGTATAGTTATTCAGGATCTTAACCGACTGAATATCGCCACGGTTTGCACGAACAATTGGGCTGAGATACGAACCAAACATCAAGACGCTTGACACATGGTCCGTGTAGATGTTGGCACTGCCCTGCCTCAATGAAAGTGTATCACCAGCATACGTACCTGGCATTTTCATTCGGTTTGCTATGTTCACATCAGAAAACGCAGAGGCCCGTGAAAATCCGAATGTTTGGATACTGCCAACCGCAGCGCCAGCGGCCACAGTCTTAAGAAACTTCCGCCGATTGAATGCCATGGCTAGAACCTTTAAAGGTAATGATCAAGTTAAGAATACAAAGTCAGAGCCCGGGGACAACCGTTTGACTACT
>DATGWS010000272.1:0-3092 GCA_035299365.1 Candidatus Didemnitutus sp.
CGTGGCTGCCGCGGTTTCCATCGGAGTGCCAACGCGATCAATTCTCATCAAGCACATCCTCCCGAATACACTCGTTCCAATCATCACGTTCTTCCCGTTCGCTCTGGTGGGTGGGATAAGTGCTCTTGTGTCGCTCGACTATTTGGGCTTTGGAATGCCGCCCCCTACACCTTCGTGGGGACAGATGATTGGTGTTGGACTTTCTAACATCACACGGTATTGGTTGGTAGTTGTCCCGTTCAGTGCCATGTTCCTCACGCTCACTCTCGTGGTGTTCATTGGCGAAGGTATTCGGGAAGCATTCGATCCGAAGGTGTTCTCGCGTCTGCGATAGGAACGCCCCCTCCTCACGCATCAATTGGTATCTGCTGTGACAAAAGAAAAACTCGTCGAAGTCAAGGACCTCAAGACGTACTTCAATATTGAAGGCACGTGGGCTAAAGCCGTTGATGGGATCTCCTTCGATATCTACAAAGGCGAAGTACTCGGGATTGTTGGTGAGTCTGGCTCCGGAAAGTCTGTGACGGCCTTATCTCTCATGAAGCTGATCCCTGACCCACCGGGCAGGATCATGGGCGGAGAGATCCTCTTTAAGGGGCAGGACATCGTGAAGCTGTCCTATGAGGCGATGTATCAGATCCGTGGTCGGGAGATCGCCATGATCTTCCAAGAACCGATGACGTCGCTCAACCCGGTATTTCGGATCGGCATGCAGATCTCGGAAGTGCTGCAAGCACACCTGAAGATCTCGGAGAAGGAAGCCACGGTAAAGGCCATCGACATGCTCCGTGCTGTTGGTATTCCTGACCCGGAAAAACGTATCAACGACTATCCGCACCAATTCTCCGGTGGGATGCGTCAACGTGTGATGATCGCCATTGCACTTGCCTGTAATCCATCGGTGCTGATCGCGGATGAACCAACAACCGCACTTGATGTAACGATCCAAGCGCAGATCCTCGATCTGATGATGGAACTCAAGCAGCGACGTCAGGATGCCGCTATTGTTCTCATCACGCACGACCTTGCAGTTGTAGCTGAGATGTGTCAGCGTGTGATCGTGATGTATGGTGGGAAGATCCAGGAGGTGGCATCAGTAGAAGAACTGTTTGCTCATCCAAGACATCCATACACAGAAGGGTTGATGGCATCCATCCCCCGACCAAACATGGAAACCAAGGGGCGAGAGAAGCTTCGGGCAATCCCGGGAAATGTCCCAAGCATCATGAATCTGCCGGTAGGATGCAAGTTCTGCACGCGCTGTGCAGTGAAGATCGACAAATGTGATAACGAGGAACCACCATTGCGCGAGATTTCCCCTGCACACTTCGTACGTTGTCACCTCGTTGAGCCGGTAGGAGGTGTGCAATGAGTCAGCCCCTTCTCGAGGTAAAGAACCTACGCGTAAAGTTTCCCGTGCATGGTGGCGTTCTTCAACGCAAGGTAGCTGAAGTAAAAGCCGTTGATGGTGTTTCCTTTACGATCGAACGTGGTGAAACGTTAGGCCTTGTTGGCGAATCCGGCTGCGGTAAGACCACAGTTGGTCGCGCACTCATCAACATCCTCAAGCATGTTTCTCCAGGTGTTGAGCTCGATGGGGAAGTGATCTACGTAGATAAGAACGGTACACGAACGGATCTTCTTCATCTTTCGAAGCGCGACATGATCGCGTTCCGTTCAAAGATCCAGATGATCTTCCAGGATCCGTATTCATCGTTAAACGCACGGTTGTCGGTAAAGCAGATCATTGCAGAGCCCCTTGAAATCCATATGCCGGAGATGTCGAAGCAGCAAGTGGATGAGAAGGTGATGTGGCTTCTTGAGCGAGTTGGACTCCAACCGGAATATGCCGGACGATATCCGCACGAGTTCTCCGGCGGACAACGTCAACGTATCGGTATTGCACGAGCCCTAGCTACGAATCCTGATCTCATCATCTGTGATGAACCCGTGTCGGCTCTTGATGTGTCAGTCCAGGCTCAGGTGATAAACCTAATGGAAGATCTTCAAAAAGAGTTCGGCATGTCGTATCTCTTCATCGCGCACGATCTATCCGTAGTGTATCACATCTCCAAGCGTATTGCTGTGATGTACCTCGGAAATGTGGCAGAGATTGGCACAGCAAATCAAGTGTACTTCGATCCCGTACACCCGTATTCAAAGGCCTTGATCTCTGCAATTCCGGAACCCGATCCCACACGCAAGAACAAAGAACGCGTCGTGCTCCAAGGTGACATCCCTACGCCCCTCAACAAACCGAGCGGCTGCGGATTCAGAACACGTTGTCCAATCGCACGCCCTGATTGTGCCGTGAACGTACCGGAGCTTCAAACGAAGAGCAATGGTGCTCAGGTGGCATGTCCGTACGTGTAACTCATATCGCTGTAGGCCTCGTTGTCCTGTCAACGTTGGTTTTTGCCCAAGAGCCAGTTCTCTTTGGTCGCGCGGTAGTTGAAACGAAGGACATGGAACAGCTGACAAAGTACTGCCTTGTAGTGCCACCACAGTCAATTCCGGTCGTAGACAGTGTCCTTCCGTCGACATTCTCTTTCACTTTGGCGATTTCGGAAGGGGGCATTCGTCCTGTCGATAGGAAGACAGATCACCCTTCGATTTTGTTCATCGCCAAGTGGTATGCTGACCGGTGTGTGCTTAAGCCAGGGTTCCGAGGAGAAACAGAGGTCACGTTTTCGTGTAAAGACTCCGTATTCGGAAAGGTATGCAGGTTCTTTACTGACGTAAATCTTGCACCGAATCAACTAGCTTGGAATCACCCAGAGCCCCCGTATGTTCCTAAAGGTCCTGGCGCCGAAAAATTGGTTGGAGTTAAAGTGGAACCTTCATACGATTCGTCAGCGCTCGCACGTTCGATTGTTTATCCAATTGAAGCTAGTCAAAATGGTATTTCCGGGATGGTGCTCGTGGGAGCACTCATAAGCAAAACGGGTTGCATTGAGAAACTGAAGATCATTGAATCTGACAACGAGATGTTAAATCAAAGTGCTCTTGATGCAGTAGGCCGCCAAACCTTCACTCCGGCCTTGGTAAATGGAAAGCCGATCCGTGTTTGGGTACGAGTTCCGATTCGATAC
>DATGWS010000273.1:0-11626 GCA_035299365.1 Candidatus Didemnitutus sp.
AATTCCATCTGATCGCAGAAACGATCTGCAATGATTAGATGGGCGATGTGGATCGGATTGAAAGAACCACCGATTATACCTATGCGCATGGAGGGCGTAGATTACTGCATGGTCTTTACAAGGGTCGAAGCCGTGTTGCGACGCCCGTGTACTACGTTCAGCGAGACAACTGAGCGGCTTGGAATACAGCGCGCTTCAAATTCGTCTCGGAACTTCTCGATGAACCCTTTTACAGGCCAGGCAGCTGCATCGCCAAGAGCACAGATCGTATTGCCCTCGATATTCGAAGCAACGTTGTAGAGAAGGTCAATGTCAGAGGACGTAGCTTCACCATGATGAAGGCGATGGAGAACTTTTTCCATCCATCCACATCCTTCACGGCAAGGTGTGCATTGTCCGCAAGACTCATGATGATAAAATCGGGCAATGCGCAGTGTAACCGCCACGATGTCCGTATCCTCATCCATTACCATGATGCCAGCTGTACCAATGTGGGTGCCGATCTTTTTCAGCGACTCTTCATCCATCCGAATGCCTTCGAGCTCATCACCTCGCAAAGGAGGCATGGACGAACCACCTGGGATAACGGCCTTTACTTTCTTGCCACCAGGTACCCCGCCGCACACGTTATGAATGATGTCTGTGAGTAATGTGCCTGTTGGAAGTTCATACACGCCGGGCTTCACTACGTGACCACTAACGCCGTAAAGAATGGTGCCGGAATGGCCAGGTGCGCCGATCGCGGCGTAGGCTTCCGCGCCCATAGCGAGAATGGCCGGTACCGTAGCAATAGTCTCAACATTGTTGATCGTGGTAGGCATGCCCCATAGCCCCTTGTTTGCCGGGAACGGAGGCTTGAAACGCGGATAGGCTCGATCTCCTTCGAGCGAGTTCATCAGTGAGGTTTCTTCACCACAGATGTACGCTCCTGCTCCCTTATGCACTACGATATCAAGGGCGTAGTCACTACCAAACGTCTGTTTCATACGGTCGCCCAAGAAACCCTTTGCATATGCTTCATCAACGGCTGTCTGCATACACTCAACCCACTTGTGATATTCACCGCGGATGTAGATGAATGCCTTTGAGATTCCCATCGCATATCCGGCGATGAGAATACCCTCGATGAGTTGATGAGGGTTTTGTTCAAAGATTTGCCGGTCTTTGAATGAGCCGGGCTCCGACTCGTCGCCGTTGATAGCAAGGTATTTTGGTTTTTCGTTGCCCTTTGGCATGAACGACCATTTGAGTCCTGTAGGGAAACACGCGCCACCCCTGCCTCGCAGACCTGAACGTTTCACTTCGTCCGTCACCTGATCCGGCGTCATGGTCAAAGCTTTGCGATAAGCCTTATAACCGCCATGTGATTCGTAGATGTCCACCTTGTGGATATCCTGAATGATCGGGAGGACGATATTTGGAGCTGCGTACATGCCTTTTCCTGAGCGGTAGATGTGAAACGACCAAGCAAATATAACGCAGAACCAACGCTCAGAGCCAGCTATCGTGTAGTTGGTGGTATCTCGCCAGAAGAGATCGAAGAAGGTCTGACGTGATAGGCTTTTCGAGGTAGTCGGTAACATCACTATAGGCTTTGGCTCGGCTCTGATCTCTATCATCTGCCGACGACGAGATCATATAGATATCGATCTTCTTAGCCAATACACTCTTTTGTGTGCTATAAGCATCGAGAAACTGCCAACCATCCATATAGGGCATATTGATGTCAAGTATGAGCATGTCAGGCAAAAGGTTGGGCTCCTTGGCATGAGACATCAAATACCCAAGGGCTTCTTCCCCATCCTTGAACCACATAAATCGAAGGTCAGCGTCGATACGCCGGAGCATGCGTTCTGTTGTGAACTGATAGACTCTATCATCATCCACGAGGCCAACGAGCAAGGTTTGTGCCATTATCGCTGCTCAATAGGAGGTGTAGTGCAGAAAGAAATCTTTACGGTAGTTCCTTTATCGACCGTGCTCAATAACGAGATTGACCCACCCATTGACTCAACGATCGTTTTGATCAGGAACAATCCTACCCCACGTCCGGCAGAACCTCGATGGAACGATGTTCGAATGCGGAAGATCTTGTCTTTGTACTTATCTAGATCAATACCTAGACCGTTATCACTAACCTCCAAATGTTGTCCATCGCCATCTGATATGGCGGTGATGCGAATCCGAGGGGGTCTCCCAGGTGCAGCAAACCGAATAGAGTTGGTGATCAACTGACGAAGGATCGTTTCGAGATAGGTTTTCGGATACTCAACTGTTGGTAATGTTGCAACATCAACCGAAATGTTTGCTCCTGAGCTCGTTATCAGCTCATCTAGTCCATGTGCAACAGTCTTGACCACGTCCTCAATTCGAAGACTTTCATAATTGGGAGCCCCATCATGACGTACAATGATCGCATGCGTCAGGTCCTCCAAGGTATCAAGCAACAGACTTGAACTTTCTCGGAGGTGTATGACCGTCTCATTTGAAAGGTCGGAAGATCTCTCGGTGTCGAGTTCTTTAAGAAGTGAAACGATATTGCCAACAGGGCCACGCAGATGATGCGAGATCACGTAGGCATATTCTTCAAGTTGATCTCGCTGCTTGGATAACTCGTCCACCAAGGACTTCAGTTGAATCTCTCGTTGATGGTGTTCTGTGATATCCTGGAATGCCCCATAGATCCTCACCACTGAGCCATCAACTACCTCTGGCATGATGCTCACCTTTACCCAGATATGCCTACCCGTGTATGTTATGAGCGGAGCTTCAATGTCTTGTCGCTCCGCGTCTTCTATAGCCTTACGGATAGCTTCACGAATCTCCTGTTTGTGACTTTCAGCATAAAAACCGATCCCCGACTCAAGAGTAGGTTCAAAGTCATGTGGTACTTCGAGTATCCTCCGGGTTTCAGCTGTCCAGAATAACTCATTCTTGGCGAGCTCAAAACGCCATCCACCAACGAGGGCCATCTCGCTTGTAGCTGTAGCAACAGCATCTTGAACGATGATCTGATCTCTCAAGGCTACAAACTCAGATACATCTCGTATCGTAGTTTGCAATTCAATCACAGCCCCCTTGATGTCCTTAACCGGCATCGTCATCAGTACCAAGGAACGTTCTCCAAGACGCACTGTACGAGGCATGAAGGGGGCTCCTCGTATCACACAATCGCGGAACCCAATCTGAACAGTGCTTGCGTCATCAGGATGGAGTAACTGGAGAAGATTTTTTCCTTGTACTGACGAGACACCCAATACATAGGGTGCCGATTGGCTCGCAAAATGGACCACACCGCTTGGAGCATGAAGTAACAGAGCTTCCTGACCGGTATCGGTCAGAAGTCTATCAAACGTGCTTGGGACGGTATTTTGAGAAAGGATATTCACTGCTGATAACAACAATAATGAAGCATCAAACCACCGTGAACAATTCGTGGAAGTACGTGAACCGTCCTAGACAGATTCAACTACGATAGCCAGTCCCTGTCCCACCCCAATACACAAAGCCGCAGCACCATACCGAACATTTCTGCGCCTCATTTCCCGAAGAAGATGGCCGATGATCCTCCCACCGCTCATTCCAAGAGGGTGACCAATGGCAATGGCTCCACCATTAACATTGACGATCTCCGGATCCACACCAAGTTCTCGGATACAGGCTAATGACTGGGCTGCAAAGGCCTCATTGATCTCAAGAAGACCAAGCTCCGATACGGCAACACCACTACGCTCACACGCCTTACGAATTGCACCAACCGGACCGATTCCCATGATCCGCGGGTCTACTCCAACAGCACCCGAGTGTAGGACTCTACCAATCACGCGTGACCGAAGTTTGGGTTGATTGGCAAGACCCTTTTCACTGGCGAGGATCATCAAAGCAGCCCCATCATTAAGCGCAGAAGCGTTACCGGCAGTTACCGATCCCCCCTTGCGAAATGCAGGCTTGAGTCCGGATAGGGTCTCCATTGACGTGTCTCGGCGTGGCATTTCATCACGTGATACTACCACGGGATCACCCTTTCTGCGCGGAATCACAACCGGAACGATCTCGTCATCATAGAGCCCCTTATCCTGAGCTTCTATTGCCAGAAAATGAGACCTCATGGCAAACGCATCTTGGTCCTGGCGGCTAATGTTCCACCGTTCGGCAATATTCTCTGCCGTCTCCCCCATCACCTCTAGAGGAAACAAGGCCTCCATCTTGGGATTCGGATATCTCCAGCCAAGTGCTGTGTCATAGGCTGTGAGATTGCCGAAGGTTGCTGCGCCGGATACATTCTTTGGTATGCTGTAGGGGGCTCTGGACATACTCTCAACTCCCCCGGCAATGACCACATCGGCCTCATTGCTGACAATGGCACGCATCCCTTGAATCACGGCCTCAAGGGAGGATGCGCACAGTCTGTTTACCGTAACCCCAGGAACCGAGTCCGGAAGTCCGGCCAACAAAGCCACCATTCGCGCAATGTTGCGATTATCTTCGCCGGCCTGATTTGCACAGCCAAGGATCACGTCATCAATCGAAGCCGGATCGAGTCCTGTGCGCTCAACAAGAACACGCAAAAGATCGGCTGCCATGTCGTCCGGACGGACCGAACTGAGTGCGCCGCCATATTTCCCAACCGGAGTTCTGAGGGGTTCGATGATATAGGTCATAAGGGGGCTCACATGGATGCAAGATTGCGTTCGATCTTTGCGATGGCATCAGACCAATCGCGTTGCTTCTGACGTTCAGCTTCAACAACCTCAGGTTTGGCGTTGTTCACGAATGATTCGTTCGTCAACTTCTTTTCTACTCCAGCTACGGCATTGCGCAGCCGTTCTACTTCTTTCGTCAACCGCGCACGTTCTTTCACCAGGTCTACCTTACCGGCAACAACAAGGTAGATCTCCACTCCACGAACAACGTCCGCTACAGACCCGTCGGGCTTGTTTACTCCCGATCCTATGACGAGCTCAGCACATCTTCCCAGAGACGTGATCGTTGGCGCTTGTTCTCGGAAGAAATCAACCATCGACTCTTGAACGTTCATGTATACGTCCAATCGTTCTCCTGGTGGAATCCCCATTTCCGCTCTCTGGCGCCTCACACCTTCAACAACACTTTGCAGGATCTCGAATCGCGTTTCCACATCGGCATCGATCTTTGATTCCTCAACGATAGGTGCTGTTGTTGTAGAAATGGAATCGTCGGCCCCCTTTCCATAAAGGCCATGCCAGAGCTCTTCTGTGAGGAATGGCATTACCGGATGAAGGAGCGTAAGAGTACCTTCGATGATTCCAAATGCGTGGGCGAGAAGGGCCGCACGTTGTGAATCCGACGAAGCCTGTGAGAATTCAACCTTGACGATCTCCACGTACCAATCGCAGAAGTCGCGCCAAATGAAATCGTAAAGGATCTTTGAATATTCCGTAATCCGATAATCGTGCAGTGCCTGTGTGGCAAGCTTCACCGTTGTGTTGTACCGCGAAGAGATCCATCGATCTGCCGTAGACAATGTGTATGTAGCTGTTCCTGTGTCCGCCTCTGATGCGATCTCACCCTGCTTCAACTGAAGGAATCGACATGCGTTCCAAACCTTGTTTCCAAAGTTCCGGCCCAACTCCATCGATGGAATGTCCTGTGTCTTCTCATCGATGTCGAGACGAACATCCGACCCCATCGGCGCGAGGTAGATCATCGTAAATCGCACGGCATCAGCGCCATATCGCGCGATCACATCCAGCGGGTCTGGGGAATTCCCTAGAGACTTGGACAGCTTTCTCCCGCGTGAATCTCGCATGATCGACGTGAAATACACATCACGAAATGGAATCTCATTTCGAAACTTGAGAGAAGCCATGATCATGCGAGCCACCCAGAAAAAGATGATATCCGGGCCGGTCACAAGAAGGTTCGTTGGAAGGTAATAGCTCATGAGTTTTTCACTCTCGCTATCCTCACCTGCATCGTGCAGGGCTGGTCCGCGCCAGCCCATGGTGGTCATTGGCCAGAGCCAGGATGAGAACCACGTATCTAGCACGTCGGGGTCTTGCGTGAGGGAAGCCCCTTCATCTAGACCAAGTTTTTCTATGGCTTCTTGTGTAGTACGAGCAGCGGTGTACCTACCGTCTTCTGCATAGAAGACCGGGATGCGGTGTCCCCACCAGAGCTGGCGAGAGATACACCAGTCACGAATGTTCGACATCCAGTGCTCATATGTTCGGCCCCAATGTTCCGGATAGAGCGTGATACGTCCGTCCTTTACAGCCTCGAGGGCCGGTATGGCTAGGGGGCGCATCTGAACAAACCACTGATCACTGAGATAGGGCTCTACTGCCTCGCCGCCACGTTCACTGAAGCCCACATTGTGAGTATAGTCTTCTTTCTTTTCTAGGAGCTCGCGATCTTCCAGAGCCGCAACAACCTTCCGTCGGCCTACAAAACGGTCGAGTCCCTTAAACTCTCCTGCTAGCTCATTCAACGTTGCATCTGCATTGATACACGAAGGCATTAACAGACCGTGGCGCGTTCCGATCTCAAAGTCGTTTGGATCATGAGCCGGCGTAATTTTTACGCAACCAGTGCCGAACGTGGGATCTGCGTAGTCATCGGCGATGATTGGAATAGCCTGACCACCAATCGGCACAATCACGTTTTTACCGATGAGGTGCGCGTAACGTTCGTCCTTGGGGTTAATGGCAACCGCCACGTCGGCAAAAATCGTCTCAGGTCGGACAGTAGCTACAAGCAGCGTTCCTGAGCCATCTTCGAGATGATATCGCAGGGTGTAGAGATGCTCCTTCACCTCTTTGAATACCACTTCTTCATCGCTGAGTGCACTTTGAGCAACCGGAGACCAGTTAATGATCCTCTTGCCACGATAGATCAGACCTTCATCAAACAGTGCAATGAATACATCGCGCACGGCTTCCGAGGCATGCTCATCCATCGTAAAGACAGTTCTCTCCCAGTCGCAGGAGACACCGAGTGTGTGTTGCTGTTTGAGAATGATGTCTCCGTACTTCTCCTTCCACTCCCAAACACGTTCGATGAATGCCTCTCTGCCTAGGTCGTGACGAGAAACACCCTGACTCTTGAGGTCCTGCTCAACCTTCGTCTGTGTTGCTATCCCCGCATGGTCGAGACCAGGAAACCAACACGCTTCTTTTCCTGTCAAACGAGCCCAACGGATGTACATATCCTGCAACGTATTGTTCAGGATGTGACCAAAATGGAGTATACCAGTTACATTGGGAGGGGGCATCAGGATTGAGTACGGCTGTTTGTCTGACGGGGCAGACCGTGTGATGCCGGTGCGTTGCCATACCTCATACCAATGTTGTTCGGAAGCAGAAGGACTGTAGGATTTTTCGAGGGGAGTAGACATGCTGTTTTCGGTCTATGATCGATCTTGTTGGACAGCAAAGATAGGAGTTCTCGAATCAGGCTTCATGCTGCCTTTATATGGAGAGATAATCACCAACACCATGCTCCGTGAGGACTAACACCGTATATTTGGAACATGTTTAGACACCGGGGAGTCTGGTTCTTGGTCTGAACAGAGCAAATAGGGACAGTAGCAATTTCACGTATCCAGCAATTCGAAGGAGGACGTATGAACAAATGGAACGGCGCCATGGTGGCAATAGCCACAATGAGTACGGCGCTCGTACTTACGTCGTGCACCTGCAAGATTAAAGATGAGCAGCTAGCACAAATCCGTCAGCTGCGCACAGACGAAAAGCAGCTCGCGGTGGACATTCAGAAGTCAGAGTCAGATCGTTCGCGCATTCAAGGCGAACTCAGCAGCCGTCAAGGCGAGGTTCGCAACTGTAATCAGCGCCTCTCCTTTGTGCAAGATAAGAAGGCAAAGTGGCCGAATGTGTGGCCTGACTGGGATCCGAATGCACCGGAACCAACACCAGAACCAGCACCAACTCCAAAAAAGAAGTAAGCCACGAAAGGACTGAACCATTATGAAGAATTTCCTTCTTATCGCGCTGTTCTGTGGCTTCCTTGCTCCTGCTTTTGCACAGCAAGTACCGCCACCACCAGCAAGCAAGGTAGATGAAGAACTCACGTGTGATGAAGCCGATGCGCGCATCATGCAATTCCAAGGTCAGAATGCCACGGCACAAGCGAAACTTGATGCCGTACGCGCTGATATCATGAAGGCAGAAGGCGACCTTGCCGCATCGGTTTCGGCACTCAAGAAGTGCAACGATGACATCTACGCTCTTGTAGGTGCCACGGAAGCTGATGTGAACCTGTTCCGTCAGCGTCTTGGACAACTGGAAGGCCGCGTTCGTGAAATGCAGCGCCTCTCGGATGACCAGCTCGCAGACCGCCAGGATGAAGTGAAGGGCCTTGAGCGCAGCCTCAATGAGCTTGCTCGTGAACA
This sequence comes from Candidatus Didemnitutus sp., assembly GCA_035299365.1. Lineage (GTDB taxonomy): Bacteria > Bacteroidota > Ignavibacteria > Kapaibacteriales > Kapaibacteriaceae > UBA10438. Next base: position 8,390 of record DATGWS010000273.1, read on the forward strand.
GATCGCCATCCTCCCAGAATTTTACGACCGTATTGTGTCTCTCCATCGTGACATCAAGGGTCTCTATCGCGAAAAGAAAATCAAGGGATATACCGTTGGCACATGGGCTGAAAACCGTGACTGCCTCTGGAATATCGCCGGTCGCCAAGAGATCTATGCAGATCCGTTCCAGTGGCCAAAGATCTGGCAGGCTAATACAGACAAGATCAAGAACCCTGATGTGATCCAGCCAGGTTGGGTTCTTACTGTCCCACCAGCCGGACCAAAGACTTCAGATGAGATGAAGGCCGAGCGTTCATACTGGCGCAAGAAGCGCGCAGCAGCTGCTGCCGCGATTGCTCCCGTGGAGAACACAACAACTACCGCTCCTGGTCAGACGACAACGAAGAAGACTGAAGCAGGTAATTGAACAGCGAATAGAGAACAGAGAATAGCGAATAGCGAATAGCGAATAGAGAATGGGCCCGATTATCGGGCCCTTTTTTTTGATGTATCTTCGACGGAATCCAACACCATTTTTTCATCATCTCGCTCCTCAATGCACATTGTAGAGAAGAAGATCAAATTACCGGACGTCGACCTCGTCGAGCTGTTCGGTGCCCAGGAAGCAAATCTCCAGCTTATCGAGAATAAGTTCGACACAGCGATCACCGTTCGTGGAGACACAGTTGTTCTACGAGGAGAACCTGTAGAAGTAAAAAAGATCGAGCAGATCTTTCAAGAGCTTACGCACACACTCAAACGTACGGGACGTCTCCAGTTGGCAGACGTCTCGATGATCGTAGACCTAGTTGATGGCGGACGGGCTGGAGTAGTACCCAGTTCGATGAGTCAAGAAGAACTTGACTCCGTTATCCTTTGGGGTAAGAAGGAAATGGTCCGCGCGCGTACTCCTCGTCAGATGGAGTATTACCGCAAGGTTCGATCTAACGATCTTGTCTTCAGTATAGGACCGGCAGGTACCGGTAAGACTTTTCTTGCTGTTGCAATGGCTCTAGCTGCCCTGCGTGCAAACGAAGTATCGAGGATCATACTCTCACGTCCGGCCGTTGAAGCAGGTGAATCTCTCGGCTTCCTTCCTGGCGACATTTCGGAGAAAGTGGATCCATACCTCCGCCCCCTACTCGATGCTCTGAGTGATATGGTGAGTCCTGATAAGTTGAAAAGCATGCTCGAAAAGCGCATCGTGGAAATCGTACCACTTGCCTACATGCGTGGTAGAACGCTCAACAATTCATTCATCATCCTCGACGAAGCGCAGAATGCCTCACGGACGCAGATGAAGATGTTTCTAACGCGGCTCGGAAGGAATTCACGGGCTATTGTTACAGGTGATGTAACGCAGATAGACCTACCCAAGAAACATGACTCGGGGCTTTTGGATGTGTTCACGCTCTTCGGCGGAATCAGTGGAATAGACTTCATTGAGTTTGAGAAGGCCGACGTTGTTCGTCACAGATTGGTGATGGAGATCGTAGCTGCCTATGAACGTGATGCAGAACGCAAGGAACGTGCACATGGCAACGATGCCACGTCATGAATGAGCTACTTCGTATAGGATTCCTCGCCTTTACGTGGGTCGATCTTATCGATGTACTGCTCATTACTGTCTTGTTCTACATTGTGTACCGTACGCTTCGGGACACACTGGCAGTGCAGATCCTGATCGTACTTGGTCTTGTCTTGATCCTCAGTTTTGTCACCGATGCAGCTGGGATGAAGACGGTGAACTGGGTATTAAGACGCATTGGTGATATCGGTCTGATCGCCTTTGTTGTCCTCTTTCAACCTGAACTACGCCGGGTACTTTTGATCCTCACACAATCCAGGCTCTTTCGAGTTTTTGTGCGTACAAGTAACTCTGAAACGATTGACGACGTGATCGAATCTGTGGGTGAGCTGACTGCCAAACACATTGGAGCACTTATCGTGTTCTCTCGTGCGGAACATATCAAGGTTACTGTAGACACAGGTGTTGAACTCCACGCAGCCGTATCATCTGAACTACTCCTTTCGATTTTCAACCCACGATCACCGCTTCACGACGGTGCAGTTGTTATCGATAACCGATCACTCGTAGCAGCACGGTGTGTTTTACCGCTTAGCAATGTTCAGCGGATTGGAACGCGGAACCTAGGCACACGCCATCGGGCAGGCTTGGGAATCGCCGAACAGGCAGACGTTGTAGTACTCATTCTTTCTGAAGAACGAGGAACAGCGAGTCTTGCCTATCACGGCGAACTTGAACTCGACATTCCCCTGTCTGAACTACGCACAACATTACAAGAACGACTGGCAGCCATAGCGGCAGCCTAAGAAACACCAGAACGATGAATCCACGTCCAGCCAAAGTTGCTACTCCGTTTGATGTTCAACGCCAAGGCCTTGTTGAGGTCCTTCGCTCGCGCGGGATAACAGATGAAGGTGTATTGCAAGCTATTAACACCGTTCCTCGAGAAGTGTTCGTTCCACCTGCTATGTCAGGAAGGGCGTACGAAGACTCAGCACTTCCCATCGACAACCGCCAGACTATATCACAGCCGTACACCGTGGCTTTTATGACGCAGTCTCTCAAGGTTACGCGTGGAATGCGAGTCTTGGAGATCGGTACCGGTAGCGGATATCAAGCTGCTGTTCTTGCCCAAATGGGTGCGAGCGTAGTCACTATTGAGCGACATCCATTGTTGTCACAGAAAGCTCGTACAGCACTTGCCGACTTTGGCTATACTGTTCAATGTCGGATCGGAGATGGTACCATTGGATTTCGTGAAGGAGGCCCGTATGAGGGAATTATCGTTACTGCAGGGGCCCCGGATGTGCCGGAACCATTAGCGAAACAACTCTCAATTGGTGGACGTCTTGTTGTGCCTGTGGGATCTCTCGAGAACCAAACACTTTATCGCGTTGTCCGCACAGCCGAAGATTCGTGGAAGGCAGAAGACCTTGGTCCCTTCAAGTTTGTACCCTTGATCGGCAGGTCGGGCTGGGATGATGCCAGTGCAGCATGAAATGAAGCGCGTCGTTGTTCTTGCCGGTCCAACAGCTTCCGGCAAGACCGGGGTTGCTTTGCAGTTGGCAACACACATCCATTGTGAGATTATCGGTGCCGATGCACGGCAAATCTATCGATATATGGATATTGGCACTGCCAAGCCAACACGTGAAGAGCAAACCCTCGTTCCCCATCATTGCATCGATATTCGTGACCCACATGAGACGTATAGTGCTGCGGAATAT
>DATGWS010000274.1:0-4073 GCA_035299365.1 Candidatus Didemnitutus sp.
TTGAGCTCCACTCCCAGATCGTTCAGTTCATCAACGATGGCTCGATTAAAGATCCTTTTGAGGGGGCTGAGTGATCCATCGTCAGAACGGACAAAGAGTTCCCGTCCGTTTTTCACCACGTGACGAATGTTCACGGTCCGAAGGCCGATAAGCTGCTCCATGGCAACAAAATCTGGCCGCGTCTTTTGAGCTTCCGGATCGACCTCTAACAAGGCAACAACTTCAGGTGAATGTGCACCAAAGATGGACTCACGTAGCAAGTCCACGTATCTCTCGTGATCGAGTTCACTGAAAAAAGGTGTGGTTTCCCACATTTCGTATGCCTCTCGCATCCGCGAGGCATAGAGGTATTGGTATCCGAAGAGCGAAGGGAATCCCTGGAGTTCAATGAGCTTCGGAACCCAATCTCCTTGCTCGTTCTGACAGACAGCAAAGTCGACCACAGAAAAGAGTGGTCGATCATTTTCATTCCTTACCGTAGTCTCCGGTGTCAGTGTGCGATCGGTTTTCGCTAGATAGGTTGGACGTATACACTGCTGAATGATCTCAACGGCAGCTGATTCAAGGTCGCGTCGGAAGTCGTGCGAAACAAAGATTGGCATCTCGCATATCCGGAATGCGATCTCCATACCGAGACTAGCTTGGAGTTCCTTCCTGAACAGATCATAGGAAACATCTGTTACACGACCGATGAAAGCACGTTGTAGATCTGGTCTCATAGAGAATACCTGAGTTTGCCGGCAGTGAAGGTAGCCATCACGCGTGTGTCTACGAGCTCATCAATATCACAACTCTCAACGTCCCTGTCAACCACCACCATATCGGCATCATACCCAATGTTGAGTGATCCTCTACGGTACTCCATGCCAGACGTTGCGTGGGCACCGCTTGTATAGGCTCTAAGTGCCTCAATCATGCTGATGCGTTCTTGGCCTTGCCAAGGACTACTCATTCCTCCTGGCGTACGGGATACGAAGGCCTGGAGTCCTGCAAGCACGCTCGGTGACTCGATAGGGAAGTCCGACCCGGCACCCACCTGTATTCCTGCATCAAGCAGACTTCGCCACCGATACGCCCACATCAGGCGATCCGGTCCCAGCCTATGTTCAGCCATAGCTGCGTCACTGATGCAATGCGACGGTTGCACACATGCAAACACGCGAAGGTCTGCCATACGTTGAACATCTTCAGGGTGCACATGTTGAGCATGTTCAATACGGAGAATCACATCGCTGCCATCATCCCACGTGCGAACAGTCTCGTAGACATCGAGAACGTTACGAACTGCTGCATCACCAATGGCATGAATAGCAATTGCAGGCCAGCCTGCATCAACAGCGGCACGTGCCTTACGCACCATCTGTTCACGCGACAACAACGCAAAACCAGTTGTAGATGGGCTGTCTGCATACGGTGTACGTAGTGCGGCTCCTCGTGAACCTAACGCGCCGTCAGCATAGAATTTCACACCTGTGAGACGGTGAAACTCGCCCCCTGCCGGCAGAAGACCGATGTCCTGCCATTCGTCGTGATGTGCACCTACAAATGATTGTACCCGAACCGGAAGAGTACCTTGCTCGGCGAGAAGTCGGAATGGTTCAAGGCATACCTCAGCCACATCCATGTCATGGATCTCTGTAATACCCATCGACGAACAATACGTTGTGGCAGCAAGGATCATCGCTCTGATGTCTTCGGCCGAATGCTGTGGTATAACATTGAGAAGGGGCTCCATCTCCGCATCCACGAGAATACCGGGATGTTCTGTTACATCGATGCCGGCAAGTGTGAGGGCTGTTGAGTTGACCCATGCAGCGTGCCCATCCACACGCATTGCAACAACCGGCGTATCAGGAAAAACAGCGTCGAGAGCAACTCGTGTGGGCCAGGAGCGTGATTTCCAAAGCTCTTGATTCCAACCCATTGCTCGGAGCCAACCATGAGTGTTAGTCGAACCCTTGGCCAATCGGTGAATACATTCCGATTCAGTTTCCGCATCATGCAGGGAAACAAACGTGAGTCTCTCGCCGAGTCCTAGGATGTGGGCATGATTGTCCACAAATCCAGGGTAGACAGAGCATCCCGGGAACTCGAACGTATCAGTTTCCGTTCGTATGATGGTTCCGGTAATGCTAGGAAGTATGGCGCGTATTCGTCCACGTTCAACATGAAGTTCGGCGAACATGGTTCAACTACGAAGACGAATCTGGTCAATGCTATCGAGGTAGTCCTTCTTCTGAAGAAGTGCCGCCTCGTCTTCAACATTATGCGGATCGGGAAGACAGCAATCTACAGGACATACGGCAGCACATTGAGGTTCATCGTGGAACCCTTTGCATTCTGTGCACTTGTCAGGAACGATGAAGTAAAACTCTGAGGAAAAGAATTCACCCTTGAATCCGGCCGGCGATGTACTGTCGTGATACTTTGCTCCCGCGAGGTCCCATTCTGCACCAGCTTCATAGATAGCCGTGTTGGGACATTCCGGTTCGCAGGCGCCACAGTTGATGCAATCACTTGTTATGTAGATGGCCATGGTGTTCTAGTGCTCTTGGTGCTGTGGTACGTTGTAGGATAGCTCCAAAATTAGGCATCTGTCACACAACAATCCTCGTCATATGCAACAAACACGGTTTGAGTTCGTTTACGGCGTCTCCCAATACCTATGCAACAGCTTCTCCGTCATACATCGATCCTCCTTGTAATGCTCACCACTGCGGTGGGCATTTCTCTTGCTGCTATCGAACCGGACCCCGATAAAGGGGCGATCAATGGCTTCATAGAGGATACCACCTCCAAAGAAACACTTGTAGGTGCAACTGTTACCATCAAGGGCACAAAACTCGGTGCCTATACCAATAAGAGCGGATACTTCTCGATCGCCAACATCCCGCTGGGTGAACAAACGGTTGTTGTGACGTCTATTGGCTATATCCGCAAGGAAGTCAAGGTCAGAATCGAAGCCGGCAGCTCCGTTAAGCTCCGTGTGCAGATGGTCCAATCAAAGGCGACCACCAAGGAAGTACTGGTTTCTGCTGAACGCACCGAAGACAAACGTCAGATCTCTATCTCGCAGGTCAACATCCCAATGGAGCAGTTGTCCCAGATACGGATCGGTGGTGAGGCAGACATCTTTAGAGCCTTACAGATGTTGCCTGGCGTTCTCTCATCGTCGCAGATTTCTTCCGGACTCTATATTCGAGGGGGCTCACCGGACCAAAACCTCGTCCTGCTGGATGGTATGACGGTATACAATCCAACGCACCTCTTTGGTTTTATCTCCGCATTCAACAACGATGCTGTGAAGGACGTGGATCTGATTAAGGGTGGGTTTCCGGCCGAGTATGGCGGACGAATGTCCGCAGTATTAAACATCACACAGAAGGATGGGAACAGGGACCACGTGGAGGGTCTTGTTGGTATCGGACTCATCTCATCCCGCGCATCTCTGCAAGGTCCGCTCGGAAATGGCTCTTGGTTCCTCGGCGGTAGAGCAACGTATCTCGATCTTCTTCTTGGCCTTCTACCGGAGGACCCCGAGAGCCCCTTCCCGAACTTCAATTTCTACGATGTGAATGCAAAGCTCACACAGAATCTTTCCGACGATGATAAGCTGTCCATCAGTGGATTTCTCACGCGCGACAAGCTCAATTTCGAACAGCCGGGATTACTCTTCAACGTCGGTATCGGTAACAGAGCCACATCACTTCGCTGGTCACATATTTATGCATCGGATCTTTTCTCCGTAGCAACCGTAAGCGCTAGCAGGTATGACAATGGATTCGACGGAAACCAAGCTGGATTTCAGTTTGCCATCGATAACAGTATCACCGACTATTCCTTGAAGACAGAGTTTGAGTGGTTTACGGCGGAGAACCTGACATTCAAGTTTGGATATGAAGGCACGATCTACAATTTCACCTATGAGCAGAACACGTCGGGTAGAACCGATGGATCAACGAATAATCAATCGTCGGTGTTCTTGCTTGATGTATGGGATAACATCCATTCCGTGTTTGCCCAAAACACGTGGAACATCACTGATGCTTGGTCGTTGCAGAGCGGACTTCGTG
>DATGWS010000275.1:0-8964 GCA_035299365.1 Candidatus Didemnitutus sp.
CTGAGCAACGAAGGTGCTATTGAATACATGATTCGTTGTTGTGCTCTTCGAAGTTCAGCAAGTGGCACGTTCTATGACATGGGTAAGGGGCGCATTGGAACGGTGATCACGACGGGTGTGGACGAATTGGTTGGAACCCCAGGTAATGAGTCTCTCGCGATCTCCGTATGGCCAAACCTCGCTTCAACAGAGACAAATGTTACCATCACTCTCACAGACAATTCACCTGTGAACCTTCAGCTTGTGAACCTCACGGGTTCTGTTGTATGGGAACATGTTGCACACGAACTCAGTGCAGGAGAACATCATGTTGCTCTTGATGTGTCTGCGTTGCCTGTGGGACGTTACATGCTCCGCAGCATCTCTCACGGCTTCACAAGCGTGAAGATGGTAACGGTGATGCGTTAGAACGTCCAGCGAAACGTTGGAACCGGGAAGAATCCCTGCTGGTATTCCGTTGTGATTCCGCCAGTTCGAGGATTGTATACCTGCGTGAAGACGTTTTGATTATTGGTTACATTCTGCAGGTCGAGAGAGAACTCCATCGTTGAAGCGCCCAGCTCCATGCGATACGAGAGTCGCACGTCCATGCGGAAATACGCGTCTTGCAATTGAGTGTAGGCCTGACTCTCATCATAGATTGTACGTCCGGCCGCTGCAGAAGCTTCGAGGTCGATCGGTGTGAGATACCGTCCGCCAGTTGTACTGAGCTTAAGATTGAGGGCAATAACATTGTTGTCTCCCACCTTGAATTCTTTGCCACCGAGAATGTTGGCAACATACCGCGTGTTGTAGGCTGTATTGCGTTCAATGCCGTCCGAACCAACATACCGTGAGTCAAAGAACGAACCCGTAACGAGGAAGTATAGACCGTTACGGAAGAAGTGCTCGAGGGTGAGTTCAAGACCAACGTTGTGACCGGTCCCAGTATTCACAAGGTTGCCCTGATTGCTTGGAGCAAATCCAGCACCGGTGTTAATGGCTGAGAAGCTTGAAGGAGTTCGTTCGATCGGTACGTCGAAGAGCCACTGGTAATAGGTTTCAACACGCAGTCGAATGTCATCGCTGAGGAACCAATCATAGCCGAGCACGGCATGGTGACTCCGCGTGAAACCAAGATCGAGATTACTTCGGACAAGTGTTCCGGCAGAATCTGGCTCTTGTACGTTATAGACGTAGATGTTCTGGGCTTGACTATGCAGACCATATCCGGCGTTGAGGCTCATTGTTGGTGATAGACTCCACACAATACCTGCACGGGGCTCTAAAGCAACGGCATCGCCCAATGTATAATACTGCGCATGGAGTCCGGCATTGAATGTGAATTCCTCGGTGAGTCGCGTCCGCAGCTGAGCATAACCCTGAGAGAGCGTGGCGTTGTCCTCGATATCAATATTCACGAGCTCATTACTCAATCCAATGTTCTCTATCCGATAGAGATCGTACATCGTGCGGTCAACAAAGAAGCCCCCTGTGATCGATGTTCGATTGGAGAACTTATGCCGGATGTTACCGGCGATACTATAGCGCGTTGTTGTGAGCTCTGCTTCTTCGTCGTGATAGGCCTGACGAGTTTGCTGATTGATCGAGTCGCCCTTGTATTGTTCATAGGTACCGGAAGCACCCACCAAGATCTTTGCAAACGTATTCTCGTTGAGGATGTGTTCATACGAAAGACCCATCCATCCTGTTTGATACTCTACCTCGGTGTTTCTGTCGGGGTCTCCATAAAGATCAACTACCGTTGTGTCGATGTCATTTCCATAGAACGCAACATCACTCTTTCCGCCTGTACCAAAAAGTGTAAGGGTGCCCCACTCACCGATCTTTGATGTGAGTTTTAGGTTTGCATCTTGATAGTCCGGCACGGCCGACCCAGTGCCGAAGTTGATACCCAGGGTCTTAAACACACCAAGTGTTGAGTAGCGGTAGTTGGCAACAAAGGAACTATTCTCCCAGGCCGGGCCTTCAGCACCGAGCTCAAAGCCATTAAATCCAACCTGGCCAACGAATTCATACTTCTCGGGATTACCATTGCGCATGCGCAGATCGAAGACACCGGAGAGTGCATTCCCGTATGGTGACGGAAAAGCGCTGGTCATGAAGTCTGACTTTTCGAGGACATTGTTGTTGAGCATACTCACAGGGCCACCTGTGCTGTTGAGTGAACCAAAGTGGTTCGGGTTCGGGATGATCATGCCCTCCATCTGCCAGAGCATTCCAGCGGGTGAGTTACCTCGTACCACAATGTCATTACGACTATCATTGGCTCCAACGACACCAGCAAAATTCTGTGCCATCCGCGATGGGTCGCCCAATGAACCTGCATATCGCTTTGTGTCCTCAAGATTAAAGGCACGAGCAGATACCGACGTGTATTCACTGTTGGTAATGGCATCATCTGACATCCGATCGTACACAACCTCGACTTCTTTTGAAGTGGAATACGCCTCGTTAAGTACAACACTCATCACCACTTCCTTGCCCGCAGTAACAAGGACATTGTCGTTTACATAGGGTTCGTAGCCGATCATCGTGATCTTCACGATCTTCCGTCCAAGGGGCACCCCAGCGATACGAAACGTGCCATTCTTCTTTACGATCGCCCCCTTGATTGTCTTTCCATTCTCGATCACCGTTACTGTTGCGCCTGTGATAGAGTTGTTGGAAATAGCATCAAGCACGGTACCGCGAATGACCTGTGTTCCCTTTTGAAGGGTATCCTGGGCCAGTGCTGGCAGTGAGATCGAAAAGAGGAAAAAGAGACGAAGGAATAAACGAACTGACACAAGTGCTCCGATGATGATTGGCTGTTCTATGGTGCGAACATCGCCTCGGGAGCATATGTCATGCCTTGATCCAGATCAAGAAGTTGATACACCCTGCTGCGCGAGACGGCGCCGAATACGAGAAAGAGCCTCCGGAGTTACACCGAGGTACGATGCAATGAGGTAGAGCGGGACGCGTTGCATGAGCTTTGGTCGCGTAGTAAGCAGCGTGAGATACCGTTGCTCAGGCGTATCGAGAATGAAGGAATCGTTCTTTGCGCTTACTGCCATGAAGAGGAATTCTGCAACGCGTCTGCCAATCCTGTCACTACCGGACACGTGTTCATACAACCATTGCATGCCCTGGAACGACATCACCAACAACTCAGCATCTTCGAGTGCTTCGATGTTTACTCTGGCTGGTGCTTGACGCAGAAAGCTGTCGTAGTCTGCCGTGATCCCATTCTCAAAACTAAATTCAATGGAGGTGACCTTTCCATCCACTTCGTAGAACATGTGCAGCAGACCACTCACCACAAAGGCTACATGTTCACAACGCTCACCTACGCTCAGCCACCGTTCGCCCTTGGCAATCCGTACACCCCTATGCACCTGTTTGAATGCATCGATCATCTGTTGATCGAAGGGGGCGAATCGCTCATACGCAGTTACGAGTCGTTCAAATTGTTCTTCTGTGGGGTCGAACCGACGAGGCATATCATACCCTGGTGCGAGCGTTCCACACGAAGTATACCGGAACACCTGTGGCAACGATGATCAGTCCCGGCCAGCTGTAGTCGGGCTTATAGATCAACAAGCACACGCAGATGAAAAGCGCGGCAATGATATACAACGCCGGCAGGAATGGGTAGCCAAATGCCTTTATTGGACGGGGCTCATTGGGACGTGTCTTGCGGAGTCTGAAGATCCCCATGATCGTGAGAACGTAGAAGATCAACACGGCAAAGACTACGTAATCGAGCAGATCACCATACTTCCCGCTCAAACACAATGCACTTGCCCATATCGCTTGCATCCACAATGAGCGGGCTGGCACGCCCCCTTCATTCAACTCCCCTGCCTTTGAAAAGAAGAGTTTGTCCTTGGCCATTGCGTAGTAGGCACGAGCACCACTGAGAATGATGCCATTGTTGCATCCGAACGTAGAGATCATGATGAGTACGGCCATGATTGTTGCGCCGATGGGACCGAACATCACATCGGCTGCTGCTGCACCAACACGATCGTTGGTGGCGTAGGCGATACCGCGTTCGATAGTGGTTGCACCGGCCGCATCGCCCCCTACCGTCATGACCGACATATAGGCAACATTCGTCAACAAATAGAGGACCGTTACAAGGACCACTCCGCCAAGCAGTGCTCTTGGGATCACACGCTCCGGTTGTTTGACCTCTGCTGCAGCGAAGGTGATGTTATTCCACGCATCGCTGGAGAAGACAGAACCAACCATGGCAACGGCAATGATGGCGATAAGGGGCGCACCAAAGAGAGGGTTCTCCGGAGAGAGAGACGGCAGCTGCGACGTCCAAAGGTCATCGAAATTGACGTGAAATGCGCCGCTTCCCCAGCCAACCACCAAACCAACAAGGGCAAGTGCAACAACACTCACAATCTTCGTTGTGGTGAAGGTATTCTGAATGAGTTTGCCAAGCCGAACGCCTCGAGCATTAAGAGCTGTAAGGCCGATGATACTGGCAATGGCGAGGATCTGTGCTGCATTGATCGTTGCCGGTTTTGAGCCGATGGTAAAGCCAAGGTCGATGAGAACATTAGCTTCGCCAACACCCGGCAAGAGCACGGAGGTATACTTTGCAAAGGCCATTGCCACCGCGGCGATGGTCCCGGTTTGGATCACGGTGAACAACGTCCAGCCATAGAGAAATCCCGACATTCTCCCGAACGACTCGCGCAGGTAGACGTATTGTCCGCCAGCATGAGGAAGAAGTCCGGCCAGCTCTCCATAGGACAACGCAGCAATAAGTGTAAGTGCTCCCGTGATAACCCACACAAGGAGCAACAGTGCAGGAGAACCCACACTACGCGCTATGTCTGCACTGACGATAAAGACGCCCGATCCGATCATGGATCCGGCAACGATCATCGTTGCATCAAAAAGTCCGAGGTCGCGCCGGAAACTCATGCCTGAGCTTTACGCACTTTGGAGTGCTTGATGCTGTAGAAGTAGTACACAAGGAGTCCAATTCCGAGCCACACGAAAAGACGCGCAGCATGCATCCAATCGCTTACACACAAAGAGACCAGCAATGTGCCACAGGCAATGATGCCAAGGACCGGGATCAACGGCACCCATGGCGTCTTGAACGGACGCGGACGTTCCGGTTCTTTGTAGCGCAGCACAAGCACGGCAAGACAGACCACGATAAAGGCAAAGAGAGTACCAACAGAAGTCATCTCACCTACGATGGCGATCGGTGCAAACCCTGCGAAGAGGCTCACAACACACGCGAACAGAATATTCGACTTCCACGGCGTCTTGAACTTCGGATGTGAGTCGCTGAAAAGTTTCGGAAGCAATCCGTCCTTAGACATGGAGAAGAACACCCGACTTTGACCAAGCAACATCACCAAGATCACACTGGAGTATCCGGCGATAATTGCAAGGTTGATCGCTGGCCCCAACCAAGAGATACCCATCTTCTCAACAGCAACAGCAACAGGAGCTGCAACACCGGCAAACTCCGTGTAGTTGGCAACACCCGTCATAACAAACGAGAAGAGGACGTAGAGAATGGTGCAAATGATCAACGAACCAAGGATACCGATCGGCATGTCCTTTTGTGGGTTCTTTGCCTCTTGAGCTGCGGTAGAAACTGCATCAAAACCAATGAAGGCAAAGAAGACCATTCCGGCAGCTTTCAGGATACCACTCCAGCCGAAGACGCCGAACTTGCCGGTGTTCTCAGGGATGAACGGCGTGTAGTTATCAGCGTTGATGTAGGCGAATCCAAGACCGATGAAAATGATCACCACCGCAACCTTGAGGAAAACCACAACGGCATTGGCTCGAGCTGATTCCTGAATACCACGGATAAGGAGCAGCGATACGGCAAAGACGATGATCATCGCCGGAATGTTCACAAGGCCGTGCTCGGGACTTCCAGGCGGGGTTTGCCAATACGACATCGATATCGACGTAGGCAGATGAACATTGAAGTAGGCAAGGAATTTGGCCACATAGGCAGACCACGACACCGCAACAGTAGAGGCACCAACGGCATATTCAAGGACAAGGTCCCATCCAATGATCCATGCGAAGAGTTCGCCCATCGTTGCATATGCATACGTATACGCACTACCTGCCATAGGGATCATCGCAGCAAACTCTGCATAGCAGAGTCCGGCAAAGGCGCATCCAATGGCAGCGATCACAAAGGAGATCGAAACTGCCGGGCCTGCGTGTTCTGCAGCAGCAATTCCCGTGAGCGAGAACAGTCCGGCACCAATGATAGCGCCGATGCCCAGATTGATGAGATTCATCGGGCCAAGCGTTCGCTTGAGATCCGTTGAGTGCGCAGCATCACTTTGAAGCTGCGTTATGTCCTTGCGGAACTTGAGATCAAATGCCATGCGTGTATTGTCTCTCTTTGTGATCAAGTCACCAACGGCGCAATATAGTTTTGTTTATTCCTCTTCCCATCGATGATCGCACACTTCGCACACCATAGTATTGCTCGACTTCTGTCGAACTCCGAATCCAGAGAGTGCCATCATGAAAAGATAGATGTTGAACGAACTTCGTCTGTGCACCATCCTTGACCCACATTCAGGACATTGCACATCGAATCCACGAGTTTCATCGTCCACTTCCTGACCTGCCTCCCCCTCAAGCGGCGAAGCAAGTATCTCCAGTGCCCTTTCAACATCCCCTCCTCGCACTTGCACCTTTACCCCACCCAGGGCATAGGTTGCATACGGTTGCCAACTCGTATGGGCCTCATCTGCTACGAAGGATTCAACTCCATTGTCCCGTAGGAGCCCCATGAGAACGTGCGCATCGACTGGTGAGTAACAGCTTTTCACTGTTACCAGATCATTCTCACCGTAGCTGAATCCCATGATTTTCCCTTGAAACACGTGAGCAGAACTTCGGGAAGTTAGCACGTGTTGTCCCCCGTTGGTAGGTTTGCAGTCCCAATTCGATCACCACTTTTTCTATGGAGTATTCAATGGCACTTTCCGTCGGCACAGCCGCACCGGACTTTACGCTTCTCGACACTACAAAGACCCCTGTTACCCTCTCTTCTTTTAAGGGGCAAACAGTGATCCTCGCATTCTTCCCAGCAGCATTTACAGGCGTTTGCAAGGCAGAAATGTGCTCTTTCCAGAGCGCTATCCAGCGCCTCAATTCCGCCAAGGCAGCTGTCCTGGGGGTTTCCGCTGATATTCCGTTCTCGAACGCAGCCTTCGCAGAAGCCAATGGCCTCACGTTCCCTCTTCTTTCCGACTTCAACCTCGATACGATCCGTGCCTATGATGTGCTCTTCGAGAACTTCGCCGGCATCCAGGGTCTTACTCGCTCAAGCCGCGCAACCTTCGTGATCGATGCCGAAGGCATCATCCGTCACGTCCATGTAACCGAGAACCCTGGTGTAGAGCCTAACTACGATGAAATTTACGCAGCCGCAGAAGCCCTTAGCTGAAATGACGTAATGACGTAGCGACAAAATGACGTTATGACAATCATGACCTGCCCGAAGCGACAGGGACCTCGAAACAAAAAAAAACGGTCACTCTTCCGAGTGACCGTTTTTTGTTTCGCATCTTTCCCACAAAGCTGCGAGTTCCTCTCTGTGCTTCATGCCTTTCCCCTTGGCATGAGAGCAGTGGGTTTAGCTGCGCTCACTGGAAGCCCCTTTACGGGGACGTCCATACTTGCGTTCCGACTTCTTCTTCATACCGAGACGCGTGATCTCGTCTGAATCGTCGCCGTATTGAGCAAGCACCTGGCGCTTTGTGCCCAGGACAAGCTCATGAAATTCACCTTCAATACGGACCGAGGCCTCTCTGGCTTTTGCTACGGCCTCGAGCGCTTTTTGCTCGGCAGCCGTAGCTTCCTCTAGTTCCTTAAGAGCTTCCCGCAACCGCTGCGCAGTGAACTCCTTGTTCGCAGGGTTGTAATCCTTCAGGGTCAGAACAGCCGTAGCTATCTGCTTGTCCTGAGTGAGGACTCTCTGCGTTACACGAGTCGTTGTGCGTTTAGCCATGGGTGCGGATTCCCCGAAGCGTCTTAATGAGAGTTATGCTGCATGCCTTCTGAGTTCTGTCCGTGCGTAAGTGACTCAGGTACAAACATAACTCTTTACCAACACGATGCAAACACATTCTTACATCACTGGTAGACTCAACCTATCCACCTGTTGACGATTACGAGTGGGGGTAAGGTCTCTACTAGTCCGCAATAAGTCCATACTGCATGGTTGGTAGCGACTTCTTCATGCGCGTTATCGCGACCAACATGTTACGTAGAGTCTACCACCCCATGTGCGACCGATACAGTGCACTCAAACTTTCCGAGGAAATACCGAATTCGATCCTGCACACTCAACCAACAACTTGTCCGTATATTACAGCGTTTGTTTCACCCTTTGAACCAATGTTATGCGTCTTTTCGCAATTCTGGCCCTCGTGGCCGCCCTCTTCGTAGGTACAGTTGACACTTCTGCCCAAGGCGGACAACTCACTCCTGCTGCCCAAGCTCCTGTAATGATCAAGCCAAAGATGAAGCTTGCAGATGTTAAGGCCGTTACGCAGTTCATCGCCGGCGTTGATATCCGCGGCACCGAAGTGGACGCCTATCTCGACACTCGCAAGATCCTTGTTGATGTTATTGAAACAGCCAACAAGGCCTCCAAGAAGGACGAAGACATGGTCACGGTGGAAATGAAGATGGAGCAGGTCCAAAACCTCTTCACCCTCATGCAACGTGGCTCCCTCAAGGGCGCTGAAGCTGAAAAGTTCAAGGAAATCGTTCAGGCCCTGCAAGATGCAGTTAAGGCAGCACAGGCGAAGTAACAGCGAACAGCGAACGCAGAACAGCGAACGCAGATAAAAAGTAAACGGCGTGGTCCCAATTGGGCCACGCCGTTTTTCGTTTTCTAGAGTGATCCCTCGACCACGCTCGGGATGACATTCGCTATTCGCTATTCGCTATTCG